>DATJAC010000064.1:0-31324 GCA_035516655.1 Alphaproteobacteria bacterium | reverse complement strand
GCCGGGTCGCTTGCGTGACCGAAGCCGAGACGGTCCCGCTCACGGCCGCCCTCGAGCGCATCTTAGCTGCGGACGTCGTCGCCGCGCGCAGCGTGCCGCCTTACGACAATTCGGCGGTCGACGGCTATGCGATCGCCTTCGACGACCTTCGGCCTGCGGGCGAGACGCGGCTCAGGGTCGCCGGGCGCGCCGCTGCGGGCCATCCGCTCGGCCGGCCTCTCGCGCGCGGCGAGGCCGTGCGCATCTTCACCGGGGCCGAGATGCCGGAGGGCGCGGATACGGTGATGATGCAGGAGGATTGCCGCAGCGAGGGCGGCACGGTCGTCATCGCACCCGGCATCAGGCGCGGGGCCAACCGCCGCAGGACGGGCGAGGACGTGAAGGCGGGGGCGGTCATCCTTTCCGCCGGCCGGCGCCTGCGGCCGCAGGATCTGGGGCTCGCCGCCTCGGTCGGCTGCACGGCACTGGCACTGCAGAAGGCGCTCCGCGTCGCCCTGTTCTCGACGGGCGACGAGTTGCGCGAGCCCGGCCAGGCGACCCCGCCGGGGACGGTCTACGACGCGAACCGCTTCACTTTGGCTGCCCTCCTGCAACGCCTCGGCTGTGCGGTGTCCGATCTCGGCATCCTGCCCGACCGGCCCGCCGTCGTCGCCCAAGCGCTTGCCGAGGCGGCCCATGGCCATGACGCGATCATCACCTCGGGCGGGGTGTCGACGGGCGAGGAGGACCATGTGCGCGCGGCCCTCGAGACCCTCGGCAGCCTCCATTTCTGGCGCCTCGCGATCAAGCCCGGCCGGCCCTTGGCCTTCGGTCAGATCGGCGGCAAGGCCTTCCTCGGCCTGCCCGGCAATCCGGTCGCCATGATGGTGACCTTCCTGCGCTTCGCCCGCCCGCTCCTCCTGCGCATGATGGGCTGCAGCGAGACCGCCCCCATGCTCTACCGCGTGCGCGCCGACTTCGAGCACCGCAAGAAGGACGGCCGGCGCGAGTGGGTGCGCGCACGCCTCGTCTCCGACGGAGCCGGCGGCATCGTGGCGCGCAAATTTCCGCGCGAGGGGGCCGGCATCCTCTCCTCGATGGTCGAAGCGGACGGCCTCGCCGAGCTGCCCGAGAGCTTGACCCACCTCGAGCGCGGGAGCATGGTCGATTTTCTCCCCTTCAGCGAGGTGAGCTGATGAAGTTGATCTACTTCGCCTGGCTCAAGCAGCGCACCGGGGTGGCCGAGGAGGAGGTCTCCCCGCCCGCGGAGGTGACCGACGTGAGAGCCCTCCTCGCCTGGCTCAAGTCGCGCGGGCCGGGCTACGCCGCAGCCTTGCGCGACCTCTCGGTCGTGAGAGTCGCGGTCAACCAGGAGTTCGCTCCCTTCGACCAACGCCTCGAGGCCGGCGACGAGGTCGCCCTCTTCCCGCCGCTGACGGGAGGCTGAGCATGATCCGCGTGCAATGCCAAGATTTCGATCCGGCCCGCGAGCTCGCGGCCCTCGTCGAGGGCAAGCACGGCATCGGCGGCGTGGTGAGCTTCGTCGGCCTGGTGCGCGATCTCGGCCCCGAGGGTGCCATCCATGCCATGACCCTCGAGCATTACCCCGGCATGACCGAGCGCAAGCTCGCCGAGATCGAGGCGGAGGCGCAAGCACGCTGGCCGCTCGCCGCGAGCCTCATCATCCACCGCTATGGCCGGCTTGAGCCCGGCGAGCGCATCGTGCTGGTGGCCGTGGCCTCCGCCCACCGCGACGCCGCCTTCGAGGCCTGCCGCTTCCTCGTCGACTGGCTCAAGACCAAGGCCCCCTTCTGGAAGCTCGAGGAGACGCCCCAGGGCGCGCGCTGGGTCGAGGGCCGGAGCGAGGACGACCAGGCGGCAGCGGCGTGGGAGAAGCCCAAGCCCAAGGCCGCGGAGTAGTTCCCTCACCCTTCCCATCCCTTCGGGATGGGCCCCTTCCCTCTCCCGCAAGCGGGCGAGGGATTACTTCCTGCCCCTCTACCGCTTGCGGGAGAGGGAGGGGCCCATTGCGAAGCAATGGGAGGGTGAGGGATTGCGCTACGCCGCCTTGCTCTTGCCGCCGCGGCGGACGAGCTTGTCGTAGCCGTCCATGAGCAGGCGCGTGACCGGGCCGACCTTGAACTGGTATTCGCCGATCTCGGCCACCGGGGTCACCTCGGCGGCGGTGCCGCAGATGAAGACCTCCTGCGTGGTGGCGAGCTCGCTCGGCATGATGGCGCGCTCGTGGACCTTGATCTGATGCTCCTCGGCAAGCGCGATCACGGTGCGGCGCGTGATGCCGTTCAAGAAGCAGTCCGGCGTGGGCGTGTGCAGCTCGCCGTTGCGCACGAGGAAGACGTTGGCCCCGGTCGCCTCGGCGATCTGGCCGCGCCAGTCGAGCATGAGCGCGTCGGCATAGCCCTGGCGCTCGGCGGCATGCTTGCTGATCGTGCAGATCATGTAGAGCCCCGCCGCCTTGCTCGAGGTCGGGGCCGTGTGCGGCGAGGGGCGCGCGAACTTCGCCCAGCACATGCGAATGCCCTTGAGCCGTGCCTCGGGCGAGAAATAGGAGGGCCAGGGCCAGGCCGCGATCGCGAGGTGGATCTTGCTCGACTGCGCCGACACGCCCATCATCTCGCTGCCGCGCCAGGCGAGCGGGCGCACGTAGCCGTCCGAGATGTTGTTGGCGACCACCACCTCGTTGCACGCCTTGTCGATCTCGGCGACCGACCAGGGGATCTCGAAATCGAGGATGCGGGCCGAGGCGGCGAGCCGCTCGCTGTGCTCGGTCGCCTTGAAGATGGCCCCGGCGTAGACCCGCTCGCCTTCGAAGACGCAGCTCGCGTAGTGCAGCCCGTGGCTCAGCACGTGGAGCTTGGCGTCGCGCCAAGGGGTGAGATGGCCATCGAACCAGATGCTGCCGTCACGGTCGTCGAAGGGAATGAGTGACATGGGGCGCGTCTTCCATCGTTCGCTGTTCTAGTACCTGTTGCCGCCGCTCCGCGCAACAGGTGCTGGCAGGGACGAGCGCATTGGTACGCACCGAGCCCCTTGCCTCAGGTAGCATTCCGCGGCATATACGTCAACATGGCTGACTTAAAGTCCGGCTTCCATCAGCTCTTCCTGCGCGAGGAGGAGCTGCGGCGCGGCATGGAGCTGCTGTTCTTCGCCTACCGCGATTTCTCGCTCGAGCCCGATACGCTGCTCGCCAAGCACGACTACGGCCGTGCGCATCATCGCGTCATCTATTTCGTCGGGCGTTATCCGGGGATCAGCGTCACCGAGCTCCTCGGCATTCTCAAGATCACCAAGCAAAGCCTCTCGCGCGTCTTGAGCCAGCTCATAGCCGACGGCGTGGTGGCGGCGCGGCCCGGGCAGACCGACCGGCGCCAGCGCCGCCTCGAGCTCAGCGACAAGGGCCGCGAGCTCGAGCAGGCCTTGACCCTGCGCCAGCGCGAGCGCTTCGCCCGCGCCTTCCGGCAGGCGGGGGCGGAGGCGGTCGAGGGCTTTCGCCAGGTCCTCCTCCAGCTCATCAACGAGCGCGACCAGGCGCGGTTCCGGGAGCGCTAGGGGCGCATCCGCCCCTCTCCCGCTTGCGGGAGAGGGAATCTCACCGCTCAAGACAGGCCGGCGCCGCGCGGAGTACAATTGCTGATGGCTTCAGAGCCCTCGCATATCCTGGTCGTCGACGACGACAAGCGCCTGCGCGAGCTGTTGCGCCGCTACCTGGCCGAGCGCGGCTTCCGCGTGACGGTCGCGGCCGACGCCGCGGAGGCCTGGAGCCGGCTCGAGAGCTTCGCCTTCGATCTGATCGTGCTCGACGTGATGATGCCCGGGCAGAGCGGGCTCGAGTTCACCGCAGCGCTCAGGTGCCGGAGCCAGGTGCCGATCCTCATGCTGACGGCAATGGGCGAGGCCGAGGAGCGCATCCAGGGCCTCGAGCGCGGGGCCGACGACTATCTCGCCAAGCCCTTCGAGCCGCGCGAGCTCGTGCTCCGCATCCAGCGCATCCTCGCCCGCATCCCGGCGGCACCCGCAGTAGCTGCCATCACCAAGGTCCGCCTCGGCGCCTGCGCCTTCGACCTCAAGCGCGAGGAGCTGAGCCGTGCGGGAGCGCCGATCAAGCTCACCGAGAGCGAGACGCGGCTCCTGCGCATCCTCGCGAGCCACGCCGGCCAGCCGCTCTCGCGCGAGCGCCTCGCCGCCGAGAGCGAGGTCTCGGGCAACACGCGCGCCGTCGACGTGCAGGTGACGCGCCTGCGCCGCAAGATCGAGCCCGATCCGCGCACGCCGCGCTACCTTCACACCGTGCGCGGCAAGGGCTACATGCTGCGGCCCGACTGAGCGGGATGGCGATGACCTGGCTCAAGCGATATCTGCCGCGCACGCTCCTCGGGCGCTCGCTGCTCATCATCGTGACCCCGCTCGTGGTGCTGCAGCTCGTCTCGACCATCGTCTTCTACGAGCGCCATTGGGACACGGTGACGCACCGGCTGGCCGGCACGCTCGCCGGCGACGTCGGCGTCATCGTCGACCAGCTCGAGCGCAATCCCAGCCCCGAGAGCCAGCGTTGGATCTTCGAGATGGCGGATTCCCGCATGGGGATCCGTGCCGCCTTCGAGCCCGGCGCCAAACTGCCGGGCGCGGCACCCGAAGCGGCGGCCGAGGACATCGAGGATCTTCTCGCCCCCGCCCTCGAGGAGACGCTCGGCAGGCCGTTCAAGGTCGGCGAGACCGCGATCGAGCACGACATCGAGATCCGCGTGCAGCTGCCGCAGGGGGTGCTCACCACCGTCACCACGCGCAAGCGCCTGTTCAGCCCGACCACCTATATCTTCACCCTCTGGATGGTCGGCTCCTCGCTCGTCCTCGTCGCGGTCGCGACCATCTTCATGCGCAATCAGGTGCGCCCGATCCGACGCCTCGCCGCCGCCGCCAACAGCTTCGGCAAGGGCCGCGACGTGCCCCACTTCCGCCCGGCGGGTGCGGCCGAGGTGCGCCAGGCGGCCCAGGCCTTCATCGAGATGCGCGACCGCATCAAACGGCAGATCGAGCAGCGCACCGAGATGCTGGCGGGCGTGTCGCACGACCTGCGCACCCCGCTCACCCGCATGAAGCTCGAGCTCGCCATGCTCGGCGACAGTGCGGAGATCGACGAGCTCAAGGCCGACGTGGAGGAGATGGAGAAGATGGTCGACGGCTACCTCGCCTTTGCGCGCGGCGAGGGAACGGGCACGCCGGAGCCCGCGGACATTTCGGCCGTGCTCGAGCAGGTGGTGGCGAGTGCCCGCAAGGAAGGTGCCAAGATCGACCTCCACACCGAGGAGCATCTCGTGCTTCCGGTCAGGCTTGACGCCATCCGGCGCTGCTTCACCAATCTCATCCTCAACGCGGTGCGCTACGGCAAGCATGTGCAGGTGCGCGCGGGCCGGCGCGCCGATGCCGTCGAGGTGCTGGTCGACGACGACGGCCCCGGCATCCCTTCCGACCAGCGCGAGGCGGTGTTCCGCGCCTTCTTCCGCCTCGATCCCTCGCGCAACATCGAGACAGGCGGGGTGGGGCTCGGCCTCACCATCGCGCGCGACGTGGTGCGCGCCCACGGCGGCGACATCCTGCTCGACCAATCCCCGCTCGGGGGCTTGCGCGCCCGCCTCCGTCTGCCGCTTTGAGCCATCGATTGGAGGATTCCAGTAGCGGGCAAGTCATGCTAGCTTCGCGCCGATGAGCTTTCTCGACCTCGATCGCCTCGCCCGCACCCCGCTCGCCACGGACCCCTGCGAGTACGTCGTCGTCCCGGGCTTCGTGCGCGCGGAGATGCTGCCGGCGATCCGCGCGAACTATCCCAGGATCGACCAGCCCGGCAGCTTCCCCTTGCGCGAGCTCTCCTACGGCGAGGGCTTCGCCGCCTTCGTGGCCGAGCTCGAGGGACCCGCCTTCCGCCAGGCGATCGAGGCGAAGTTCGGCGTCGACCTCGCCGGCCGGCCGAGCATGGTCACCGTGCGCGGCCAATGCGGCGAGCGCGACGGCAACATCCACACCGACTCGAAGAGCAAGATCATCACCGTGCTCATCTATCTGAACGAGCCGTGGGAGCCCGCGGGCGGGCGGCTGCGCCTGCTGCGCTCGGAGCACGATCTCGAGGATTACGCCGTCGAGGTGCCGCCCGAGGGCGGGCTCATGCTCGCCTTCCGCCGCAGCGCGCGCTCCTTCCACGGCCATCAGCTCTTCATCGGCCCGCGCAAGGTGGTGCAGTTCAACTGGGTGACGGGCGGCGGCCACGTGGTCTGGGATCTCTTGCGCCACCGCCTCTCTGCCTGGTTCAAGCGCGCGGCCTGAGGGGCGCTCGCGAATTTCCGCAACTTTGCCGCCGGGACTGGACGATGTGGGACTTCCTGCTGCGGTTCTTGGGCGCGTTGTGGAACGTCGTGGCCATCATTGCCATCGCGGTCCTGCTCGCTGAAGTCGGCGTTACGGCATGCCAACGATTGAACCGCCGATTGCGTTACGGGCGGGCGGGTAAGCCGGACGAGCGCGCGAATGCCGATGCCTACTCCGGTGCTGACTGGCCGGAACAATATTTCGCGGAGGTCGGCTACGCCCTCAAGTTCGATTGGATGCCCTTCGTGCATTGGAGGCAGCGGCCGTTCCGGGGTGTGTACACCAATGTCGACGAGCGGGGGCGGAGAGCGACCCCGGGTGCGGACGGCAAGGAGAAAGGGGCGGTCAGCGTCCATTGCTTCGGCGGCTCGACCATGTGGGGGATGGGCGCGCGCGATGACGGGACCATCCCCGCCGTGCTGCAGCGGCGGCTTGGGGCGGCCGGTCATCGCGTGATTTTGGTCAACCAGGGCCAATCCGGCTATATCGTCACGCAAGAGCTCATCCTGCTGCAGCAAGTGTTGAAACATGAAGGTGCGCCGGACGTCGTCCTGTTCTATGACGGCGTCAACGACGTCTTCTCGGCCGAGGCAACCGGCCGGCCCGACGCGATCGTGGCCGAGGATGCGCGCTCAGCCGAGTTCAACTTGCTGGGCGAGGAGCGCCGCCTGGACCTCGTGCGCGCGGCCTTTGCCGGGGTCATGCCGCGCACGCTGCGCCGTTTGCGGCAGTGGACCGGGCTTGACTTGCGCGGCTCGCTGCGACGATCCCAACATGTCGTGCTGAGCGAGGAGCAGCTAGCACCCTTGGCCCGCGCGGTGATCGAGATCTATGCGGCGAACGTTCGGATGATCCGCGTGCTTGCGCGCGCCTACGGGTTCCATGCGCTGTTCTACTGGCAACCCGTCCTGGCGTCCAAGAAGGTCAAATCCGAAAACGAGCTGAAATGGGAAAGGACGGCGGCCCGCGACATCGCCAGGAGACGGCAGCTTGTCGCCGCCACCCACGACGCGTTCCGCCGGCATCCCGATCTCAAGGGTGCTCCCGACGTGGTCGACCTGTCGTCGCTCTTCGACGATGAAGCCAAACCCGTATACCTGGATTTCTCTCACCTGAGCGAGACGGCCAACGTCACCGTGGCCGAAGCCATGTTGCCGACGCTCGAAGCGGCGGTCATCGCCGTCGAGGCCCGCAAGGGCGCCGATGGCGTGTTGAAAATGGGGTAGCGATGACAATGGAGTTATGGATTTTGCTTGCGCTGGCCGCGGCCGGGATCGCCTTCGCGCTTTTCAACAAGCTCATACGGCGGCGCAAAGCCAAGGAAGAGGACAACGAGAAGCACATCTACCCCCTTTGGTGATGATCGAAGCGTCATTTCCTGAATTTGTCTTGGAGCGGAATCCGATCAGGTAGAACATTTCCCTCGTCACCCCGGCGAAAGCCGGGGTCCAGGGGCATCGGCCCGTCGCCTGGTCCCGGGTTCCCGCTTTCGCGGGAACGACGAGGTGGATTGATTCCACTTGATCGGACAGTGCTCTAGAAGCTTACCGGCCGCTCGGGAGCAAGCACGGCCGATCCGGCGGGTTCCGCTCGGCAGAGCGCTGCATGTCGGCTTCGCCCCGAATGTGCCGTAAATCGGAGCCGACGGTGCGGAGCCTGTCCGGGAGACGACGCCCCGCGGGCTCGCCGCGGAGATAGATGCCGGACTGGGCGACGAGGAAGTCCGTGCCGCCGTCGCGAAGCGCGGGCGCGGCATCGTGGATGTTGGCCGGCAAGCCGGCGATGATCACCGAGGCGGCCCCAGCGCTCAGAAAAGCTTGCCCCCGTTCGGCACGCCGCGGCTCGGCTGGATCAGCACCACCCCGCCCTCCTCGTCCGGGAAGCCGAGGACCAGGATCTCGCTCATGAACTTGCCGATCTGCTTGGGCGGAAAATTGACCACCGCCGCGACCTGGCGGCCGATCAGGCTCTCGCGCGCGTAGTGCTTGGTGATCTGAGCCGAGGTCCGCTTGATGCCGATCTCTGCGCCGAAATCGACCTTGAGCTTGAAGGCAGGCGTCCGCGCCTCGGGATAGGGCTCGGCCTCGACCACCGTGCCGACGCGAATGTCGACCCGGGCGAAATCCGCGTAGCTGATCGTCGCCATGGCCCTTGCCGCCTCACCCGCTCGACCGGCGGGGAAGCTAGCATCGCCGCCCCCGCCCCAGCAAGACGCCCACGACAAAGGGCCGCCCCGCTGAGGGCGGCCCCTTTTCGGCAACGCTTCGGATCAGGCGATCAGGCGGCGGCTTTCGTCGCCTTCTTGGTCGCGAGCGCCTTGACCTCGCTGAGCAGCTCCGAGACGCGCTTGTTGAGGATCTCGAGCGACTCCTGGTTGGTCTTGGTGATCATCTCGCCGATCTCGCGCATGTGGCCGAGGGTTGCCTCGAAGGTACGCTTGGCGGCCTCGGCATGCAGGGAGGCGGCCTCCTCGGCACTCGACGGCGAGGCGTACTGGCGCAAGAGCTTGGCGTATTCCTCCATCGACTCGCGCAGGATCTCGCTCTGGCGCATGACGACGGACTGGGCCCCCTCGACGGCGACCTGGCTCGCGGTGGTCATCGCCTCGAGGTTCTTGCGGTAAGCGGCTGCGACCTGATCGAAGTCGACGCCGGGCATCTTGAGCTCGGTCATGAACTTGCTGAAATCGAGCTCACCAAAGGGATTGAACGGCTTGGGCATGGCACTTCCTCCTGGATGTATGTTGCAGTGCAGCATAAATGACAATATGGGCCTTCTAGACTAAGGCGTCAAGTTCTTTTTGCAGCGCACCATAAAGAATTTCGGAGCGGCCTGGACCGGAAAATTGTAATTTTATTGCGCGGTCGGCCGACCGGCCACGTCACGCCGCCGAGGCCGCCTCGGACGTGCCGCGCGGCCCTCTGCGGCCCAAGCGCCGGCACAGTCCCGCCACCCCTTCCGCACGGCGCAGATGCTTGTCCAGGGCTGCCATGGTGCGGCTCATATCGGCCGTGTCGTCGGCGAGCCAGCTGCGCAGGGTCGCGAGATAGACCACGGCGAGACCCTTGGCGCGCGCCTGGCCGAGAAGCCCGTGGCTCGAGAGGTCGGCGGCCTCGAGCATCCAGCTCATGGAGCGCCTGAGCCGCGCCCCGCCGCAGAGCAGTGCCAGCGGATCGCCGCCGCAGTCCTTGAGGATCGCGGCGACCCCGGCCTTATAGGGGCGCAGCGCCTCGAAACGGCGCATCAGGAGGTCGAAGAGCCGCTCGCGCGGCGTCGCCCCCTCGGCCTCGCCTTCCGCGAGCACGGCCTCGTCGATGCGGCGCACGAAGGCGGCGAGGATCGCCGTGCGCGAGGGATAGAGGCGGTAGAGTTCGCCGAGCGGGAGCTTGGCGGCGGCTGCGATATCGCCCAGGCTGACGCGGCGCCAGCCGCGCTCGGCGGCGAGGCTCAAGGTGCGGTCGATCACGCGGCGCGCGGGATCGACCGGCTTTCTCGCTGGCTTCGCCATCGCTCACCCTCCTCTTGCGCCTTGCAGCCGTCGCCCGCGGGCGTCACCCCTCTTAGGTGGGGCGTTCCCCCCGCTACGCCAAGGGCGGCCAAAGCCGGGGGCTCAAGCGATACTCAGCACCCGCCCGCCGGTCATGCGCAACAGCTCGTCGGGCGTGAGCTTGAAGACGGCGTTGGGCGTGCCCGCCGCCGCCCAGATCTCAGGGAAGCGGGTGAGCGCCTCGTCGATGAAGACCTCGAGCCTCTGCGCATGGCCCAGGGGCGGCACCCCGCCGATGACGTAGCCGGTGCGCTCGCGCACATAGGCCGCATCGGCCTTGCCGAGCCGCTCGCCGATGAGAGCCTCGATCGCCTTCTCGTTCACCCGGTTGGGCCCGCTCGCCACCACCAGGATCGGGCGGCCCGAGCCCACGGCGCGAAAGACGATCGACTTGGCAATCTGGCCGACCGTGCAGCCGATGGCCGCCGCCGCCTCGACCGCACTGCGGGTCGAATGCGCGCGCTCGATCACCTCGTTGGCGAAGCCGCCCGCGCGCAAGGCCTCTTGCACTTTGCCGGCACTCGGGCTGAGCGGCGCTGATATGGCTCCCTCCCTGCCTTGCGCGTTCCCGCCCGGCCCGTCAGCTCGCGAGCTCGCGCGAGCGGCGGGTGGCGGCGGCGATCGCCCGATCGAAGATCGGCTGCAGACCGTCCGCGGCCATGAGCACCTTGAGCGCTTCGAGCGTGGTGCCGCCGGGGCTCGTCACGTTCTGGCGCAGCACCTCGGGCGGCTCCGGCGACTGGCGCAAGAGCTCGCCGCTGCCGGCGACCGTCGCGCGCGCGATCTTCCGGGCAAGCTCGGCCGGCAGCCCGGAGGCGATCCCCGCCGCCGCCAGGCACTCGGCCAGAAGGAAGACATAGGCCGGGCCGCCGCCCGAGACGGCGGTGACCGCGTCGATGAGCGCTTCGTCCTCGACCCAGGCGACCTCGCCCACCGCCTCCAGAAGGGACGTCGCGAGCGCCCGTGCTGACGCATCGACCCCGGCTCCGGCGCAACAGACGCTCATGCCGCGGCCGACGGCCGCGGGCGTGTTCGGCATGGCGCGCACGATGCGCGCGGCCTCTCCCAACTGCTTGCGGAAATAGCCGATCGTCTTGCCCGCCGCGATCGAGAGGAAGAGCGTTTCCGGACCGGCGAAGCGCCGGTAGGGTGGGGCGGCCGCGTCCATCACCTGGGGTTTGACCGCGAAGATGACGACCTCGGGCCGGAAGCTCGGCGGCAGGGCGGCGAGGTCCGGGAGGACCGCAACGCCGTGCCGGGTGCTGAGCGTCGCCGCGACGGGCCCCGGCTCGACCACGGCGATCCGCTCGGGCGGGGTGCCGCGGGCGAGCCAGCCCGCCAGCAACGCACCGCCCATCTTGCCCCCGCCCGCGAGGAGAAGACGCGCATCGCTCTTCATGGCGCGAGCTTAACCCGCAACCCGCGTCCTTGGCGAGCCGCCTGTGGGAGTTTGCCTAGGCCTCGCCCGCAGTGTCGAGCATGGCAGCACCGATGCCCTCCTTCGGCGTCTTCCCGCCCCACACCACGAACTGGAAGGCGGGATAGAAGCGCTCGCACTCGGTGATCGCGATGTCGACGAGGTCCTCGAGTTGCTCCACGCTCGGTCCGTTCGCACCCCGCAGAAGCGAGGTGTGCCGGAAGATCGGCATCCCGTCGTCCTCCGAGACGTCGAAATGACCAAGCCAGAGCTTCTCATTGATGAGCGAGAGCAGCTCGTGGATCGGCGCGCGCTTCGCTCGCGGCACCTTCATGTCGAGTGCGCAGGAGAAATGCATCGCACTCAGATCCTCGAGCCAGGCGAAGTGAAGATGGTAGTCGCACCATTGCCCGGTGATGTCGACCACCATTTCGTCCGTGCTGCAGCGATCGAATGGCCAGTCATGTGCGCTGACGATCTCCTCCACAAGATCCAGCGGGTTGGGTAGGGCGCTCTCCGCTTCCGCGATACGAGTAGACATCTAGGCCCCTCCTTGCCAACAGGCATCCGACGGCCGCGATCGTTCCACCGCAGGGCTGGCTCCACGCTGGGACTAGCATTTGTGAATATCGCGACGTCGGCCCACCATAGGAGGTAGCCTGACAAATTTGCGCTGGGACTTCAAGAAGGCATTTACAAGATTTTGTTATCTTTTCGTTTTTTTGACCAATAGGTGGTAGGCAACAACAGGTAGTAGATTTCGCGGCCAATCGGCCGGTCTAACGCAAGGTCTTGTGGTCGGGCGGAGTTTTTGCCCCCGCCGGGCGGGCCTTGGCCAAGGCGCGTTCGAGCTCTACCACGCGGGCCTCGAGAGCCTCCTGGGCCGCGCGCGCATTGGCGGCAAGGGTTTTGACCGCGTCGAATTCCTCGCGGTGAACGAGCTCCATGTCGGCCAGCAGGCGCTCGAGGCGCTGACGGATCAGGGCGTCGATCTCCTCCTTGAGGCCGGCCAGCGAGCCCAAGGCGCCGCTCGCGAGGCGGGCGAGATCGTCGAGGAGGCGATTGTCCACTTGCATGAGAGGGCGCTCCCGCACACGAGTGCTGCCGCTTGCCCGGCCATCGCAAAACGACGGCCGGGCGGGGCGACGGCCGGTTCCACTATGGACCGCCGGCCGCTCGGCCACAATCGCCGGCAAACTTGCGAGGGGCAGGTTGCGCCCCTATAAGGGCCGAGAGGCAAGATGCGGAACGGCATGATCCTCGTCACCGGCGGTGCCGGCTTCATCGGCTCGAACCTGATCGCCGCCCTCGAAGCGCGCGGTCAAACGGTCGCGGTGTGCGATCGGCTGGGCCAGGGCGAGAAGTGGCGCAACCTCGCCAAGCGCGCGCTCGCCGCCGTGGTCGAGCCCGAGGGGCTCGGCGAGTTTCTCGCTGAGAAGCGCGGGCAGATCGCCGCCATCTTCCACCTGGGGGCGGTGTCGGCCACCACCGAGCGCGATGTCGATCTCATCCTGCGCACGAACTTCACTCTCTCCGAGCGGCTGTGGGACTGGAGTGCGGAGCATGGCGCGCGCTTCTTCTACGCCTCCTCCGCGGCGGTCTACGGCGACGGCAAGGCCGGCTACGACGACGACCCCGCGGCCTTGGCCCGGCTTCGCCCCTTGAACCCCTACGGCTGGAGCAAGCTCCTCTTCGATCGCCGCGTGCAGCAGCTGACGAGCGGGCAAGCCCCACGGCCGCCGCAATGGGCGGGCTTTCGCTTCTTCAACGTCTACGGCCCGAACGAATACCACAAAGGGGCCATGCGCAGCGTCGTGAAGCAGGTCCACGAGCGCCTGAGTGCCGGCGAGCCCGCGCTCCTTTTCCGCTCGCACGATCCCGCCTATCCCGACGGCGGCCAGCTCAGGGACTTCGTCGCGGTCGGCGATTGCGTCGACGCCATGTTGTGGCTCTACGATCATCCCGAGACGAGCGGGGTCTTCAATCTCGGCACCGGCAAGGCGCGCAGCTTTGCCGAGCTCGCACGCGCCGTCGCCGCGGCCCTCGGCAGGGAGGCCGCGATCCGCTACGTCGACACGCCCGCCGAGCTGCGCCAGCACTACCAGTATTTCACCGAGGCCGAGACGGCCCGCTTGCGGCGCGTGGGCTATGACCGGCCTTTCACCGGGCTCGAGGACGGTGTCCAGCACTACGTGAAGGATTATTTGAGCGCCGCCGATCCCTATCTCTGAGAGGCCTCTTTCGAATCCGAGACGCGAGCGAGTGCCGATGGCCCTGCATTTCCCCGACATCGATCCCGTAGCCCTCAGGATCGGCCCGCTCGCCGTGCGCTGGTACGCGCTTGCCTATATCGTGGGCATCATCCTGGGCTGGCGCCACGTGCGCAGGATCGCGGCAAGCCCGCCCAAGGTGATGAGCCCGGAGGAGACCGACGATCTCGTCGTCTGGTGCACGCTCGGCATCGTCCTCGGCGGCCGGCTCGGCTACGTGCTTTTCTATCAGCCGGGATATTTCGCCGACAATCCCGTGCAAATCCTCGAGCTCTGGCATGGCGGGATGTCCTTCCACGGTGGGCTCATCGGCGTGATCACCGCCTTGATCCTCTTCGCGCGCCACCAGAAGCTCCCCTTCTTCATGGTGGGCGATGCCGTGGTTTGCGCCGTCCCCATCGGGCTCTTCTTCGGCCGGCTCGCCAATTTCGTCAACGGCGAGCTCTTCGGCCGGCCGAGCGACGTGCCCTGGGCCATGATCTTTCCCCGCGGCGGACCCGAGCCGCGCCACCCGAGCCAGCTCTACGAGGCGATGCTCGAGGGCGCCTTGCTGTTTCTCGTCCTCTACGTCCTGCGCAAGAGGGGTTATCGCGCGCGACCAGGCCTCATCGCGGGCGCCTTCCTCATCGGCTACGGCATCGCGCGCATCGTCGCTGAGCTTTTCCGCGAGCCGGACGCCTTCCGCGGCTATCTCGCCTTCGGCACGACCGAAGGGCAGCTCCTCTCCATCCCTCTCATCCTCTACGGGGCCTGGCTCGTCCTGCGCGCCAAGCCGCTTCCTGCCGAGCCGCCCTCTGCCAAGCCGCCTTCCACGAAATCCGGACCGTGAGCGACGCCGGCCCTCACCTCCGGCAGCTCATCGCGCTCAAAGGCCCGCTCAGCCTGGCCGAGTTCATGACCGAGGCACTCTGGCACCCGCGTGCCGGCTACTACGCGCAGAGCCAAGTGCTCGGCGCCGCGGGCGACTACGTCACCAGCCCCGAGATCAGCCAGATGTTCGGCGAGCTCCTCGGGCTCTGGAGTGCGGCCCTCTGGGACGCCATGGGCCGGCCGCAGCCGGTCCAGCTCATCGAGCTCGGCCCCGGGCGCGGCCTGCTCATGGCGGACGCGCTGCGCGCCCTCCGCGTCCGGCCCGATTTCCTCGCTGCTGCGGACGTCCGTCTCGTCGAGGCAAGTCGGCACCTTGCCGAGGCGCAACGCAGGCAACTCGCGGCAACAGGGGCGAGCTGGCACGCGGATCTTGCGAGCGTGCCGGAGGGAGCCGCCATTCTCCTCGCCAACGAGTTCCTCGATGCGCTCCCCATCCTCCAGCTCGAGCGCACCGCGGCCGGCTGGCGCGAGCGGCTCGTCGACTACGACGCGGCCGCAGGGCGCTTCCGCTTCACGCTCTCGCCCAGGCCGGCACCGCAAGAAGCCCTCCTCGCGCCTGCGGAGCGCGCGGCTCCTCTCGGCAGCATCGTCGAGGTCTCGCCGGCCGCAATCGGCCTCGTCAGCATCATCGCCCGCCGCCTCGCAGCGCACGGCGGGGTCGCACTCTTCGTCGATTACGGTCGTGCTGCGGGCGGGACCGGAGCAACCCTGCAAGCCCTCCGCCGGCACAAGCGCCACGACGCCCTCGCCGCCCCGGGGAGCGCCGACCTGACCGCCCACGTCGACTTCGCCGCCCTCGCACGGGCGGCGCGCGAGGCCGGGGCCGCCTGTCACGGACCGGTCGCGCAAGGCGAGTTCCTTGTGCAGCTCGGCATCCGCGAGCGCGCCCAGCACCTTGCGGCGGCGGCACCGCAGCAGGCGGACGCCATCCGACAAGCCCTCGAGCGCCTCATCGCACCCGACGAGATGGGCACCCTCTTCCAGGCCTTTGTCGTCGCCCATCCCGCCCTGCCCGTGCCGGCCGGCTTCGGTGAGGCGGCATGATCCCGGCAGCCCCGCTCGAAAGCGCCGGCCTTGCCGCCCTTCCCGGCGTGCGCCACGGCTTCTTCACGCGCCAGGGCGGGGTTTCGCGCGGGCTCTATGCCTCGCTCAACTGCGGCCTCGGCTCGGGCGACGATCCCGCCGCGGTGCGCGAGAACCGTGCCCGCGCCATGGCGGCATTCGGGCTCGCGGGCGAGGCCCTCGCGACAGCACATCAGGTGCATTCGGCGCGCGTGCATCTCCTCGAGGCCCCCTTCGCCCTGGCGGCACGGCCGCAGGTCGACGGCCTCGTCACGCGCAAGCGGGGCCTGGCCTTGGGCGTGCTCGCCGCCGATTGCACGCCCGTCCTCTTCGCCGATGCCGAGGCCGGCATCGCGGGTGCCGCGCACGCCGGCTGGCGCGGGGCGCTCGCCGGCGTGCTCGAGGCGACCGTCGAGGCCATGGTCGGCCTGGGTGCGGTCCGCGCGCATATCCACGGCGCCATCGGCCCCGCGATCGCCGGCAGCTCCTACGAGGTCGGTCCCGAGTTTCCCGCGGCCTTCCTTGCCGAGGATCGGGCGAACTCTGTCTTCTTCCGGCCGGCCGCGCGCGCGGGCCATTTCATGTTCGATCTGCCGGCCTATGTGGCAGAGCGCCTGGCACGCCTCGGCCTTGCCGCGGTCGATCGCCTCGAGCACGACACCTATGCCGCGCCCGAGCTTTTCTTCAGCTATCGGCGCAACAGCCACGAGGGGCTCGGGGACTACGGGCGCTGCCTGTCGGCAATAGCACTCGTCTGACGGAAGAACGGGACGCGAGGTCGAAAGCATGGCCATTCATTTCGAGCGCTCCGAGCTGGCGGCACGGCTGCGGCGCACCGCGGAGGCCCTGGCCGAGCAAGGTCTCGACGGCCTGCTCATGTTCCGCCAGGAGAGCATGTTCTATCTCACGGGCTACGACAGCTTCGGCTACGTCTTCTTCCAATGCCTCTACCTCGGTGCCGACGGCAAGATGACACTCCTCACCCGCGCGCCTGACCTGCGCCAGGCGCAGCACACTTCGGTCATCGAGGACATCCGCATCTGGGTCGACGGGCCCGCCGCCGATCCGGCCCGCGAGCTGCGCGCGATCCTCGAGGAGCATGGCTGCAAGGGCAAGCGCCTCGGCGTGGAGTGGGACGCCTACGGCCTGACCGCGCGCGAGGGCCGCCGCTTGGCTGCCGCCCTCGAGGGCTTCGCCCGGCTCGAGGACGCCTCTCTCCTCGTGAGCCGGCAGCGGGTGGTGAAGAGCCCGGCCGAGCTCGTCTATGTGCGCCGTGCGGCCGAGCTCGCGGACGCGGCGTGGGCCGAGGTGCAGCATCTCGCCGCCCCCGGCGTCTTCGAGGGCGACATCCTGGCCGCGATGCAAGGGGCGATCTTCGCCGGTGGAGGCGATTATCCGGGCAACGAGTTCATCATCGGCTCCGGGCGCGGAGCACTCCTCTGCCGCTACTTCTCGGGCCGCCGCAAACTCGACGCCAGCGATCAGCTGACCCTCGAGTTCGCCGGCGCCTATCGCCATTACCACAGCTGCCTGATGCGCACGCTGCGCATCGGCGCACTCCCGCCCGCGCAGAAGGAGATGCATGCGGTCGCCAAGGAGGCCTTGCTTGCCTGCGAGGCGGCCCTCAAGCCGGGCCGGCCGATCGGCGAGGTGTTCGCGGCACACGCCCGCGTGCTCGACGCCGCCGGCTATCGCCGCCACCGGCTCAATGCCTGCGGCTACAGCCTGGGCACCACCTTCGCGCCCAATTGGATGGACTGGCCGATGTTCTACAAGGACAATCCCGAGATCGCCCGGCCCGGCATGGTCTTCTTCATCCACATGGTCATTTTGGACAGCGAGAGCGGGCTCGCCATGACGCTCGGCCGCACCTCGGAAGTGACGGCGGAGGGTGCTAAGGTGCTGAGCAAGGCAGCCCTCGATCTCGTGGTGAAATAGCGGCGCGCGCGGGGCGCGCCTGGCACTCTTGGTGAGCTGTGCCGTCCAGGAAATGGCTCCTCGTCCTCTCAGTGCTCGCCGCGAGTGCCGTTGCCGGCTGCATCGACGAGCCCCGCCCGTTCCGGCCGGCGCTGAAGCCGCTTCCGGCCGAGCTCGCGACCCCCGACCCGGAGCGCACCGTCATCGTCGTCACGCCGGTCGAGGGGCTGACGGCACCCTTCGACCGCGAGCTCTCGGATGCCATGTTCAAGGCCCTCGAAGCGCGCAGCCTGCCGGTCACGAGGGATGCAAAGGCGGGCGGCCACGTGATCTATAAAGTGGGCGCTCGTTTTGTCCCGGCGTCCTCCGACGGGCACGGGCCGCAACCGGCCGCCGTCATCTGGGAGGTGCGGGACGAGGGCGGCGAGCTCGTCTCGCGCCATGCCCAGGCGCTGCCGCTCGGGGCCGGCCTCGCCTCGGCCGGGGCCAAGGCCAAGCTCATCGCCGACATCGCGCACGAGCCCGCGGACATGGTGGTGAAAGGCATCGAGGGGGATGCGCCGCTGCCGCTCGAGGCCTCCGTCGCGAGTGCCGCACGTGCGGCCAAGGCCGGCTCCGGCCGTTCCCTTGCGGTCGACAGCATCAAGGGCTCGCCCGCCGAGGACGGCGACGCGGCCCTGCGCCAGACCATCGAATATGCGCTCAAGACCGCAGGGGTCAGGGTCGTCGAGAGCAAGGCTGCGGACAGCCTGCTGCTCGACGGTGCGGTCGTGACCTCGCGGCTCGACGAGGCCTTCCAGCACGTCAAGGTGACATGGAGTGTCAAGCGCGCGGACGGCACCCTGATCGGCGAGGTGAGCCAGGAGAACAACGTGCCGACGCGCCTCCTCAAGCGGGTGTGGGGCGAGATCGCCTCGACCGTGGCGCAGAACGCCGCACAAGGCATCGCCGCCCTCGTGGAGGAGGCGGAGCGGGGCAAGGCTCAATAAGGCCGCCCGCGGGCATCGGCTCGGTTTCACCCCATCCTTCGAGACGCCGCCTGCGGCGGCTCCTCAGGACGAGGTGAAATCCCGACTATAGGGTCCTCGTCCTGAGGAGCGTCGCGCATGCGACGCGTCTCGAAGGATGAGGATTCAAGCCAAGGCGGCCCCAGACAACGCCGCAGCAGTTTACAGTTTTGCCACGGGTTGTTATAGAAGCGCCGCGAGCGCCTCGGCGACCACCCGCACCCGCTCTCCGGCCCGGCGCACCCCGTGAGGACATCGGCATGAAGCTTTTGAGCGGCACCGCCAACCGCCCTCTCGCCGAAGGCATCGCCCGCTACATCGACGTGCCGCTCACCCATGCGAGCGTGCGCCGCTTCGCCGACAACGAGCTCTTCGTCGAGATCCTCGAGAACATGCGCGGCCAGGACGTCTTCGTGGTCCAGCCCACGTCTTTTCCGGCGAACGACCACATGATGGAGCTCTTGATCTGGCTCGACGCCTTGAAGCGCGCCTCGCCCGCCCGCATCACCGCGGTCCTGCCCTATTACGGCTATGCCCGCCAGGACCGCAAGACCGGCCCCCGCACGCCCATCTCCGCCAAGCTCGTCGCCAACCTGATCACCACCGCCGGGGCCAACCGGGTGCTCACCCTCGATCTCCACGCCAACCAGATCCAGGGCTTCTTCGACATCCCGCTCGACAACCTCTATGCCGCCCCCGTCTTCTACAACGACATTCGTAACCACCATAACGGGCGGGATGTGGTTATCGTGTCCCCGGACGTGGGGGGCCTCCTGCGCGCCCGCGCCATCGCCAAGCCCCTTGACGCCGACCTCGCGATCATCGATAAGC
The DNA here is from genome assembly GCA_035516655.1 of Alphaproteobacteria bacterium. Taxonomy (GTDB): domain Bacteria; phylum Pseudomonadota; class Alphaproteobacteria; order JACZXZ01; family JACZXZ01; genus DASPPM01. Next base: position 12,046 of record DATJAC010000064.1, on the reverse strand, counting down.
GCCGCGAACACGCGGGCGAGTCCGAGGTCATCAACATCATCGGCGACGTCAAGGGTCGCCGCTGCATCCTGATCGACGACATCGTGGATTCCGCCGGCACGCTGTGCAACGCCGCCCAGGCCCTGGCCGAGAACGGGGCCTCATGGGTGGCGGCCTATTGCACCCATGGAGTGCTGTCGGGGATCGCGGTCGAGCGCATCGGCAACTCCCCGCTCGAGACGCTGGTGATCACGGACAGCATCGAGGCGAGCAAGGAAGCGAGGGCGTCGAACAAGATCCGCGTCCTCTCGATCGCCCCGCTCTTGGGCGAGGCGATCCGCCGGATCAGCAAGGGCGATTCGGTGTCGAGCCTGTTCAGCGAGGGCGAGGTGGCCAAGCTGTCGGGGGTGGTCTCCGATTGAGGAGCGCTTTCGGGATTTTCTGGTTGCGGGCGAACGGCACCCCTGGAGGCCGAGCGCCCGAGGGGTCCGTCCGGCATATTCGGGCGGACGCGTCGGACAAAGGAGAAGAATGATGGCCGATACCGTGTTTACGGCGGAGCGGCGCGAGCGGGCAGGTAAGGGGGCAGCCCGTGCCGTACGCCGCGCCGGGCTCGTGCCCGGCGTGATCTATGGTGCGAAGAAAGCTCCCGATCTCGTCGCGTTCAAGCCGACCGAGCTCCTGCCGGAGCTGAACAAGACCGCCTTCTTCACCAACCTCTACGACGTGAAGCTCGACGGGACGAGTGCGCGCGTGCTCGTGCGCGACGTGCAGTTCGATCCCGTGAGCGACCGCCCGGTGCACGTCGATTTCATGCGGGTCGAGCCCAACACCAGGGTGACGGTGAACGTGCCGGTCATCTTCGAGAACGAGGCGGCCTCGCCCGGCATCAAGCGCGGCGGCGTCCTCAACATAGCACGCCACGGGATCGAGCTCGTCTGTCTCGCCACCCAAATTCCGCATGAGATCCGCGTCGACTTGACCGGCCTCGACATCGGCGACAGCGTGCACATCAGTGCCGTCAAGTTGCCGGAGGGCGTGCGCCCGACCATCACCGGGCGCGATTTCACGGTGGCGAGCGTTGCCGCCCCCACCACGACGGCGGTCGTGATCGAGACCCCGACCGCAGCCCCCGTGGCAGCGGCCCCGGTCGAGGTGATCACGGCGAAGGAGACCAAGGACAAGGAGAAGGAGAAGGAAGCGGTGCCGGAGAAACCGGGCAAGGCGGAGAAGCCCGCCAAGGCGGAGCGGCCCGCAAAGGGCGAGAAGCGGTCCAAGGAGTAGTACAGGCAGGGCCATGCGCCTCGTGGTGGGTCTCGGGAACCCGGGCCCCAAATACGCCGCGAACCGGCACAATGTGGGCTTCCTGGCGGTGAACGCGATCGTTCGCCGCCATTCCTTTGGGCCGTTCAAGAGCCGCTTTCAGGGGCTCATCGCCGAGGGCACGGTCGAGGCGGTCCGGCTCCATATCCTCAAGCCCATGACCTTCATGAACGAGTCGGGACGCGCGCTCGGCGAGGTCGTGCGCTTCTACAAGCTCGCACCGAGCGAGGTGCTGGTCATCCACGACGAGCTCGATCTCGCCCCCGGCAAGGTCAAGGTGAAGCAGGGCGGAGGCAGTGCTGGCCACAACGGCTTGCGCAGCATCGATGCGCACATCGGGCCGGACTATTGGCGCCTGCGCATCGGCATCGGGCATCCGGGCGACCCCAACTTGGTCTACCCTTACGTGCTGAGCGATTTCTTCGCCGAGGACGTGGCCTGGCTCGAAAAGCTGCTCCCGGCCATCGCCGAGGCGCTTCCCCTCATCCTCGCCGGCGAGGACAACCGCTTCATGACCAAGTTGGCGCTCCTCACCAAGCCGCAGCGGCCGAAGCCGCCCCCGCAGGACGCGGGCTCGGACGCGGCAAAGGACGGACCCGGCCCCGGCGACCCGGCGGCCGACCCGCGCGAACGAGACCCCGAGGACTGAATGGGCTTCAACTGCGGCATCGTCGGCCTGCCCAACGTGGGCAAGTCGACGCTCTTCAACGCGCTCACCGCGAGTGCCGCGGCGGCGGCGGAGAACTATCCCTTCTGCACGATCGAGCCCAACCTCGGCCGCGTGGTGGTGCCCGACTCTCGGCTCGAGGTGCTCGCCCGGCTCGCCAAGTCGGAGCGCATCGTGCCGACCCAGCTCGAGTTCGTCGACATCGCCGGCCTCGTGCGCGGGGCCTCGAAGGGCGAGGGCTTGGGCAATCAGTTCCTCGCCCACATCCGCGAGACGGACGCGATCGCCCATGTGCTGCGCTGCTTCGCGGGTGCTGACGTGCATCACGTCGAGGGCGAGATCGATCCCGTGCGCGACGCCGAGACGGTCGAGACCGAGCTCATGCTGGCCGACCTCGATTCGCTCGAGCGCCGTTTCGATGCCGCCGAGAAGAAGGCGAAGGGCGGGGAGAAGGAGGCGCGCCAGCTCGTCGAGCTCATGGCACCGGCCCTCGCCCACTTGCGCGACGGGCGGCCGGCGCGGCATGCCCTTCCGGCCGATCCGGAGAAGCGCCGGTCCTTCCTCAGGCTCGGCCTCATCACCGCCAAGCCCATGCTCTACGTGCTCAACGTCGACGAGGCGTCGGCCGCGAACGGCAATGCGTATTCCGGCAAGGCGGCCGCGCGCGCGGCAGCCCTCGGCTGCGACAGCATCGTCATTTCGGCCGCGATCGAGGCCGAGATCGCCCAGCTCACGGATCGCGACGAGCGCCAGGCCTTCCTCGCCAACCTCGGGCTCGCGGAGCCCGGTCTCGAGCGCTTCATCCGTGCCGGCTACAAGCTCTTGGGCCTCATCACCTTCTTCACTGCAGGCCCCAAGGAGGCGCATGCCTGGACCGTGCCGCAGGGGGCGACGGCGGCAGCCGCGGCCGGCGTCATCCACACCGACTTCGAGCGCGGCTTCATCCGTGCCGAGACGATCGGCTACGACGACTACGCCGGATGCGGCGGCGAGCAAGGTGCCAAGGACGCCGGCAAGATGCGCCAGGAGGGCCGCGACTACGTCGTCCAGGACGGCGACGTCATGCTCTTCAAGTTCAACGTGTGAGCCGGCTCTGCCGCCGCGGGACTCGCTGAAAAATTGATTTGTCGATTTTGTTGTCGTCATGCCCGCGAAGGCGGGCATCCAGGGCTAACTAACCAGCCCGCTGTCTGAGATTCCCCGACACCCGCTTTCGCGGGTGTGACGACAGCGGGATAGCGCGTTCGGCACTTAATTCCCATCGCGGCCTCAGCCGAAATAGCGCTGCCGCATGCGCTCGACGTAGGCGACGAGGTTCGCGTGCTCGAGCGCTTCCGTCCGCAGGGGCGAGGCGAAGGGCGGGACGATGACGCCGGCCATGAAGGGATAGACCGTGGCATCGACGGCACTCGGCTCCGCTCCCATGAAGCAGGGCCGGTCTGCGAGCCAGGCGGCAATGGCGCGGATGTCGGCGACGCCGAGGGCGTAGATCTCGTCCTCCGTGTGACGTCCGATGCCCTGGGCGCGCAAGTAGCCGCGCACCTTCCTTTGCGCCAAGAGCGGCACGAACGAGCGGATGACGGGCGGCATGCCGTCGAAGAACGCGCTTCGCACCGCCGGCCAATGGCGCGGATCGATCCACCGATTGTAGACCCCCACCCAGTAGGTGCGCTCCTCGAGCATGCGGGCAAAGGCATGCGCTGCGGCCCGCGCGCGCGCGTCGAGGCCTCGATCGAAGTCGATGCCGTACTTGCGCTCGAGATGCCAGCGGATGAGCTCGGAATCCCCGATCAGGGCACCCTCGTCCTCGATCGCGGGGAGCTTGCCCTTGGGGCCCTTGCGCGGATCGCCGACCACGACGGTCGTGTAAGCCGTCCCGGCCATCTTGAGCAGGATCTCGGCCTTCATGCAGAAGGGACTCGGGTTGGGCAGGTTGAAGGCGGACGCGAACTGGAAGAGCTTGATCATGGCCGAGCTCGCTTGGTGAACGCCGAAACGGCGGCCGCACCCTACCATCTCGCGTGGTCCCGCCGCCATCGGCAACCGAACCTCTCGCACCAACCGCGCTGGCGGAATTTCAAGTTGAAATCTCGGCCCCTTGTGCGTTAATACGCGCAAGAAAAAAGAGCGCCTCATCCGGCCGATGACATTGCGAGGCGAGCATGGAGAGACAGGGCGAGCCCGGCGCGGGAGTTTGCCGTTGCCCTGCGCCGCGCGCGCGCAGGTATGGCGCGGCGCTCGTTCTTGCAGTACTGCTCGCCGCCGCTCTGCCGACGGCCGCCTCGGCGATGGACGGCGCGCGCACCGCCGTACCCATCCAGCTCGCCCTCTTCGGCTCCAGCGACCCATGCGATAAGGAGCACGACGCGCTCAAGGACAGCGACGACTTCTTCGGCAAGGACATCCTCCAGGCGTTGGTGGCCGGCGGCGTCGCGGGCGCCATCGGCGGCATCTTCGGCGGCAATTGGAAGGCGGGGCTCGCCGCCGGGGCGGCCACCGGCATGCTGGCCTATTACAACGCGCGCCAGCAGCAGGCCGGAGGAAACCAGCTGGTGCTGGCGCAGTCGATCGGCGGCGACGCGCGCAATTACGGCGTTGCCATGGACAAGGCGACCGCCGCGTTCGAGGCTCTCAGGCAATGCCGCTTGAACCAGGCCGCGGCGATCAAGGCGGACCTCGCGAGCGGCCGGATCAGCCGCAGCGAGGCGCAGGAGCGCCTGGCCAAGGCGCACCAGCGCTTCCAGGAGGAGCTCGAGCTCGCCCAACATCTCGGTGCTCAGATGAACACCCGCCAGGAGGAGATGCAGGCGGCGTCGGATCAGCTGCTCGCGTCCGATCCTGAAGCCCGCAACCTGGTCGGGGAGATGGGACCGGGACCGGAAGGACCGCCGCCATCGGGACCGCCGTCATCCGGGCCGTCGGGAGGGAGCACGATCGAGGTTGCGCGCAACGGTGTGTTGCGCGAAGGGCCGGCCTCCTACACGAGGAGCATCCTCGTCCTTCAGCGCGGCGATACGGTGATCGTGTCCGGGCCGTCCCAAGGCGACTGGGTCCCGGTTCAGCTGGTCGACGGGCGGACCGGCTATGTCAACAGCCAGGCCTTCCGGCCGGGGGCAGCCCACGGCGCCCCCCCGCCGCGGCAGCCGCCGGCACAGGCGACGGCCAAAGCGGACCTCTCCAAGGCGCCGCCCGCGAGCAAGGCGACGGTCGAGACCGTCGAGGCCACCCGCTCGAACCTCAAGCGCCGCGAGAGTTACGGCAAAGAGGTCAAGGTGGCGCAAAGCGACTCTCAGACCGCCTTCAACATGAACTGAGCAGGATGCCCGTGCGCCGCCGCATCGGTCCTGCTGCCGCGTGCCGCACCTTCGCCTGGTCGCTCCTCGCCCTCTTTGTCGCAGCCACACCCGTGCAAGCGGGCGACCCGCTCTATCTGCGCATCGAATCGGGCATGCATTCGGCGATGATCAACCGTATCGCACCCGTGGGCGACGACGGCCTCGTCACCGTCTCCAACGACAAGACCGTGCGCCTGTGGAACGCCGACGGCACGGCCCGCGCCGTGCTGCGCCCGGCGATCGGCACGGGCGACGCGGGTGCCCTCTATGCGCTGGCCGTGGCCGGCTCGCGGCTCGCCGTCGCAGGTCAGCCCGTGCCGGGCGGGGCCATGATCACGCTGATCGACAGCGACAAGCGCCGCCAGCTCGGCACCATCAACATGCCGTCCTCCTTGGGGGCCGCGACCTCGGCCGCCTTCCTCGCGGACGGCACCCTCCTCGCCGTCGGTTTCGAGCACGGCGGGATACGCCTGCTCGACCTCGCCCGGGCCAAGCTCGCCGGCGAGGATGGGGATTACGGCGGCGAGGTGACGGCGATCGCCGCGGACGGCCGCGGCCGTCTCGCGGTCAGCGCCGGCGACGGGATCCGGCTCTATGCGACAGGCGGCGAGGTGCCGGGCCTCCGCCTCGAGCACCGTGCGGCCCTGCCGGACCGGAGCGAGCCCTGGGGCCTGGCGTTCTCTCCCGACGGGAAGCGCCTCGCGGTCGGCAGCTTCGAGCGGCCGACGGTGTGGCTCCTCGACGGGGCCACGTTGGCGCCACTGGCTTCGCTGCCGGGCTCGCGCACTGGACGCGGCGGCCTTGCCGTGGTGGCGTGGTCCGCCGACGGCCGCACGCTCTATGCCGGCGGGGGCTATGCCGACCCGGAGGGCCGGCCCCTGCTCCGCGCCTGGGCAGCGGCGGCGCCGACGCGCGCCCGCGACATTCGCCTCGCCGGCAACGACACCGTGACCGACCTCGCCGCCCTAGCAGATGGGGGTCTCGCCTGGGCCGCGGCAGGACCGAGCTTCGGCCGCCTCGACGCGGCCGGCAACGCGCGCTTCGTCCACGAGCGCGAGCAAGGCGATTTCCGCGATCTCTATGCGCACGGCTTCGCCGTTTCCGCAGACGGCAGCCGGGTCGACTTCACCTTGCGCCCGCGTGGCGCGCCGCCGCTCGAGTTCGACCTGCGCGCGCGCAAGCTCGCTCCCATCGCCGCGTCCGCCCCCGCCATGACCGCACCCGCCACCGAGGCCGGCGGCCTTGCCGTGAGCAACTGGCGCAACGAGGCGACGCCGACGCTCAACGGCCAGCCGCTCGGTCTCGAGCCCAACGAGCTTGCGCGCAGCGTGGCGGTGGCCGAGGACGGCAGTGCGGTGGCGCTGGGCAGCGACTTCTATCTGCGCCTCTACCACCGCGGCGGCAGCCAGGCTTGGCGTAACGTGCTGCCCGCACCGGCCTGGACGGTGGGATTTTCCGGCGACCGCCGCTACGTCGTGGCCGCCCTCGGCGACGGCACCTTGCGCTGGTACGCCGCGACGGACGGCAGCGAGGTGATGGCGCTCTTCGTCCATTCCGACGGACGGCGCTGGATCGTATGGACGCCCGACGGTTACTTCGATCACAGTCCGCACGACGAGCGCGGCCCAGGTGGCGAAAGCCTGATCGGCTATCACGTCGACCACGGCACCAAGGGCCTCGCCGACTTCGTCACCGTCGAGCAGATGTACGACCGCTTCTACCGCCGCGACGTGGTCCTGGCGCGCTTTGCCGCCGCCGCCGGACCGGCCCCTGCGGGCGAGACGGCGGTCGAGCAGGCGCTCGGCAGCGGCCTGCCGCCGCACCTCACGCTCACCGAGCTGTGCGAGGTCCCCGCCGGCCGCTGCCAGAAGCCCGGCGGCGAACCCCTCACGGTCACGACACCCGAGGTGCTGCTCAAGCTCAGCCTCGAGGACCGCGGTGGGGGCCTCGGCGACGTGCTGATGCGCCGGGACGGTGCGGTGATCGAAGGCGAGAAGACGCGCAGCGTGACGGGTGCCACCACCGTCGAGGAGCGCCGCCTGCCGCTCGCCCCCGGCACGAGCCGCATCGAGCTCTCAGCACTCACTGCGAACGGTGCCGTGGAATCGGCTGCCGACGAGCGCCCCTCGGTCACCGTCAATTACACGCCCCCGCCACCACCACAGCCCGCCGCCGTCGCGACGCGCGGGGCCGGCGAGGTTCCGGCTGCCGCCGAGGCCGTGAAGCCCGCTCCCTCCGACGTCGTGCTCTATATCCTCGCCGTGGGAGTGAGCAAATACGCCATTCCCACCTTCGACCTCGGTGCCGCGGCGAACGACGCCCGCGGCATCGCCGAGCTCATGGAGAAGAGTGCCGGAACCATCTACCAGAAGGTCGCGGCGACCGTGCTCACCGACGAGGAGGCGACCATCCCGCACATCGCGGACGGCTTTCACGACGTCGCCGCCAAGGCGCGGGCGCAGGACATGGTGCTGGTCTTCTTCGCCGGCCACGGCGAGTCCGTCGACGGGCGCTATTATTTCGCCCCCCACGAGCTCGGTATCAAGAACCGCGAGCGCCTCGACAAGGACATGACCGATGCGGAGTGGGACAAGCTGGTCAAGGTGATCTTCCGCGAGGAAGGGATCGGCCAGGACAAGCTCGTCGAATGGCTCCGCGGCATCGCGGCGGCCCATGTGGTGGTCATGCTGGACACCTGCTTCTCCGGCCGCTTCGCGGTCGAGGACGCGACCAGCCGAGCGGCACAGAACGAGACCTTCACCAGCACCTTCGGGCATTCGGCCGGACGCATCGTGCTGGCGGGGGCCAATGCCGAGGCGATCGACGCCGCCGATGCGGGCCTGCCGGCCGAGAAGCAACACGGCCTCTTCACCCATGTGGTGCTGCAGGGCCTCGAGGGCGGGGCCGACTTCCAACACCGCGGCGACATCCGGGTGACCGACCTCGCGGTCTATGTGAAGGATACAGTCCCCCAGGAAGCCGCCCAGCACCGCGACGTGCAGCAGCCGGCCTATTATTTCGCCGGCAACGACTTCTTCGACCTCCGCGCCTTGCCCAAGGCGAAGCAGCCGTAGCGGCGGCACGCTCGACCGCGGCGGCCAAAATCCGCTGGCCCGAGCCACGGGCGACGCTATGATGGGTGCCGAACGGCAAAGCTAGCGAGGGTTCCCATGGGCAAGACGTTGACACTCACCGCGAGCGACGGCCACAAGCTCTCCGCCTACCGCGCCGATCCTGCCGGCAAGCCCAAGGGCGGGCTCGTGGTCATCCAGGAGATTTTCGGCGTCAACAGCCACATGCGCGAGGTCTGCGACGGCTTCGCCAAAGCCGGCTACGCGGCCCTTGCCCCCGCTCTCTTCGACCGCACCGAGCGCGGGGTGGAGCTCGGCTACACCCCACCCGACATCGAGGCCGGCCGCAATCTGCGCGCCAAGATCGCGTGGGACGCCGTGCTCAAGGACGTGGCGGCGGCGATCAAGGCGGTGGCGGACGCGGGCAAGGTCGGCATCGTCGGCTATTGCTGGGGCGGCTCGGTCACCTGGCGGGCCGCCACCCAGCTCTCCGGACTGTCCGCCGCGGTCGGCTATTACGGCGGCCAGATCGCCGAGTTCAAGGACGAGAAGCCCAAGGTCCCGGTCATGCTGCACTTCGGCGAGACCGACGCCTCGATCCCGCTTGCGGACGTGGAGAAGGTCAAGGCCGCCCAGCCGAAAGTGCCGATCCACGTCTACCCGGGTGCGGGCCACGGCTTCAGCTGCGACCACCGCGGCAGCTTCCACAAGGCGAGCCACGAGCTGGCCCTCAAGCGCACGATGGAGTTTTTCGCCAAGAACGTCGGGTGAGTGGACGACTCAAAAGTGAGCGCAATATCTTCGATGAAAGACCCATTTCCTGCCGTCATTCCGGCACAAGCCGGAATCCATTCCTGGTCCGGAGCCGGGTGTCGGCGATGGACCCCTGCTTTCGCAGGGGTGACGAATAGTGAGCTGAAGAGAGCCGAGAGATTTCGGACCGATCTCTGAGGAGAGTGAGTTGGCCAGGATCGATTCGCGCGAGGCGCTCGGCAGGCTCTACAAGGCGCCCTCCGAGCGCGCGCGCTTGAAGCAGCTCGACCGGCTCGACCGCCACTGCCGCCGTTTCGTCGAGCTCTCCCCGCTTGCGATCCTCGCCTCCGCGAGCCCCGCGGGCGGTCAAGACGTCTCGCCGCGGGGCGGGGTTCCCGGCTTCGTCCGCGTGCTCGACGAGCGCACGCTGGTCATCCCCGACCGGCCGGGCAATAACCGCATCGATTCGCTCGCCAACCTCGTGGCCTGCCCGGAGGTGGCTCTCCTCTTCCTCGTCCCCGGCGTCGACGAGCTCCTGCGCGTGGCGGGGACCGCCGAGATCCGCGACGATGCCGAGCTCTGCCAATCCTTCGCGGTCGGCGAGCGGAGGCCGGCGACGGTGCTGCTCGTCCATGTGCGCGAGGCCTTTCTCCACTGCGGCAAGGCGCTCATGCGCGCACGCCTGTGGGAGGCCGACGCCAAGGTCGAGCGCGCGAGCCTGCCGAGCATGGGCGAGATGCTCAAGGAGCAGATCGGCCTCTCGGCCCCGGCGGAATCGCAGGCCGACATGCTCGCGCGCTATCGGGAGAACCTCTACTGACGCTCACCCTGACCGCGGAGGAGCGGGCGTGGGCGGCGGGCGAGGCAACGGGACCCGCGCGCGCGATGGCGCTGCGCATCGTGGCCGAGACTGCGCGCATCCTGGGCGCGTCCCGGCTCATCGCAATCGCCTCGGCCCACATCGACGGCTGCCTCTATCACGGCGACAGCGGCACCGAGTTCGCCGAGAAGCTGGTGGCGGGCGGAGGCAAGGTCGCCGTCCCGTCCACGCTTAATGTGGGCGCGCTCGATCTCATCCATCCCAAGCGCGTGCATGCCGACCGTCACCGCTACGACATGGCGCTGCGCATGATGCGCGCCTACGAGGCCCTCGGCTGCCGGCCCACCTGGACCTGCGCGCCCTACCAGGCCGGCCATCGCCCCGAGCTCGGCGAGCAGGTCGCCTGGGGCGAGAGCAACGCGGTCGCCTTCGTCAATTCCGTGCTGGGCGCGCGCAGCAACCGCTACGGCGACTTCCTCGACATCGCGGCGGCGATCGCGGGGCGCGCACCCTATGCCGGGCTTCACCTCGCCGAGAACCGCCGCGCGCGCGTGGTGCTCGAGACCTCGGCCCTCTCGGCGGCCCTCAAGGCGAGCGATGCCTTCTACCCCGTGCTCGGCACCTTGCTCGGCCGCGAGGTCGGCAGCACGGTCGCCGCGATCGTGGGGCTGCCGGCGGGCGTCTCCGAGGACAGGCTCAAGGCCCTCGGTGCCGCCGCCGCCTCCACGGGTGCGGTCGGCCTTTTCCACGTCGTGGGCACCACGCCCGAGGCGCCCACGCTCGCGGCCGCCCTGGGCGAGCTGCCGCCGGAGCGCATCATCCGCGTCACCGCTCAGATGCTGCGCCAGGCGCGCGACAGTCTCTCGACCGCCGAGGGCGAGCGCATCGATGCGATCGCCCTCGGCAGTCCGCATTTCTCGCTCGAAGAATTCGCCGAGCTCGAGCGGCTCGCCGCAGGGCGGCGTTTCGCCCTGCCCTTCTACGTCTGCAGCGGGCGCGGCGTGCTCAAAGCCCTCGAGACCGAGGGCCGGCTCGCCGCCCTCGAGCGCCAGGGCGTCATCGCGGTCGCCGACACCTGCGTGGTGGTGACCCCGATCCTCCCTGCGGGCGGGGGGGTGCTGATGACCAATTCCGGCAAGTTCGCCCACTACACGCCGGGCAATACCGGCTGGCAGGTGGTTTACGGCAGCCTCGCCGACTGCGTGGCGACAGCGCTTTCCGGCCGGCTCGAGCGGGACGAGCGGCTGTGGCAGTAGCGACCCGCGCGCTCGTCGCCAAGGTGGTGATCGACGGGAGGGCCGAGGGCCGCGTCCTCCGCCTTGGAGCACCGATCAGCTTCTGGGGCGGGATCGATCCGCAGACCGGGATCGTCATCGACGCACGCCATCCCGACCGCGGGCGCTCCATCGCCGGAAGGGTGCTCTGCCTCCCGGGCATGATCGGCTCGAGCTCGGCGAGTGCGGTCATGCTCGAGCTCCTGCGGCAGCACCTCGCCCCCGCCGCCCTCGTGCTTGGCGAGACGGACGCGATTTTGGCGCTCGGCGTCGTGGTCGGGCGCGAGCTGGGCTATCCCGCGATCCCCATCCTCGAGCTCGCGCCTGCGGAGCAGGAGACGCTGCCGCAGGAGGTCCTCGTGCGGATCAGGGAAGGCGGGGTGATCGAGGTGGCGTAGGGGCTGCGGGTTCCTGGATTGCGTCGTCGGCTGCGCCTCCTCGCAATGACGTTCTTCTTTGTCATTGCGAGCCGAAGGCGAAGCAATCCAGGTGCTGATCAAGTCAACGACGATACCAACTACCCCTTGCGCTCCGCGAGCGTCTCCTTGTCATAGCCGGCGATGCGCTTGTATGCGTCGGTGAGGGCGAGGATCTCCTCGCGGCTGATCACGTCGTCGATGTTCTTGAAGGGCTTGTCGCCGGTGCGCAAGTAAACCTCGCGGATGATCACGTCGGGCGGGCTCGTGCGGTTGGTGAGCACGACCTTGGCGGTCGCGGGAAGGCGCGCGGCCTCATAGACGCGCAAGGCGGCGACCGGATCGGCCTCGGCGGCGAGCGCGTCCGCGAGGGCGCGCGTGTCGAGCACCGCCTGGCCGGCCCCGTTG
>DATJAC010000063.1:0-2432 GCA_035516655.1 Alphaproteobacteria bacterium | reverse complement strand
GGGCGAGGGAATCTTAGCAAGCTCTGCACTGCCCCCCTCTCCCTCTTCAGAGGGAGAGGGTCGGGGTGAGGGTGTGGAGTAAAGGAGTTCTCGAGAGATGACGAACGCGACGCTCGACAAGCATAGGCTCGGCTGGATCGGCCTCGGCCGCATGGGCTTTCCCATGGCCGCCCGCCTCTTGAAGCGGGGGGCCGACCTCGCCGTCTACAACCGCACGCGCAGCAAGGCCACCCCACTCGCTCCGCTCGGCGCCAAAATCGTGGCTCAGCCCGCAGCTCTCGCCGAGTGCGACATCGTCTTCACCATGGTCTCGACCTCGAACGACCTGCTCGAGGTGGTGAGCGGCCCCGCGGGCCTGCTCTCGGCCAAGGGCAAGGCGCCCAAGATGATCGTCGACTGCTCGACGGTCTCGGAGGAGGCCTCGGCCAAGGCGCGCGCCGCCGCCGCCGCCTCCGGCACGGCCTTCCTCGCCGCCCCCGTGAGCGGCAACGGCAAGGTGGTCAAGGCCGGCCGGCTCTCGATCGTCGCCTCCGGCCCTAGAGCCGCCTACGACACGGCCGAGCCCTATCTCGCGGCACTCGGCCAGGGGGCGAGCTATGTCGGCGAAGGCGAGCTCGCGCGCACCGTCAAGATCTGCCACAACGTGCTGCTCGGCGTGCTCGCCCAGTCGTTAGCCGAGGTCACCGTTTTGGCCGAGAAGGCCGGCGTCCCGCGCCACGCCTTTCTCGACTTCATCAACAACTGCGTCCTCGGCTCGACCTTCAGCCGCTACAAGACGCCCGCCTACGTCAACCTCGACTTCACCCCCACCTTCACGCCCGTGCTGCTGCTGAAAGACCTCGATCTCGGATTGTCCGCCGCGCGCACGCTCGCGGTACCCATGCCGGTCGCCTCGACGGTGCGCGAGATCGTGCAGAGCCTCATCGGCAACGGCCATGTCGATTGCGATTTCGCGGCCCTCCTCCTCCTCGAGGCCCAGGCTGCCGGCCTGGCGCTCGAGCCCGAGAACGTCGCCGTGAGCGACGGGCTCGAGGGCGTTGCCTAGAGCCCCAGATAGGCCTGCCTGATCTCGGGCAGCCGTGCCAACTCGGCGGGAGCACCTTCGGTGAAGAGACGGCCTTCGGCGACCACGTAGGCGTGATCGCTGAGGGCGAAGGCCAGATGCACGTTCTGCTCGACGAGCAGGATGGAGAGCCCGCTCGCCTTGAGCGCCTTGAGCGTGCTGAAGAGCTGATGGACGACGACCGGGGCGAGGCCGAGGGAGAGCTCGTCGATGATGAGGATCTCCGGATCCGACATCAGGCCGCGGGCGATCGCGAGCATCTGCTGCTCTCCGCCCGAGAAGGTGCCGGCCTTCTGGCGCCTGCGCTCCTCGAGGCGCGGAAAGAGCTCGAACACTTCCCTTAGGCTGGCGTCGAACTTGCGCCGGGCTCGCCCCGAGAATGCGCCCATCTCGAGGTTCTCCTCGACACTCATGGCGGCGAAGAGCTGGCGGCCCTCGGGCACCAGCACGATGCCCCGTGCCGCCTTGGCGTGAGCGGGAAGCTTGGTCACGTCCTCGCCCTCGAAGAGGACGCGCCCGCGCCGCGGCGGGATGGTGCCCATGAGGGCCCTGAGGGTCGTGGTCTTGCCGGCACCGTTCGCACCCACGATGGTGGTAAGCTCGCCGCGCTTGGCCGCGAGCGAGATGCCCCACAGCACCTGCACCTCGCCGTAGCCGGCCTCGAGTGCTTCCAACTCGAGCAGTGCGCTCATGCCCAGCCCTCTCCGCGCAGCTCCGCCGCGAGCGAGGGGTCGCCGAGATAGGCCTCGATCACGGCCGGGTCGTTGGCGACCGCGGCGGGCGCTCCCTCGGCGAGCTTCTGCCCGATGTTCAGCACCACGATGCGGTCCGAGAGCGACATGATCGCCTGCATCAGGTGCTCGATCATGAGAATGGTGATGCCGCGCTCGCGGATGCGGCGGATGACCTCGATCATGCGCTCGACCTCGGCCGTGTTGAGCCCGGCGAGCACCTCATCGAGGAGCAGGAGCGTGGGATGCGCCGCGAGTGCGCGTGCGAGCTCGAGGCGCTTCTTCCCCGCGATCGTAAGCTGGGAGGCGGGCATGTCCAGGCGGTCCTCGAGGCCGACGAAGACGGCGGCCTCCTCGGCGGCCTCGCGCGCCCGCGCGAGCGGCAGGTTCTCGCGGCCGAAGCAGGCGCCGACGGTGCAGTTCTCGCGCACCGACATGCCGCCGAGCGGTTGCACGATCTGATGCGTGCGCGCGAGCCCGGCGCGCGCCACGCGGTAGGGCGGTATTGCGGTGATGTCGGTGCCGCGGAAGGTGATGCGTCCGGCGTCGGGCGCGAAGACGCCGTTGATGAGGTTGAAGAGGGTCGACTTGCCGGCGCCGTTCGGGCCGATCAGGCCCAAAATCTCGCCCTCGGCCAT
>DATJAC010000062.1:0-7210 GCA_035516655.1 Alphaproteobacteria bacterium | reverse complement strand
GCGAACTCGGGCAGCTCGTCGAGGAAGAGCACGCCCATGTGCGCGAGCGAGACCTCGCCCGGCCGCGCGCGCACGCCGCCGCCCACGAGGGCCGGCAGGCTCGCCGAGTGGTGCGGGTCGCGGAAGGGGCGCACGCGCAGGAGCTTGCCTTCGCTGAGCGCCCCTGCCACCGAGTGGATCATCGAGACCTCGAGGGCCTCGGCCGGGTCGAGGGGGGGCAGAATGCCGGGGAGGCGTGCCGCCAGCATCGACTTGCCCGCCCCGGGCGGGCCGATCATGAGGAGATTGTGGCCGCCGGCCGCCGCCACCTCGAGCGCGCGCTTGGCCGTCTCCTGGCCTTTGATGTCCTTGAGATCGGGGGCCGCCTCGGGCGGATCGGCGAGGCGCGGGATCGGCTGCTGCAGCACTTGCGTGCCCTTGAAGTGATTGACGAGGGCGATGAGGTCGACGGGGGCGAGCACCTCGAGCTCGCCCGCCCAGGCGGCCTCCCCGCCTTGCGCTGCCGGACAGATGAGCCCGCGGCCATGGGCGGAGGCGGTGATCGCGGCCGGCAACACGCCCGCCACGGGGGCGAGCGTGCCGTCGAGCCCGAGCTCGCCGAGGGCGGTATAGCCCGCCATCTCCTCGCCCGAGAGCACCCCCATGGCGACGAGGAGGGCAAGGGCGATCGGCAGGTCGAAATGGCTGCCCTCCTTGAGCACGTCGGCGGGGGCGAGGTTGATGGTGATGCGCCGGCTCGGCAGGGCCAGGCCCATGGCGGAGAGGGCCGCGCGCACGCGCTCGCGCGACTCGCCGACGGCCTTGTCGGGCAGGCCGACGAGGGTGAAGGCGGGGAGTCCGGCACCCATCTGCGCCTGGACGTCGATGTCGAGCACGTCGATGCCCTGGAAGGCCACCGTGTTGACACGCGCGACCATGGAATCCCTGCCCCCTCCTTCAACCCAGGCGCGATCTTAGGCCGGCAGCAGGGGGCGGCACCAGCCTTGGCAAAGCCGCGGCGGGAATCGGGACCTGCGCAGGTTGGAAACGTAATATCCTGCGGCCAGCAAACGGATCGCGGGCCAATTGCCGCACGCAGCAGCGGCGGCAGAAATGCTGGATTTCACGGTTGTGTTGGAGCCTCAGCCCGAGGGCGGCTTTTCCGTCTCGGTGCCGGCTCTCCCCGAGGTGGCGACGCAAGGGGAGAGCGAGGAGGAGGCCCTCAAGATGGCGGAGGACGCGATTCGCCTCGTGCTCGAGTACCGCCGGACGTGCTGATCGCTTGATGCCCCTCTCCCGTTTACGGGGTCGAGCCGCAAAGCGGATCGACGAAGGGGCCCATCCCGAAGGGATGAGAAGGGTGAGGGAATGCCGGATGTCGGTGCCGTCCCTCACCCGGCCGCTTCGCGGCCACCCTCTCCCGCGAGCGCGAGAGGGGCTTAACCAATCACATCGGGCGGAGCGGGTGGAGGGCCTTGTAGCGCGTCTCGATCGCGTCCCAGAGATCGACCTCGAGGGTCGTGCCGTCGAGGCGATTGATCTCCTGGATGCCGGTCGGCGAGGTGACGTTGATCTCGGTCAGATAGCCGCCGATGACGTCGATGCCGACGAAGACGAGGCCGCGCTCCTTGAGGGTCGGGCCGATCGCCGAGCAGATCTCCTTGTCGCGCTCGGTGAGCTGGGCCTTGACCGGCTTGGCGCCGACGTGAAGGTTGGCGCGCGCCTCGCCCGCCTTGGGCACGCGCGCGACGGCCCCGAGCGGCCGCCCGTCGACCAGCACGATGCGCTTGTCGCCCTGGCGCACCTCGGGAATGTAGCGCTGCACGATGATCGGCTCGCGGTAGAGCCGGGTGAAGAGCTCGATGAGCGCGTTGAAGTTCTCGTCCGCTGCCGTGAGGTGGAAGACGTCCGAGCCGCCGTTGCCGAAGAGGGGCTTGAGCACGATGTCGCCGTGCTCGGCGCGGAAGGCCTCGATCGCGGGCTTGTCGCTCGCGATGAGGGTCGGCGGCATGACGTCCTTGAAGTGGGTGACGAAGAGCTTCTCGGGCGCGTTGCGCACGTGGGCGGGGTCGTTGAGCACGAGGGTCTGCGGCTGGAGATGCTCGAGGAGGTGGGTTGCCGTGATATAGGCCATGTCGAAGGGCGGATCCTGGCGCATCAGCACGATGTCCATGGTCGAGAGGTCGAGGGTTTCGAAGTCGGCGAGGCTGAAATGGTCGCCGCGCACGCGCCGCACCTCGAACCGGCGCGCCCGCGCATAGAGCCGGCCGTCGCGCAAGAGGAGATGCTGGGGCAGGTAGTGCCAGAGCGCGTGTCCGCGGCGCTGGGCCTCGAGCGCCATGACGAAGGTGCTGTCGGCGTCGATGTCGATGGACTCCATGGGGTCCATCTGGAAGGCCACGGCGAGGCTCATGACGCGCGTTCCTAATTGAGCCGGGCGCGCAGCTGCTGCAGGAGGGCCGCCGCCTGGTGCTTGGCGCCGTCCTGGGCGGAGCGCTCGAGGAAGGTCTCGAGCGCCGCGATCGCCGCGCGCAGGTTGCCGAGCTTGGCGTTGAAGGCGCCCGCGTCGTACCACAGGCTCGCTTCCGCGGGTGCAAAGAGGAGCATGCTCTCGACCACCGCAAGCGCGCGGCTCGATTCTCCCGCCTGGGCCAGACGAAGCTTGAGGTTGTTCTGGAGGCGCATCAGGACCTCGCGGTTCCCCACCGGCGCGTAATGCGCCGGGGTCAGCTCGGCCCCCTCGCCGTGGCTCGACTTCAGCATCTCGCGCAGCTCCGAGACCTCGCGCACCACCCCTTCGTTGAAGGGGTCGACGATGGCGCGCTTGCCCTTGTGCTCGAGCCGGACCATGAAATGGGCGGGGAAGTGGATGCCGGCGATCTGCCAGGACTGCGCGCGCGCGACATGGATATAGAGGATGCCGAGCGAGACCGGCAGGCCGCGGCGCCGGTCGATCACGCGCATCAGGTTTGCGTTCTGCAGATCGTCGTAATGGAGGCTGTCGCCGCGATAGCCGTAGCGCGCATAGAGCACGTGGTTGAGGGCGGCGATGCGCGCCTCGAGCGTGTCCGCCCGGAAGGCGGTGCGCCGGCTCTCCTCCTCCGTGTCGCGCACGAGCAGCGAGATGTGGTGGCGATAGCGCTCGAGCGACACTTGCGGGCGATCGAGGGAGGCGAGCCGGAGGGCGGTCTCGGCGAGATCGATCGCCTCGTCCGCCATCGCGGCTACGCTCCGCAGATAGTCGCGCGGATCGTCGGGCTCGCTGCTCGCTTGGCTCGGCCACGGCTCCATGCGGATGCCACCCCTTCTCCCGCCCGTCCGTTGCTCAAGCGTCCCGGATTCTTGGCGCGCCCGATTCTTAGCGCGAATAATGCGCCCGGTCACGTCCCGATTGCGCTGCTCTCAAGCGCGCGAGGGCGGCTGCGAAGTCGTCGCTAGAGCCGCCATGCGTTCGTCAAATGATGCGGCAGGCGCCAGGGCCGCACCAGCATCACGTCGAAGCGCACGACGAGTCCGGCGGCCGAAGGATGGAGTGCCAAGTAGGCCTCAGCCGCGCGCGCGATGCGCCGCTGCTGGTGCGAGCTGAGCGCTTCCGCCGCCTCGGCGAGGCTCGCGCGCGCCTTGACCTCGACGATCGCGAGCGTCTTGCCGCGCCGTGCCACGATGTCGATCTCGCCGACCGGCACGCGAAAGTCCGCGGCGAGGATGCGGTAGCCCTTGAGGCGCAGCATGAGGCGGCAGAGCGTCTCCGACAGGCGGCCGCGGCGATAGGCGCGCCGGCGCCGCGCCTCCGTCATGCGGGCGGCCGCGGCACTTTGGCGAGTGCCAAGGCTCGGGCATAGACGCGCCGGCGCGGGAGCCCGCTCGCCGCCGTCACGCGCTCGACCGCATCGCGCAAGGAGGCCTCCGAGAGGGCCGCCGCCAGCATGCGATCGAGCATCGCCTCGTCGGGCAGGGCCTCGGCCGCGGGCGGGCCCACGACGACCACGAGCTCGCCCTTGGGCGGACCCGCCTCGCGGTAGTGCAGCACCAACTCGGCGAGCGGCGCGCGGCGCACTTCCTCGTAGAGCTTGGTGAGCTCGCGCGCGACCGCCGCCTGCCGCGCCCCCAGGAGCTCGGCCATGTCGGCGAGCGAGGCGACGAGCCGCGGTGCGGTCTCGAAGAGCACGAGGGTTGCCGCAATGCCCGCAAGCTCGGCGAGGGCCTTGCGCCGCGCTGCCGTCTTGGCCGGGAGGAAGCCCGCGAAGAGGAAGCGCTCGCTCGGCAGGCCCGAGAGCTGGAGGGCCGCGAGGACCGCGGAAGGGCCGGGAGCGGCACTCACGGGAAAGCCGAGCGCCACGGCCTCGCGCACGAGCTTGTGGCCGGGATCGGAGACGAGCGGGCTGCCCGCGTCGGAGACGAGGGCGATGGAGCCGCCGCGCGCGAGGGCGGCGATGAGCTGCGGCCGCGCGCGCGCGGCATTGTGCTCATGGTAGGGTACCATGCGTGCCGAGATGCCGTGGGCGGCGAGCAGCTTCGCGGTCACGCGGGTGTCCTCGCAGGCGACGATCTCCACGCTGCGCAGGAGCTCGAGGGCGCGCAGCGTGATGTCGCCGAGATTGCCGATCGGGGTCGCCACCAGATAGAGGCCGGGGGCTGCAAGACGGCGCTCCCCGGCTGCCGCCTGCGGTTTACTTCCGCGCGGGCAGTCGCTAGGCTCGCCTCTCCCGCTCTTCCCTGCGATGGAGCCCATGCACTGCCTTGCGACGCTCAGGAGCTCGGTGCCGCGGCGCGCATGCGCTTTCCTGGTGGCGCTCCTCGCCGTGCTCGCGCTTGACGCCGGCCTCGGTGCGACCTTAGCCGATAGCGACAACCCGCGGCAATGGACGCCGACCCAACCGGCACCGCGCGCCGCACCGCCGAGCCCGACTGCACCGGCAGCGATCCCGCCCCCGCCACCCGTGGTGACCGCACCCTCGCCCGCCGCCCCCGAGGCGCCGCCGGCGGTGCCCGTGGCTCCGGTGACGGTCCAGCCCGTCTTCCCGGCGGAAAGCGCGCCACCCGCCGCCGCACCCGGCGGCGCGCCACCCGCCCTCGCCGCCGGGGAGCACATCAAGGTTGCCTTGCTGCTGCCCTTGAGCGGCCAGGGAGCCGCCCTGGGTACCGCGCTCCTCAATGCCGCCCAGCTCTCGCTCTTCGACGTGAACGACGACCATCTGGCCCTCTTGCCGCGCGATACCGGGGGTACCCCCGAGGGTGCGGCCGATGCCGCGCGCGACGCGATCGCGCAAGGGGCGCGGCTCATCCTCGGGCCGTTCTTCGCTCCAGAAGTGACGGCGGTGGCCCCGCTCGCGCGCGCGGCCGGGATCAACGTGGTCGCCTTCTCGAGCGACGAGCGTGCTGCCGGCCAAGGTGTCTTCCTCATGGGCTTCCTCCCGCGCAGCCAGGTCGTGCGGGTGGTGAGCTACGCCCACGACCAGGGACTCAATCGCTTCGCCGCGATCCTGCCCGATTCGGATTACGGCAACGTCATCGGCGGGCTCTTGCGCGACGCGGTCATGCAAGCGGGCGGGGAGATCGATCAAATCGCCGACTACGATCCCGCCGCCGGGGACGCGGCCCAGGTCGTGCGCCAGCTCGGCAATTACGAGAGCCGCCACGCCGCCCTTCTCGCCGAGCGCAAGGCGCTCGAGAAGAAAGGCGACGAGGTCTCGAAGCAGGCGCTCCGGCGCCTGGCGAGCGACGAAGGGCTGGGTGCGGTCGGCTTCGATGCGATCATGCTGCCCGAAGGCGGGGAGCGCCTGCTGGCACTTGCCCCGCTCCTCCCCTACTACGACATCGATCCGGCACAGGTGCGCCTGCTCGGCACGGGCCTCTGGGACGACCCGCGTCTCGGCAAGGAGCCCTCCCTCCTCGGCGGCTGGTACGCCGCCCCCGATCCCGCCACGCGCGCCGATTTCGAGGCGCGCTACACGAAGCTTTTCGGCGGCGGCAGCCCGCCGCGCATCGCCACGCTCGGCTACGACGCGACCGCTCTCGCCGCAGCGCTTGCGCGCGCCCCCAATGGGCCCGACTTCAGCGTGGCCGCCATTACCAGCCACGACGGCTTCAGCGGGCTCGACGGCATCTTCCGCTTCCGCGCGGACGGCCTCAACGAGCGCGGCCTCGCCGTGCTCGAAGTGCAGCGCGACGCGCCCAAGGTGGTCAGCCCGGCACCGACGAGCTTCGTCAGTCAGTAGGCGGGGCTCGGCACTTGGCGGTTCACGAGTGCCGCCGCGCGAGATCTCGAAAGGGCAAGCCCATGGAGTCCCAGCCGCTCATTGCCGTGCGAGACGTCGAGGCCAGCAGCCGGTGGTATCAGCGTTTCCTCGACTGCGAAAGCGGACATGGAGGCGGAGAATATGAGAGGCTGGTCAGGGACGGGCGGATCGTCCTGCAGCTCCATGCCTGGCACGCCCACGACCATCCCAATCTCGGCGATCCCGACGCTGCTCCTCACGGATACGGCGTGCTGCTTTGGTTCGAGACCGACAAATTCGATGCCGCAGTCGCGGCCGCCCGCGCGCTCGGTGCCGAAATCATCGAAGAACGGCGCGTAAACGCGAATGCTAGGCACCTGGAATGCTGGGTGCGCGACCCGGACGGATACGTCGTCGTGGTCGCCAGCCCCGAAGGCGATCTTGGGCAATAGTGCAGCGGCCCTGACGGTGCGCATGCTCTGGTCATGCCCGCGAAAGCGGGCGTCGATTCCAGCGGCGCCTTAAATTCCGGCTCGCCGCTTCGCGGAGGTCGGATTAAGCGAGCAGCGCGCCAAGCACCGCGTTGAGCCGCTGGCGGCCGGCGGCGGTCGCGCGCAGGCCGCGGGAGTCGAGCTCGAGGAAGCCGGCGCCCGTGAGCCGCGCGAGGCGCTCGGAGTCGAGGGCCGCTTCCAGCTCTGCGCCGTGGATCCTGCGGAAGTGTGCGCGGTCGACACCTTCCTTGAGCCTGAGGCCCATCATCAGCATCTCCTCGCGGCACTCGTCGCGCGTGAGCGTGGTGCGCTGGCGCGTCGCGTGGCCGTGCTGCTCGACGCGCGCGAGCCAGGCCTCGGGGGCGCGGTGTTGGCGCGTCGCGGTCTTGGCACCGGCGATGGTGAGGCGGCCGTGGGCACCCGGTCCCACGCCGACGTAATCGCCATAGCGCCAGTAGGTGAGATTGTGGCGCGACTCCTCGCCTCGGGCGGCGTGGTTCGAGATCTCATAGGCCGGCAGGC
>DATJAC010000061.1:0-2009 GCA_035516655.1 Alphaproteobacteria bacterium | reverse complement strand
CATCGGCCTGTCGATTGCGGCCCCGGTCGGGCCGATCGGCGTGCTCTGCATCAAGCGCAGCCTCGGCCACGGCATGGCCGCGGGGCTCGCGACCGGCCTCGGGGCCGCCACGGCGGACGGCTTCTACGGTGCCGTCGCCGGCTTCGGGCTCGCCTCCGTCTCGGGCTTCCTCATGGCCGAGCAGACCCCGCTCAGGCTCGTCGGCGGATTGGTGCTCCTCTGGCTCGGGGCCGCGAGCTTCCGCGAGCGGCCGACCAAGGAAAGGTCGCTCGCCGAGGGGCGCAGCCTCTTGGCCGACTATGCGACGACCGTCCTCCTCACGCTCACCAATCCCTCGACCGTCATCTCCTTCATCGCGGTCTTCGCGAGCGTCGGCTTGGCCGAGACGGCCGGCAATTACGCCAAGGCGGCGAGCTTCGTGGCGGCGGTCTTCACCGGCTCGGCCCTCTGGTGGCTGGTGCTCTCGGGTGCCGTGAGCCTCGCCCGCGCGCGCGTCACCCCCGGGGCGGTGCGCTGGATCAACCGCCTCTCGGGCCTCGTGCTCATCGGCTTCGGCGCCTCGGCCTGGGCCTCGCTTCTCGTCTGAGGGCCGCTCGGCCGCAGCCGCCGCGCCATTGTCCTCCAAGCGCAAGCGAGCGCATAATGGCGCGCGGCACCGGGAGGAAGCGATGACGAATGTCAAGCCGAGCCGGGCTCCCAAGGAAGCAGCTCCGCCCGAGACCGGGGCCCCGAGCTCGCCCGTCTGCTATGCCGACGAGATGGACCCGCACTATGCCGGCTATCTCGGCGCGGCCGAGCTCGTCGAGCTGCTCAATGCGCTGCTCGAGGGCGAGCGCGCGGGCGACAAGCTGGCCCGCAGCTTCCTCGAGACGAGCCCGAGTGCGGAGGCCACGACGCTGCTTGCGGCGATCGAGCGCGACGAGGCGCGCTTCGCCGCCATGCTCGAGCGCATCATCCGCCGCCTCGGTGCCGACCCGAGCACGCAAACCGGTGCTTTTTACGACAAGGCGATGGCGCTCGAGGGCTTCGCCGCGCGCCTCGCCTTCCTCAACCGCGGCCAGAGCTGGGTCGTGCGCAAGCTCGACGCGGCCCTCCCGCGCATCAAGGACGACCGCATCCACGCCGCCCTCAAGGGCATGCGCGGCGCGCACGAGGTCAATGTCGCGCGCTGCGAGGCGCTCTTGCGCGAAATCCCGCAATAGCCTCATCCTTCGAGACGGCCGTTCCGCGGCCTCCTCGGGATGAGGCCCTAATTTGTCGCCGCAGCCGGCCTCGTCCTGAGGAGCCGCCGCAGGCGGCGTCTCGAAGGATGAGACCGACGCATGCTGGAGCCCGGCAGGAGCTATGACGACGTCTACGGCCGCTTCCGCTGGCGTCTGCCGCGGCATTTCAACATGGGCGTTGCCTGCTGCGACCGCCATGCGGCGGCGAAGGGCGAGGCTCCGGCCCTGCTCTTCCTCGAGGAGAGCGGGCGGCTCGAGCGCTACAGCTTCGCCGACATGCGGGCCCTCTCGAACCGTTTCGCCAATGCGCTTGCGGCCCATGGCATCGGCCGCGGCGAACGGGTCGCCATCCTCCTCCCGCAAACGCCCGAGGCCGCGATCGCCCACATCGCCTGCTACAAGGCGGGCCTGATCGCCGTCCCGCTCTTCACGCTCTTCGGCGAGGAAGCGCTCGACTATCGCCTCGCCAATTCGGGGGCCAAGGCCGTGCTGACCGACGAGGCCAACCTGCCCAAACTCGCGGCCTTGCGCGCGCGGCTCCCGGAGCTCGCCCTCGTCGTCGTCACGCGCGGGGAGGCGAGTGCGGCCCCGCTGCCGGCAGGGAGCGTTGATTTCTGGACGATCCTTGCCGCCGCCTCGGATCGCTTCACCCCGCTCGCGACCGCGGCCGAAGATCCCGCCCTCATCATCTACACCTCGGGTACCACCGGGCCGCCCAAAGGGGCGCTCCACGCCCAGCGCGTGCTGCTCGGGCATCTCACGGGGGTCGAGTTCTATCACGAGTTT
>DATJAC010000060.1:0-12830 GCA_035516655.1 Alphaproteobacteria bacterium | reverse complement strand
ACGAAGGCGGGCGCTGGCGCATCCGCGGGCGCGGGGTCGGCGGGCTCGCCGAGCCCGCACACGTGCTCGACATGGGCAATTCCGGCACCGCCGCGCGCCTCATGATGGGACTCGTGGCGAGCCATCCGTTCGTGAGCTTCTTCTCCGGCGACGCCTCGCTTCAGCGCCGTCCGATGCAGCGCGTCGCCGAGCCGCTCGCGCGCATGGGTGCACGGATCGTCGCGCGCGAGGGCTGCCGGCTGCCGCTCGCGGTCGTCGGCACGGCCGAGGCGCTGCCCATCAGCTACCGCGTGCCGGTGCCGTCGGCGCAAGTGAAGTCGGCGGTGCTGCTCGCCGGTCTCAACGCGCCGGGCGTCACCACCGTGATCGAGCCCGTCGCCACGCGCGACCACAGCGAGCGCATGCTGCGCGCCTTCGGTGCCACGGTCGAGCTGCGGCCGCACGAGCACGGCGGCACGGCCATCATGCTCACGGGCCAGCCCGAGCTCCGGCCCCTCCACCTCGCCGTCCCCGCCGACATCTCCTCGGCGGCCTTCGTGCTGGCGGCGAGCCTCCTGGTCCCGGGCTCGCGGGTGGCGCTCAAGGGGGTCGGCGTCAACCCCTTGCGCTCCGGCCTGCTCGCGACCCTGGCGGAGATGGGGGCCGAGATCCGCCACGAGCACAGGCACGAGCAAGGCGGCGAGCCCGTCGCCGACCTCCTCGTCACGGCGAGCCCCTTGGAGGGCGTGCATGTCCCGGCCTCGAGGGCACCCTCGATGATCGATGAATATCCCATCCTCGCGGTCGCCGCCGCGGCCGCCCGCGGCAGCTCGCGCTTCGACGGGCTGGGCGAGCTCCGCGTCAAGGAAAGCGACCGCCTCGCCGCCATCGCCGCCGGGCTCGCCGCCAACGGGGTCGAGACCGAGATCGACGGCGACAGCCTGGTCGTGCATGGGGCGGGAGAGCCGGTCGCGGGAGGTGGGCTGGTCGCTACCCACATGGACCACCGCATCGCCATGGCCTTCCTCGTGCTCGGCATGGCCGCCCGCACCCCCGTCACGATCGACGACGGGGCCATCATCGACACCAGCTTCCCCGGCTTCGTCGCCCTCATGAACGGGCTCGGTGCCAGGATCGCGGCGGCATGATCATCGCCCTCGACGGCCCGGCCGCTTCGGGCAAGGGGACCCTCGCCCGCCGGCTCGCCGAGCATTTCGATCTCGCCCATCTCGACACCGGGCTGCTCTATCGTGCGGTCGGGCATGCCGTGCGCAAGGCGGGCCACGACCCCGCCGACCCCAGTGCTGCCGAGGCCGCCGCCCAGGCATTGGCACTTTCCGACCTCGACGATCCGGCGCTCCGCAGCGACGCGGCCGGCCAGGCCGCCTCCCAGGTCGCGGCCATCCCCGGCGTGCGCGCCGCCCTGGTCGAGCTCCAGCGCCGCTTTGCCCGCACCCCACCCGGCGGAAAGCGAGGCGCGGTCTTGGACGGGCGCGATATTGGAACGGTCATTTGCCCCGATGCCGAGGCCAAGCTCTACGTCACCGCGAGCCGCGAGGTGCGCGCCGAGCGGCGCCATAAGGAGTTGCTCAAGAGCGGGCTTGACAGTATATATGCCCGCGTTCTGCGGGACCTCGAGGAGCGTGACGCTCGGGATGCCGCGCGCGTGGCGGCCCCGCTCAAGCCCGCAGCCGACGCCTTCGTGCTCGATACCACGGCACTCGATGCCGATCAGGCGTTCAAGACGGCGCTCGATTATATCCTGAGCAGGTGCGGTCGCGGGCGCTGAGGGCCGCGAGCAAGCGTCCGCGAGGCCGCGGAACTTGCGATTTGCTGAAGACCGCCGGATCCAACCGGCAGGCCGGAAACATGACTGGAGATTGGAGAGCTAAATGACCGTGACCGAGACTGCAGCCCTTCCCGCCGGCGACGAGAACTTCGCCTCGCTCCTCGAGGAGAGCCTCAAGAGCACCCTCACCTTCGAGCATACCGTGGTCAAGGGCAGAGTGGTCGGCATCGAGGGCGACTATGCCCTCGTCGACGTGGGCCTCAAGGCCGAGGGCCGCGTGGCGCTCAAGGAATTCGGCGGCCATGGCGGCGACGGCCAGGTCGCGATCGGCGACGCCATCGACGTCTATGTCGAGCGCATCGAGGACAAGAACGGCGAGGCCGTGCTGAGCCGCGAGAAGGCGCGGCGCGAAGAGGCCTGGACCCAGCTCGAGAAGGCGTTCAAGGAGAACCAGCGGGTCAACGGGATCATCTTCGGCCGCGTCAAGGGCGGCTTCACCGTCGACCTCCACGGTGCCGTCGCCTTCCTGCCGGGCAGCCAGGTCGACATCCGGCCGGTGCGCGACGTGGGCCCCCTCATGGGCCAGCCGCAGCCCTTCCAGATCCTCAAGATGGACCGCCAGCGCGGCAACATCGTGGTGTCGCGCCGCGCCGTACTCGAGGAGACCCGGGCCGAGGCGCGCTCCGAACTCGTCGCCAACCTGAAGGAAGGCCAAGTGCTCAAGGGCGTGGTCAAGAACATCACCGATTACGGCGCCTTCGTGGATCTGGGCGGGGTCGACGGGCTCCTCCACGTCACCGACATCGCCTGGCGCCGCATCAACCATCCCTCGGAGGCCCTCCACATCGGCCAGACCGTCGACGTGCAGGTGATCCGCTTCAATCCCGAGACCCAGCGCATCTCGCTCGGCATGAAGCAGCTCGAGGCCGACCCCTGGGAAGGCGTTGCGGCCAAATATCCGGTGGGGACGAAATTCAAGGGCCGCGTCACCAACATCACCGACTACGGCGCCTTCGTCGAGCTCGAGCCGGGGATCGAGGGCCTCGTGCACGTCTCCGAGATGAGCTGGACGAAGAAGAACGTGCATCCGGGCAAGATCATCTCGACGAGCCAGGAGGTCGAGGTGATGGTGCTCGACGTCGACCCGCAGAAGCGCCGCATCTCGCTCGGCTTGAAGCAATGCCTGGAGAACCCGTGGGAGGCCTTCCTCGAGAAGTACCCGCAGGGCACCGAGCTCGAGGGCGAGATCAAGAACATCACCGAGTTCGGCCTCTTCGTCGGGCTCCCCAACGACATCGACGGCATGGTCCATCTCTCCGACCTCGATTGGAGCCGCCCGGGCGAGGAGGCGATCAAGGAGCGGAAGAAGGGCGACCACGTGAAGGTCAAAGTGCTCGACGTCGATGTCGAGAAGGAACGCATCTCGCTCGGCATCAAGCAACTGACCGACGATCCCTTCGAGCGCGCGACGACGGCCATCAAGAAGGGCGAGGTGGTCACCTGCACGGTCACCAAGGTGCTCGACAGCGGCATCGAGGTCGGTGTGGCGGACGGGGCGACCGGCTTCATCCGCAAGGCCGAGCTCTCGCGCGACCGCGTCGACCAGCGTCCCGACCGCTTCGCCGTGGGCGAGAAGGTGGACGCCAAGGTGATCAGCATCGATCGCGCCACGCGCCGCTACAGCCTCTCGATCAAGGCGCGCGAGATCGAGGAGGACAAGCAGGCGATGGCCCAGTACGGCTCCTCCGACAGCGGCGCCTCCTTGGGCGATATCCTCGGCGCCGCCTTGACCCGCGCCACCAAGGAGCGGGCCGCCAAGACCAAAGGCAAGGGCTCGGCCGGGAGTGCGGAAGAGACGGCGGCGGAGGACGAGGAGAGCGAAGAGGAAGAGACGAAGGAATAGCGCCCCGACACGGGCCAAGCGTTCGGGCGCGCCGCGACCTGGCAGGGCGGCGCGCCCTTGCTCTTGCCGGCACCGGGGCCGGCCGTAGGCGACGGGCCGCAGCACCCACCTCCGCGTCCCCGGCAGGCCCCGTCGCCGGCCTCTCGCGGGGCTGGCCTCGGCCCAAAAAGCCTCGCTATCTTAAATACTTATCCTTGACGACTCGGTTTTGCTCTGGCACGCTTCGGCAAATTCGGCGCGCTCTGGTCGAGATGGGGCCGGAAGGGGGGTCGAAGTCGATGACCAAGTCGGAGCTGATCCTGCGTATCGCCGAGCGCAACCCGCATCTCTACCAGCGGGATGTCGAGCGCATCGTCTCGACGATTTTCGACGAGATCTCCTTGGCCCTGGCGCAAGGCGACAGGGTCGAGCTGCGCGGCTTCGGCGCCTTCTCGGTCAAGCGGCGCGGCTCGCGCCTGGGGCGCAATCCGCGCACCGGCGAGGCGGTCGCGGTGAGCGAGAAGCACATCCCCTTCTTCAAGACCGGCAAGGAGCTGCGCGAGCGGCTCAATGGCAAGAAGTAGCGCCCCGACCGAGCACAGGCGGCCCGCGCCCGGACCAAGCTCATGAAGCTCCTCTCCTGGATCGCGGGAGCCGTTACCGCCCTCGTTCTCGTCCTCTTTGCGGTCTCCAACCGCGGCCCCGTCAGCATCGGCATCGAGCCCTTCCCCTTCACCCTCGAGCTGCCGCTCTACGGCGGAATCTTCGCGAGCTTGGTCCTCGGCTTCATCCTCGGCGGCATCGGCGCCTGGATCGGCGGCCGGCGCACCCGCCGCCGCGCGCGCCAGGCCGAGGCCGAGGCCAAGCGCTTGCGGTTGGAGCTCGCCGAGGCGAGACAGCACGCGGATAGGGCGGCCTCCACGGCCAAGGACGCAGCAGCCCGCCCGACAGCGCTGCCCACGCTCCCCGGCAGCGTCTGAGCCGGGCGGGGCCGCGCGCGGAGGAGAGGCCATGCGCATGGTGACGGCAGCCGAGGTCGAGGCGGCGCTCGAGGAAAAGCACCTCGTCGAGCGCCTGCGCGCGGCCTTCCGCGAGGGCTCGGTCATGCCCGCGCGCACGCATCACACGATCAAGGTGCCGGGCGCTCCCGATGCGGCCCTTTTCTTCATGCCGGCCTGGCAGGAGGGGCGCCACATCGGCGTCAAGCTCGTCACCGTCTTCCCCGGCAATGTGGCCAAAGGCGAGCCGAGCGTGGAGGGCATCTATGTGGTGCTCGACGCCCGATCGGGCCGCGTGCTCGCCCTCATGGATGCCCCCACCCTCACGGTGAAGCGCACCGCCTGCGCCTCGGCTCTCGCCGCGAGCTATCTTGCACGCAAGGACGCGTCCCGGCTCCTCATGGTCGGCACCGGAGCGCTCGCTCCCCATCTCGTGCGCGCGCACGCGGCGGTGCGTCCGCTCCGCGAGGTCACGATCTGGGGCCGCCATCGGGAAAAGGCCGCAGCCTTGGCTGCCCGCCTGGTGCTGCCCGGCGTCGTCGTGCGTGCCGCCGCCGACCTCGCCGCCGCCGTTGCCGCGGCCGACGTGATCTCCTGCGCCACCATGGCGGTCGAGCCGCTCATCCGCGGGCGTTGGCTCGTACCCGGCCAGCATCTCGACCTCGTCGGCGGCTACACGCCGGCGATGCGCGAGGCGGACGACGAGGCGGTGCGGCGCAGTTGCGTCTTCGTCGATACCCGGGCAGGTGCCACCACGGAGCCGGGCGACATCGTCCAGCCGCTCAGGAACGGCACGCTCAGCGAAGCCGATATTGCCGGCGATCTCTTCGAGCTCTGCCGGGGCGAGCGGCCGGGACGGCGGGCCGACGACGAGATCACCTTCTTCAAGTCCGTGGGTGCGGCCCTCGAGGATCTGGCTGGGGCCGAGCTCGTGCTCGAACGGATGGGCGTCTGATCGCTTCGCCTTGGCCGGGCGGTCTGCTATAGAGGCGCGCCATGAGTGCCGCAAGCCCGCCCACGCCAGCCGCACCGGCCACGCCAGCCGCACCGGCCGCGCCAGCCGCACCGGCCGCGCCAGCCGCACCGGTCGCACCGGCCGCGCGCATTTTCGTCGCCCTCGACCTCGTCGATCTCGCGCGGGCGCGGACGCTGGCGCGCGCGCTCAAGGGCACGATCGGCGGCATCAAGATCGGCCTCGAGCTCTTCAGCGCCGGGGGAATCGAGGCCGTGGCCGAGCTCAAGTGCTTAGGGCTGCCGCTCTTCCTCGACTTGAAGCTCCACGACATCCCGAACACGGTGGCGCGTGCGGTGCGCGCACTCCTGCCGCTCGAGCCGGCCTTCGTGACCTTGCACGCCTCGGGGGGGCCGGCGATGCTGCGCGCCGCGGCCGAGGCCGCCCAGGAGGCGGGGGTGAGCCGGCCGCGCCTCCTCGCGGTCACCGTTCTCACCAGCCTCGACGCGCGCGATCTCGCGAAGGTCGGCCAGGAGGGTCCGGTAGCCGACCAGGTGCTGCGCCTGGCCGCGCTCGCGCAAGGTGCCGGCATCGACGGTGCCGTCTGCTCGCCGCAGGAGGTCGCCGCACTCCGCGCCAAATGCGGTGCGGGATTCATCCTGATGGTGCCGGGCATCCGCCCCGCCTGGGCCGCGGCCGGCGACCAGAAGCGCGTGACGACGCCCAAGGAGGCGCTTACCGCGGGGGCCGACTATCTCGTCATCGGCCGTCCCATCGTCGCGGCCGCCTCGCCGCGGGAAGCAGCCGAGAGGGTCGCCGCCGAGCTGGCCGACGCGGCACCATGAGCGGCGCGCGGTCATGAGCGTCAAGGTCAAGATCTGCGGGGTGAACAGCCCGGCCGCGGTCGAGGCGGCCGTGGGCGGGGGTGCCGCCTTCGTCGGCTTCGTCTTCTATCCGCCCTCGCCGCGCTACCTGACGATCGCTGGCGCAGCCGCCCTCGCGCGTGCGGTTCCGTCCGGTGTCACGCGCGTCGGCCTCTTCGTCGAAGCGGATGATGCGACCCTCGGCCAGGCGATCGCCGAGGTCGGCCTCGAGCTGCTCCAGCTCCACGGCGGCGAGACGCCCGCGCGCGTGGCCGCGATCAAGGAGCGCTTCGCGATACCGGTCATGAAGGCGATCCGGATCGCGAGGGCCGGGGACGTGGACGCGGCCAAGCGCTTCGAGGGTACCGCCGATTGGCTCCTCTTCGACGCGCTGCCGCCGGAGAGCATGACCACGGCGCTGCCCGGCGGCAACGCGTTGAGCTTCGACTGGCGCCTCATCGCCGGGCGGCGCTGGGAGAAGCCGTGGATGCTCTCGGGCGGCCTGACGGCGAAGACCCTTGCGGAAGCGGTCAGGACGAGCGGAGCTGCCGTCGTCGACGTCTCCTCCGGGGTGGAGGACCGCCCCGGCCACAAGGACCCCGCGCGCATCGCCGCCTTCCTCGCGGCAGCCAAGCGGCTGTAGCGGCGTAACACTTCATTCAACTCACGGGTGCCCGATCCACCCCCCACCCATCGGCCGCTCCTCAACGGGCGGCCGATCCCTCTCAAGGGGGAAGGGATTTGGATAGCATAGCAAGAAAACCCCCCTCCCTCTCGAAGGGGGAGGGTAGGGTGGGGGTGACGCTCGAGTTATTGAAAGTTGGCGCTGAAGCAATCGCAGCGTGCGCTCACGCCTGCATGCGATGGAATGGGAATTGTCCTCGGGTCCGGGCAGGAAGCGCTTCTGGCCGAAGTCGTCGGGAATTATCGAAAATGTCAATTAAATCAATATCTTCTCTTGTTGACGCGCCACGCGGCCGCGCGCAGATTACGCGCGAGGCGCCGCATTCGCGGATTAAGCGGCGGCTCTCCACGAACGGGCCGAGTCATGCGCCGACGCATCCTTGGCATCATCGGCAGGCTCCTGATCCTCGCGGCCCTCGTCGCCGGTGCCGCCGAAGTCTACGGCTCGTTCGACCGCAGCGCGTACCACGTCGTGACCGCGAGCGAGCTCCTGTTGCGCCTGAGCCCGGGCAGCCTCGCCTTCCTTCAGCTCAACCTTCCGCCGGAATTGTGGGAGACCGTCCTGCAGCCCCTCCTCCGTCTCCCGGCGTGGCTCCTGCTCGGCGGGCCCGGCGCTCTCATGGAGTATCTCCACGACACGCCCCATGCCCGCTCGCATCGGCATACCGCTTGAGCAGAGCAGCCCGGCGGGACGACAGCTGTAGCAAACTAAAGCCGTCGCAGCACGCGCTCGACCGTCTTGGGCGCGCGCGCGATCATGGCGAGCAGCAGGCGCGCCGGCCGGTCGGGCTGCGCCCGGCCCTGCTCCCACTCCTGCACCGTGCGCGGCGAGAGGCCGAACTTGAGCGCGAAGGCCTTCTGCGAGAGCTGCAACCGGCGCCGGATCGCGCGCACGTCGACCGCACTCGGCGGCATGACCAAGCGAGCCTTTTTGAGATCTCCCGCCGTAAGGGTGGGATGACCATCCTCGATCGCCTGGCGTTCGATTTCAGCTTCGGTCGTCGCCTTCACGCGGCGCCAGTCTATCTTCGGTTTAGTCTTCCTCAGATCCGCGAGCGACATGCGTACGATAGGCATTTCGTTCCCTCCGATTGGCAGCGCGGACGGGGATAATTCGGCGTGACTCGCCTCGCCACGTGTAAACGACAGCTAAAATTTCTCCTGCATATTCCCCGACAGCGATGATGCGACGTTCTCCGTAATCGCGCCGGGTGTCTTCGAACTCAATCACGGGCCGCGCAAAGACATCGGCGGCGACGACAAAGCCAATACCCCGCTCCCGCAGGTTGCGCTCGCTCTTGGCCTCGTCCCATTCGAACATACGTGAATAACGTATACCCGCCCGGCCGTCCTGTCGAGGCCCTCTAAGAACCTGCCCGCTCCATCCGGCTTTGACCTTTGCGCCCCCGTATGCTTCATTCGCGGCCTTGGCCAAGGCCCCAGACAGCATCATGAGCAAGCCGAAACCGCGGCCCATCGAGAAGCCGAACACCTATCGCGCCGGCCCCGACGAGCGCGGGCACTTCGGCATTTACGGCGGGCGCTTCGTGGCCGAGACCCTGATGCCGCTCCTCTTCGAGCTCGAGGCCGCCTACGACGCGGCCAAGGGCGATCCCGCGTTCCAGGCCGAGCTCAGAGGCTATCTCACGCACTATGTCGGCCGGCCGAGCCCGCTCACCTTGGCAGCCCGCCTCGGCAGCCACCTGGGCGGCGCCAAGATCTATCTCAAGCGCGAGGACCTCAATCACACGGGTGCCCACAAGATCAACAACTGCATGGGGCAGATCCTGCTCGCCCGGCGCATGGGGAAAAGGCGCATCATCGCCGAGACGGGGGCCGGCCAGCACGGCGTCGCCGCCGCCACGGTCGCCGCCCTCTTCGGGCTGCCCTGCACCGTCTACATGGGTGCCGTCGACATCGAGCGGCAGAAGCCCAACGTCTTCCGCATGCGCCTCCTCGGTGCCGAGGTAAGGCCGGTCACCTCGGGTGCCGCGACGCTCAAGGACGCGATGAACGAGGCCTTGCGCGACTGGGTCGCCAACGTCGCGGACACCTATTACCTGATCGGCACGGTTGCAGGCCCTCATCCCTACCCCTCCCTCGTGCGCGATTTCCAGCTCGTCATCGGCAACGAGGTGCGCGAGCAGTTGGCAAGCCTCGAAGGGCGGCTTCCGGACACGCTCGTCGCCTGCATCGGCGGCGGCTCGAATGCGATGGGCCTCTTCCATCCCTTCCTCGACGACGCGGGTGTCGCCATCGTCGGCGTGGAGGCGGCGGGCCACGGCCTCGAGACGAAACGCCATGCGGCCTCCATGCTGGGCGGCCGGCCGGGCGTGCTGCACGGCAACCGCACCTATCTCCTGCAGGACGCGGACGGGCAGATCAGCGAGGCGCATTCGATTTCGGCCGGGCTCGACTATCCCGGCGTAGGGCCCGAGCATGCCTGGCTCAAGGACGCGGGGCGCGTGCGCTACGTCGCGATCACGGACAAGGAGGCACTCGACGCCTTCGAGCTCCTGAGCCGCCTCGAGGGCATCATCCCGGCCCTCGAATCGGCGCACGCGCTCGCCTACGTCGGCAAGATCGCGGGCACGCTCGCGCGCGATCACCTCCTCGTCGTCTGCCTCTCGGGGCGCGGCGACAAGGACATCTTCACCGTCGCCGACGAGCTCGGGGCCAAGCTGTGACGCGCGCTGCCGGAAGCCGCATCGCGCACCGCTTCGCCGCCCTCAAGGCCGAGGGCCGCGCCGGCCTCGTCACCTTCATCACCGCGGGCGATCCGGATGCTGCGACCTCGCTCGCCCTCCTCAAGGGACTGCCCGCGGCCGGGGCCGACCTCGTCGAGCTCGGCATGCCGTTCTCCGATCCGATGGCGGACGGCCCCGCCATCCAGGCGGCGGGCCAGAGGGCACTCAAGGCAGGGATGACCTTGCGCAAGACCTTGGCCCTCGCCCGCGGCTTCCGTGCGGGCGAGCGCGAAACGCCGCTCGTCCTCATGGGCTACTACAATCCGATCTACAGCTACGGCAACGCGGCCTTCGTGCGCGACGCGGCGGCCGCCGGAGTCGACGGGCTCATCGTCGTCGACCTGCCGCCCGAGGAGGACGCCGAGCTGCGTCCGCTCGCCGAGGCGGCGGGGATCGCCGTGATCCGCCTCGTCGCCCCCACGACCGATGCGGCCCGGCTCGAGACCGTGCTCGCGGGTGCGGGCGGCTTCATCTATTACGTCGCGATCACCGGGATCACAGGCACGCGGAGTGCCGAGCTCGGCAAGGTCGCCGCCGCGATCGAGTCCTTGCGCCGGCGCACGGCCCTTCCGCTCGCCGTCGGCTTCGGCATCAAGACGCCGGAAGATGCCGCCGGCTTCGCCCGCTTTGCCGATGCCGCCGTGGTGGGCTCGGCCCTCGTCGAGGTGATCGCGGGCGGACTCGACGCCGCGGGACGCGCGCGGCCCGGGCTCGTCCCCGAGGCGCTCGCCTTCGTCCGCCGGCTCGCCGCCGGCGTGCGCGGGGCGCGCGGCGCGCGCGGGGCGCACGCGCAAACGAGGGCGCTGTCGTGAACTGGCTCACGAACTTCGTGCGCCCGCGCATCCGGGCCCTCGTGCAGAAGGCCGAGGTGCCCGACCGGCTCTGGCAGAAATGCCCCAAATGCGGCCAGATGATCTTCCATCGCGAGCTCGAGGCAAACCTCAACGTCTGTCCGCACTGCGGCCATCACATGCGCATCTCGGCGGCCGAGCGCCTGGCGATGCTGTTCGACGAGGGCGAGTTCCATCGCATCGAGCTGCCCAAGACCCCGCCCGATCCGCTCAAGTTCCGCGACGTGAAGCGCTACGCCGACCGCCTCAAGGAGGCGCAAGCCAAGACGAGCCTCAGCGATGCGATCGTGGTCGCGCACGGCCGCATGGGCGGGCTCCCGGTCGTCATCGCCGCCTTCGAGTTCGAATTCCAGGGCGGCTCGATGGGGGTCGCGGTGGGTGCTGCCCTCGTCGCGGCGGCCCGGCTCGCCACCCTGCAGCAGGCCGGCCTCGTCGTCGTCCCCGCCTCGGGCGGGGCGCGCATGCAGGAGGGCATCCTCTCGCTCATGCAGATGCCGCGCACGGTGATCGCGGTCGAGGAGCTGCGCGAGGCGAAGCTGCCTTACATCATCGTGCTCACCGACCCGACCACGGGGGGGGTGTCCGCCTCCTTCGCCATGCTCGGCGACATCCAGATCGCCGAGCCCGGGGCGGTGATCGGCTTCGCCGGTGCCAGGGTCATCGAGGAGACCATCAAGGAGAAGCTGCCGGAGGGGTTCCAGCGCGCCGAATATCTCCTCGAGCACGGCATGATCGACATGGTGGTGCCGCGCAAGGAGCTGCGCGGCACCATCGTGCGCCTGCTCGGCCTGCTGATGAACCGCCAGGCCCCCGCGACCATCGTGCCGTTGCCGACGACCCAGGCAGGCACGGAGGCAGGCAAAGGTGCAGCCCCGGCCGAGTGATCTGGTGCTGGAGCGCCTCCTGGCACTCCACCCCAAGCTCATCGACCTCTCGCTCGGGCGGATCGCGCGCCTCCTCGAGCGCCTCGGCCATCCCGAGCACCGCTTGGCACCCGCGATCCACGTCGCGGGTACGAACGGCAAAGGCTCGACCGTCGCCTATCTGCGCGCGATGCTCGAGGCCGCGGGCTACCGGGTGCAAGCCTACACCTCCCCCCACCTCGTGCGTTTCGCCGAGCGCATCCGCCTCAAGCACGGCATCATCGAGGAGGACCGCCTCACGGCCCTGCTCGAGGAGTGCGAGCGGGCCAACGCGGGCGAGCCCATCACCTTCTTCGAGATCACCACCGCCGCCGCCTTCCTCGCCTTCGCGCGCGAGCCCGCCGATGCACTCCTCCTCGAGGTCGGCCTGGGCGGGCGCTTCGATGCGACCAACGTGATCGCCGCACCGGCCCTCGCGGTCATCACTCCCATCTCGATCGACCATACGGAGCATCTCGGGGACACGGTCGAGAAGATTGCCTTCGAGAAGGCAGGCATTCTCAAGCCGGGCGTGGGTGCAGTCGTCGCCGAGCAGCTTCCGGGAGCCGCCGGCGTCATCGAGCGCCAGGCCGAGCAGGTGGGTGCCCCCCTCTTTCGCCACGGCGCGGATTGGACCGTCGCCGCAAGCGGGGAGGGCATGCGTTATCGCGGCCGGCGCTGGACCCTCGAGCTGCCGCGGCCCGTCCTGCCCGGTGACCATCAGCTCGAGAATGCCGGGCTTGCCGTGGCCGCGGCCGAGCGGCTCGCCGGCTTCGAGCTCGCCCCTGAGCACTTGCGCATCGGCCTCGGCCGCGCCGAGTGGCCGGCCCGCCTCCAGCGCCTCACGCGCGGGCCCCTGGTCGAGGCCCTGCCGCAAGGCGGGTGGGAGCTCTGGCTCGACGGCGGCCACAATGCCTCGGCCGGAGCCGCGTTGGCGCGGCAAGCGCAAGCCTGGCGCGACAAGCCCCTCGGCCTCGTCTACGGCATGCTCAAGACCAAGGACGCGCGGCAGTTCCTCGCCCCCCTCGCCCCGCATGCCGCCGCGTTGCGTGCCGTCGCCATCGCGGGCGAGGCCGCGAGCCTCCCGGCCGAGGCCGCGGCAGAGGCGGCGCGCGCGGCGGGTCTCAAGGCGGAGCCGGCCGCGAGCCCGGCGGCCGCGGTCGCGGCCCTCGTCGCCGCCCTC
>DATJAC010000059.1:0-17109 GCA_035516655.1 Alphaproteobacteria bacterium | reverse complement strand
GCATCCGGCGATGAGCGAACGGCTCGCCGACCATCGCAGCTTGTGGCAGGCAAAGCCCGTGCTGCGCGCGGTCTACGAGGATTGCTATCGCCGTCTCATGGCGCATTGCGCCCCCGGCGGGCCCTCGCTCGAGATCGGCGGCGGCACCGGCAATCTCAAAGCCTTCAAGCGAGACATCGTCTCGAGCGACATCCAATTCGCCCCCTGGCTCGACGTGGTCGCGGACGCGCACCGCCTACCCTTCGCGGCCGCGAGCTTCCGCAATCTCGTGCTCTTCGACGTGCTGCATCATCTCGAGCGCCCGCGTCTCTTCTTGGCGGAGGCGGCGCGCGTGCTCGCACCGGGCGGCCGCATCGTCGTCTGCGAGCCCGCGATCACCCCGCTCAGCTATCCCTTCTACCGCTTCTTCCACCCCGAGCCCGTGGAGCTGGGGGCCGATCCGCTCGCGGAGGGCGCGCTCACTCGCGCGCGCGATCCCTACGACTCCAATCAAGCCATCCCGACCCGCCTCTTCGGGCGCGACCGCGCGCGGCTCGAGGCCCTCGTCCCCGCGCTCGCGGTCGTCGCTTGCGAGCGCTTCGGCCTCCTCGCCTATCCGCTCTCGGGCGGCTTCCGTCCGTGGTCGGCGCTGCCGGCCGGCCTCGCCGCACCTCTCCTCGGCCTCGAGCGCAGGCTCGAACGGCATCTCGGCCCGCTCATGGGCTTTCGGCTTCTCGGCGTGATCGAGCGACGCTAAGCTCTGCAGGCGCGGGCACCGCATGCGCGCAGACGGACGAGCGAAATCGCGGCCTTTGGAAAGGGCAAC
The DNA here is from genome assembly GCA_035516655.1 of Alphaproteobacteria bacterium. GTDB lineage: Bacteria > Pseudomonadota > Alphaproteobacteria > JACZXZ01 > JACZXZ01 > DASPPM01. The sequence continues at coordinate 16,304 of DATJAC010000059.1, read as the reverse complement.
ATGAAACAGAGCAGCGAGCGCTTTCTCACCACTCACACGGGCAGCCTGCCTCGCCCCGAGGATCTCATCCGCACGATGTTCGCCAAGGAGGAGGGAGTGCCGGTCGACCCGGCGGCCCTCAGGGCGCGCATAGCGCTTGCGGTCAAGGAGATCGTGCGCAAGCAGTGCGCGGCCGGCATCGACGTGGTGAACGACGGCGAGATGAGCAAGCCGAGCTACGCCACCTACGTCAAGGACCGCTTGAGCGGCTTCGGCGGGAGCAGCCATCCGCTCCAATATCAGGACCTCGTCGATTTCCCCGAGCTCGCCCGCCGCGTCTTCGGCGATCCCGGCCGCTCGCGGCGCAAGACCCCGGGCTGCAACGCCGCCATCGCCGTGCGCGACGCCGCGGCCGCCCAGACCGACGTCGACAACCTCAAGGCGGCCGTCGCCGAGGTCAAGGTCGAGGAGCCCTTCATGAGTGCCGCCTCGCCGGGGCTCGTCTCCCTCTTCTTCCACAACGGCCATTACCCGACGCAAGAGGCCTATCTCTTCGCCATCGCCGAGGCGATGCGGCCGGAATACGAGACCGTGGCCAAGGCGGGCTTCGTGCTCCAGATCGACTGCCCGGACCTCGCCATGGGCCGGCACATCCAATACGCCTCCCTCGACCTCGCCGCATTCCGCAAGATGATGCGGCTCCACATCGAGGCCCTCAACGGAGCCCTCGCGGGAATTCCGCCGGAGCGGCTGCGCATGCATTTGTGTTGGGGCAATTACGAGGGCCCGCACCACTACGACGTGCCGCTCGCCGAGATCATCGACGTGATCTTCGAAGCGCGGCCGAGTGCGATCTCCTTCGAGGCGGCAAACCCGCGCCACGCCCATGAATGGAAGCTCTTCGAGCGCGTGAAGCTGCCCGAGGGCAAGATCCTCATCCCCGGGGTCATCGAGTCGAAGACGAACTTCATCGAGCATCCGGAGCTGATCGCCGAGCGCATCGGCCGCTATGCCAGGCTCGTCGGGCGAGAGAACGTCATCGCCGGCAGCGATTGCGGCTACGGCACCTGGGTCGGCCAGGCGGCCGTCGATCCGGCCGTGGTCTGGGCCAAGCTCGCCGCCCTCGCCGAAGGCGCGCGCTTGGCCTCCCGCGCGTTCTGGCCCTAGGCGGCGAGGCCGCGCGCGGCACTCCTCTGAGAGAGATCACCAGAGAAAGGCGACCATGACCACCAAGGCCATCCTTTTCGGCAGCGACTTCGACGACCCAGCCCCCTTCCAAGCGCTCTGCGCGCGCGAGTTCCCGGCCCTCGACTTCCGCGTCTGGCCCGCGGCGGGCCGCATCGAGGAGATCGAATACGCCTTGATCTGGAAGATCGACGACGGCGTGCTCGGCACGCTGCCGAATCTGAAGGCGATCCTCGCCCTCGGTGCGGGGGTCGACCAGATCCTCAAGGACCCGGCCTTTCCCACCCGGGTCCCGCTCTATCGCCTCATCGATGCCGGCCTTGCCGTGCAGATGAGCGAATACGCGATCCACGCCGTGCTCGACATCCATCGGCGCATGGCCGACTACCGCGGGCAGCAGCTCCGGCGCGAATGGCTGAGGCTGCCGGCGATCGACCCCTCCGAGCGTTGCGTCGGCGTCATGGGCCTCGGCGTGCTGGGGGCCCATCTCGCAGAGAAGCTCGCGGCGCTCAACTTTCGCACGCTCGGCTGGAGCCGCACGCCCAAGTCGCTTGCCGGCATCGAATGCTTCCACGGCAAGGCGGGGATGGCGGGATTCCTCGCGGCTTCCGAGATCATGATCGTGCTCCTGCCGCTCACCCCGGAGACCCGCGGCATCATCGACGCGTCCCTTCTGCGCCAGCTGCCGCGCGGGGCCGCGATCGTCAACATCGCGCGCGGACGCCACCTCGTCGACGCCGACCTCCTCGCCGCCCTCGACTCGGGCCACATCGGCCGCGCCATCCTCGACGTCTTCCACGACGAGCCGCTCGGCAGCACGCATCCGTTCTGGAGCCATCCGCGCATCACCGTAACGCCCCATATCGCGGCCCAGCCCATCGCCGAGCTCGCCATGGCGCAGATCTTCGCCAATCTCCGCCGCCTCGAGGCGGGCGAGCCGCCGACCGGACTGGTCGACCCGGCGGTCGGCTATTGAGGGCCGGCTCGCTCTTGCCTCCGCCGCCGACGGCCAAGCTATAATGGGCGCATGGGCAAGCTCTTGAGCGAGGCGCAAATCGCGGCCTTCGAGCGTGACGGCTACGTCTCCGGCATCCCCGTGCTGGCACCGGACGATTGCGTGCGGCTCGAGCGCAGGATCGCCGAGTTCGAGGTGCTGTATCCCCGCGAGGTCGCCTGGGCCTTCGACATCAAGTGCAATCTGCTGCTCGACTGGGTGGTCGCCGCCGGGACCGGTGCTGCCATGCTCGATGCCGTCGAGGATCTGATCGGGCCCAACATCCTCATGACGGACGCGGTCTTCCGCATCAAGGAGCCGGGCTCCTCCGTGGTCTACGACTGGCATCAGGATTCGGCGCGCATCCAGGTCGAGCCCTGCTTCCTCATCGGCTATCTCGCGGTCGGCCCCTCGACGGTCGCGAACGGCTGTCTCGAGGTGATCCCGGGAACGCACCGCGAGGTCCAACCCTTCCGCGTGGTCGAGGATGCGCCGGGCCAGGCCGAGCGCCGTGTCGCGCGCGTGGCCGCCCCCGATACCTCGCGCGCACGCCCCTTGGAGCTCGCGGCCGGCGAGGTCGCCTTCTTCTCCGGCAACCTGATACATTCCTCGGGGCCGAATCGCGCGGCCGAGCGCCGGATAGCGATCCTCTACGACTACACCGCAGCGCATGCGCGCCAGAGTATCGGGCGCGGCTCGGGCCAGCTCGTCCGCGGCCGCGACGACTGGCATCATTTCGGGCACGAGCCCTTTCCCGGCCCCGAGTTCACGGCAGCACTCGCTGCCGAGCGCCGGCGCATCCTGCGCACCTATCCGGAAAATCCGCTCATGGGCCCGCGCGAGCCGCGAGTTCCCCTCCGCTTTCCCGACGCGCGCGAGGGGCCTTACGCGGAGGGAATTTAGAGCCCAGTCTGGGGAGCGAGCCGGGTACCGTCGATCATGCGGGCGTAGCGGAAGGGGCGCGGGTCGACGATCGGCGTCTCGCCGGCGATGATGTCGGCGGCGAGCCGGCCGGCCGCGGGTGCGATGCCGAAGCCGTGGCCGCTGAAGCCGGTCGCGATATAGAAGCCCTTGAGCGACTCCACGGGCGAGATCACCGGGATTGCGTCGGGGGTGCCCTCGATCATGCCGGCCCAGGTCTCCGCCACCTTGACGTCCCGCAGTGCCGGATAGGCCGCCTTCAGGTTGGCGAGGGCTGCCTCGAGCACGCTCTGCTCGGGGGCGGGATCGAGCACGCGCATCTTCTCGAAGGGCGAGGCCTGGTCGAAGGCCCAATGGTGCGGGGTTGCGAGGGCGGTGAAGAAGGGCCTACCGAACTTGATGTTGAGGGCCACGACCCCCTGGCGATAGGCGGGCCAGAATGCGCGCAGATAACGGAACGCATCGGGGGTCAGGTCGAGGCTCGCGGCCCCGCGCATGCCGACCGTGTAGCCGCCGTCGAGGCGGCGGCGCATGCCGAAGCCGGGCGAGCTTACCGGTGCCGCGAGCACCTCGGGCGCCGGTGCCGTGCGCAGGACGGAGGCGCGCACGCTCAACTGCGGCAGATCGATGCCGTGGCGGCGGCAGAAGAGCGAGGTCCAGGCCCCACCCGCGCAGAGCACCGCGCGTGCGCGGACGACGCCGAGCTCGCTCACCACCGAGGCTACGGCACCCGCTTCGGTCTCGATCCCCCGTGCTGCACAGCCCTGGTGAAGCGTGACGCCGAGCCGGCGTGCCGCCATCGCAATCGCCGGGGCCGCCTTGGCGGGCTCGGCGCGCCCGTCGCTCGGCGTATAGAGCCCGCCCAGCCATTTCTCCTCGCACCCGGGCATCATCGCCTGCGCTTCGGCAGCGCTCAGAAGTCGGCTGTGGAGCTGATAGGGCCGCGCGTGCTCGAGCCAGGCTTCCCAGCGCGCAAGCTCGGCCGCGTCCTTGGTGACGTAAATCAGTCCCGTGCGGCGGAAGCCGGTATCGGCACCGATCTCCTCGTTCAAGCCGCCCCAGAGTGCGAGGCTCTCCTTGATGAGAGGGATCTCGCGCGTGTCGCGCATCTGCTGCCGGCACCAGCCCCAATTGCGGCTCGATTGCTCGCCGCCGACCCTGCCTTTCTCGAGGACGACGACGGAGAGTCCTTTCTTGGCGAGGGCATAGGCTGCAGCACAGCCGATGATGCCGCCGCCGATGATGACGACGTCGGCGGAAGCGGGAAGCTTCTCGTCGCTGCGGACCGCATCGACCGGCGGGGACATGCATTCTCTCCTGCGAGCGAGGGCGGGAGGGGCAGCTCGCAGTCGATCATGGAAAAGCGCTCAAGGGGCGTCAATGCGTTTTCGTGCGGGGCGCAGTCGCGCGGGCGAGCGCCTAACCCCTAAAACAAACCCGCGCGGCAAGCCGCGCGGGGAGTTTTAGGGAAATACGCGAACGGGTACTTCGCATATGGCCAAAGCGTAGGGCCGACGACCTATCGCGTCAAGAGAAAAAGACCTCGCCTATACACTTTTTTCGCATCGGCGGCCGGGCCCCGCTCCGCCCCCCTCTGGGTCTTATCTTAGGGAAAATCATATAGAATTATCAATAAATTGACCATGGGCCCCCGCCGCCGCGAGGGAACGCTTACTGCTGGTTCAGCTCGACCTGCGGCGCGCAGTTGCGCTTGCCCGAGGCGGCGCACTCCTGGGCCTTGTTCCAATCGAGGAAAGTCGTGGTCAGCCAGTAGAGCAAGCCGACGCCGGCGATCACCGCAAGGATGGTGAGGAGGCTGTTGCCGCCGTGGGAATCGTCGTTGGGATCCGGCGCACTCATGCTCGCCCGCCGCTCTCGAGCCCTCACTCGAGTGCGGGGTCGGCCGCCGCGTTGCCTTGGGCGGGACGCGCCGAGCGATTTTGGCGATTGAGCTCGATCCGCGGGGTGCAATTGCGCTTGCCCATGGTGACGCAGGTCTGGATGCGGTCCCAATCGGTAAACTGCACCGAGAGCCAATAGAACAGCGCCACGCCCACGAGGACCACGAGAAGCATGAGGTATTCGCGCAGGATGGAGCTGCGCGGACCCTGCCCGCTCCCGACGGGATCGTTGTCGTTGGCGGGTGCGGCCAGGGCGCGCCGGCCGCTCGTCTGCAGATCGCGCCTCATGCGCCGCCCGCTCCCTGATGGGACCTCATCCGATGCCCTCGCGAGATGCCACCCCGGCCCTGCGGCACCAGCGCATTGCGGCAGCCGCAGCCTGAGCGCCGTTGCGGGTATCATAGCAGGAGTTAGCCGCAAAGCGACCAAAGGCAACGGCCGGCCGCCCGCGCGAGCGCCGCTACCCGGCCGACTGCGGCCAGGCGAGGGCCTGCGTCAACCGATCATGGCCCCAGAAGATGTCCTCGCCGACTTGGAAGGTAGGTGCTCCGAAGATGCCCCGCCGCTGAGCCTCCTCGCCTTGAGCCCGGAGGGCCTCCTTGATGTCGGGGGCGGCGGCGCGTGCCAAGGCCTGCTCGGCCTCGACCCCAAGCCCGCGCAGGATGGCACCGAGTACCTCGGACGAGGCGATGGCGCGATCGTCGGCGAAATTCGCTTGAAAGACCGCCTTGCTGAAGGCACTCCCCCAGCCGGCAGCCATGCCGACGAGGGCCAGGCGCGCGGCGAGCAGGCTGTTGCGGGGGGATTGGCTCGGGCGCTGCCAAGCGAGCCCCTCGCGCGCGCAAAGCCGCTCGAGGTCGCCCCACATATAGCTGCCCTTGGCGGGATAGAGGTTGAAGGGCGAGTCGCGCCAGCCTTGCCAGGCGAAGATCGGTCCGAGAAGGAACGGCCGCCAGGCGATCCGCACGCCGGCCGCTTACGCAAGCCGCCCGATCGTCAAGGCCGCGAGATAGGAATAGCTGCTCGCGAACTCATACCAGAATGCGAGCGGCGGGGCGCGCAGCACCGGTTGAGGCTCACGGGCGGCATTCATGACCACCCCGCCGGCGGCCGGCCCGCCTGCGGCGGCGGCCCGTCGGCCGCGGGCCGCCCTGCTGGGCTCAGGCGGCCTTGTGGTCGCGCTTGATGTAGGCGACCTCGCAGTGCTTGGCGCAGTAAGGCCGCCCCGGCTCGATCGGCGCGCCGCAGAACTGGAAGTTCTCGCTCGACGGATCCCCGATCGGCCATTGGCAGCTTGGTCCCTTGTGCTTGGCTTGCCTTGCGGCGGGGTTCTCCGAGCGAATCGGCGAGGGGCGGCTGGCCAAGCCGAGGCGATGCGCCTTGCCGATCACCGCGTTGCGGGTGACCGTGCCGAGCCGCTCCGCGATCTGGCTGGCCGTAAGCCCCTGGGCCCAGAGTTGCTGCAAGGTCAGAACCTGGTCGTCTGTCCAACTCATGCCACACCTCGATAGATTTAGTAGGTTTCCACCGCGACAATCACAAGATAATGGGGGCGCCGCTGAGAGTCACATGATTTTTCCGGAATCTGCGCGGGGCCGTGCGGCGGCCGATCTGGCGCCGGTCATGGCAGAAATCGCCGGATGGATGTCATTGCTGCCAAAGCCTGAACCCGCCAGAATGGCGCCATGAGCGAGCGGCTTCTATGTGCGGCAGCCTCAGCCACGGCCGGCTGGCCCCGCCGGGTCGGCTTCGTCATCTTTCCGGGCTTTCAGCTCCTCGACTTGACGGGACCGCTTGCCGTCTTCGACGCGGCCTCGCGACTCGGCGGACGGGAGCCGTCGCGCGGCGCTTTCGCCTACCCGAGCCTCGTGCTCGCCGCCACGGCGGGAGCGGTCAAAAGCTCGGCCGGCCTCGAGGTCACGGCGACCGGCTCGTACGGCGGTGGGGCCGAGGAACTGGACACCCTCGTCGTGGTGGGTGGAGAAGGCAGCCGCCGGGCCGCCGAGGATGCGGCCCTCATTGCTTGGCTCCGTGCCATGGCCCCAAACGTGCGGCGTCTCGGCTCCATCTGCACCGGTGCCTTCGTGCTCGCCGCTGCGGGACTGCTCGACGGCCGTCGCGCCACCACGCACTGGGCGTCCTGCAGCGCCCTCGCCAGCCGTTATCCCGCGATCGACGTCGACGCGGACGCGATCTATGTGCGCGACGGCAAGTTCTTCGCCTCGGCCGGCGTCACCGCCGGCATGGACCTTGCCTTGGCCCTCGTCGAGGAGGATTGCGGCCGCGCGCTCGCCCTGGCTGTAGCGCGCTGGCTCGTCATGTTCGTGAAGCGCCCCGGCGGGCAGTCCCAGTTCAGCGCGCAGCTTGCCGCTCAAGGGGCGGCGGCACCCGCCATCGTCCGGCTTCAGGAATGGGCTTTGGCACATCTCGCGGACGACCTCTCGGTACCGGCCCTTGCCGCGCGCGCGGCCATGAGCGGGCGCAATTTCGCCCGCGTCTTTCTGAGCGAGACCGGCGCAACTCCCGGCGACTTCGTCGAAAACGCGCGCCTCGAGGCCGCCCGCCGGCTGCTCGAGGAGTCCGACCACGCGCTCGAGCGGGTGGCGCGGGAGGCGGGCTTCGGCAATGCGGACCGCCTGCGCCGCGCCTTCCTGCGCCGACTCGGCGTGACTCCGCTCGACTACCGCCGCCGCTTCCGCTTCAGCCCAGCACCTGCGCCGCGCGGCACAGCTCAGCAGGAAGGCGCAATCCGATGACGCTCACGACCGGAATTCTCCTTTTCGCAGACGCCGAGGAGCTCGACGTGGTCGGACCCTGGGAGGTCTTCACCATGGCCGCCAAGGGCAAGCCCGGCGACAAAGTCGTCACCATCGCACCGCAGCCGGAGCTCGTGCGCTGCGCCAAGGGCATGCGCATCCTCCCCGACCACGGCTTCGCCGACGCGCCGGCCCTCGACATCCTCGTGGTCCCCGGCGGCCAAGGGACCCGCCGCGAAGTCGGCAACCGCGAGCTCCTTGCCTGGATCGCCGAGGCGAGCCGGCCCTGCCGCTTCGTGACGAGCGTGTGCACGGGATCGCTCCTCCTCGCCGAGGCGGGCCCCGCGCGCGGCAAGCGCGTCGCCACCCACTGGGCCTTTGCCGATACGCTCGCCGAGCGCGGCACGGCGGAGGTGGTGCGCGGCGTGCGCTTCGTGCGCGACGGCAATGTGGTGACCTCGGCCGGGGTCTCGGCCGGCATCGACATGTCGCTCTGGCTCGTCGGCCAAGTCTACGGTCCGGCCTATGCGCGCGAGGTTCAGCGCAACATGGAATACGACCCCGCCCCGCCCTATACGGCGGAGGTTTAAGGCGGGGTCGGGAAATGATGTAGTTGCCCTCGCCCTTCGAGACGGCGGCTCCGCCGCCTCCTCGGGGTGAGGACAACTCGCTAAAACACAAGCATCCTCATGGTGAGGAGTGCTGCCGCAGGCAGCACGTCTCGAACCATGACGATGTTCGCCGCGCTTGTGACGCTGCGGTCCGCGGACTAACGTCCAGGGCGAAAAGGGCCGACGCCTCGCCCAGCTCTAGCGGAGTGCCGATGGGGACGCTGTTTCAGATAGCGCCGGAACGACTGCTTCTGCTGCTCGGCCTCTCCTTTTTCCTGGGCATGGCCTTCGAGGAGTACTACGGCGCGCTCGCGTCGAAACCGCCGGGCGGGGTCAGGACCTTCCCGCTCCTCGCCTTCTCCGGCGCCGGACTCTTCGTCCTCGAGCCGCAGCGGGCCCTGCCCTTCACCGCCGGGCTGCTCGCCCTCGCCTCCTGGCTCTTCCTCTACTACCGCGACAGCATCAAGGAGAGCGTCAAGCCGGCCGATCGTGGCGGCCTCGTGGTCCCGGTCTGCTGTCTCATCGCCTATCTCCTCGGACCGCTCACCCTTGCAGCCCCCATTTGGGTGAGCATCGGCTTCACCGTCGTCACCGTCCTTTTGATCGGCGCGCGCGACCCGCTCCATCGCCTCGCCCGGCGCATTCCCCAGCCCGAGATCACCACGCTCGGCAAATTCCTCGTCCTGACCGGCATCGTTCTCCCGCTCCTGCCCAACACGCCGGTCACCGCCCTCACCAGCATCACGCCGTTCCAAGTCTGGCTCGCCGTGGTTGCGGTCAGCACGCTTTCCTATGCGAGCTATCTCGCCCAACGCTATGTGGCGCCGCGCGCGGGCGGGTTCATGGCCGCCCTTCTCGGCGGGCTATATTCGTCGACCGCGACGACGGTCGTGCTCGCGCGGCGTTTGAGCGGCGCAGCCAGCGAGACGCGCGAGATCCAGGCGGGCATCGTGCTGGCAACCGGGATCATGTATCTGCGCGTCGTCGTCGTCGTCGGCATCTTCAATCTGCCGCTCGCGCGCGCACTCTTGCCCGCACTGGCGGGACTTTCGCTCGTTTCCGCCGCGGTCGCGGGCCTGCTTTACTGGCGCCGTCATCCGTCTAGCCGCAGTGAGGCGATTGCAACGGCACCGGACAACCCGCTCGAGCTCTCGACGGCGTTGCTTTTCGCCGCACTCTTCGTGGCCGCCTCGCTCCTCTCGAGCTGGGTCGAGGGCGAATTCGGCAGCCGCGGCCTCTATTGGCTCGCCGGCATTCTCGGGGTGTCGGATATCGACCCCTTCGTGCTCTCCTTAGCTGAAGGCTCCGCCAAGGCCAGCCCGCTCCCGACCCTCACGGCCGCCATCCTGATCGCGGCCTCCTCCAACAATGCGCTCAAGGCGCTCTACGCTGTCCTCTTCGGCCGCGTGCGCGCGAGCCTGCTGCCGGCCACGATCCTGCTTGCCCTCGCAATCCTGGGAATTGCCATCGTCATAGCGCTCGGGCCGCTCGGCTGAGCGCGGCCGGCACCGGGTGGCCCCTTAGGCGTTCACGTCGACGACGGTGCGGCCGCGCACCTGGCCCTGGAGGATGCGCTGCGCCAACGCCGGCACCTCGGCAAGCGCCACCTTCTCGATCATGGCGTCGAGCTTGGCGAGCGGGAGATCGCGCGCGAGCCGCGCCCAGGCGTTCGAGCGCGGCTCCGGCGGGCACATGACCGAATCGATGCCGAGGAGATTGACGCCGCGCAGGATGAAGGGGAGCACGGTCGCGGGGAGATCGTTGCCGCCCGCAAGCCCGCAGGCGGCGACGCTGCCGCGGTATTTGATCTGGGCGAGGACGTTGGCGAGCGTATTGCTCCCGACCGTGTCGACCGCACCCGCCCAGCGCTCGGAGAGGAGCGGGCGGGCCGGCTTCGCCGCAAGCTCGCCGCGCTCGACGATGGTGCGGGCACCGAGACCCTTGAGATAGTCGGCCTGGTCGGCGCGGCCGGTCGAGGCCGCGAGCTCGTAGCCGAGCTTGGCGAGCACGGCGAGCGCCACGCTGCCGACCCCGCCCGCAGCACCGGTCACCAGCACCTCCCCGCTCGCGGGCGCCACCCCGTGCGCCTCGAGGGCGAGCACGCACAGCATCGCGGTGAAGCCGGCGGTGCCGATCGCCATCGCCTGCAGCGTAGTGAGCCCGGCCGGGAGCGGGACGAGCCACTCCGCCTTGACGCGCGCTTTCTGGGCAAGTCCCCCCCACTGCGCCTCGCCCACGCGCCAGCCGGTCAGGATCACCTTGGCCCCGGGGGCGAACTTGGGCGAGCTCGAGCTCTCGACGGTGCCGGCGAAATCGATGCCGGGCACGTGCGGATACTGGCGCACGAGCCGTCCGAGGCCGCTCAAGATGAGGCCGTCCTTGTAGTTGAGCGTGGAGTAGTCGATCCGCACGGTGACCTCGCCCGGCGGCAAGGCACTCTCCTCGAGCGCTTTCACGCTCGCGCGGACCTTGCCCTCCGCTTCCTCGAGCCAGATCGCCTTGAAACTCATGGGCACCCCCTGCCTCCGTGATGCCGCGGGCCGACTTCCCTCAGCGCAGGGCCTCGAGGACGCTCGCGTAATTGGCGACCCCCGCACCCCCCATGTTGAACACGCCCGCGAGCTTCGCTCCCGGCACCTGCATCCCGCCCGCCTCGCCGCGCACCTGGAGCGCCGCCATGATATGCATCGACACGCCGGTCGCCCCGATGGGATGGCCTTTGGCCTTGAGCCCGCCCGAGGGATTGACGGGAAGCTTGCCCTCCTTCGCGGTCCAGCCCTCCTCGATGGCGCGATAGCCCTCGCCGGGCTTGGCCAGGCCCATGGCCTCGTACTGCATGAGCTCGGCGATGGTGAAGCAGTCGTGGGTCTCGACGAGATCGAGGTCGTCGATGGCCAGGCGTGCGGCACCCAGGGCCCGGCGCCAGGCTTCGCTGCAGCCCTCGAACTTGGTCATGTCGCGTCGGCTCATCGGCAGGAAGTCGTTGACGTGGGCGGCGGCACGGAAGAAGACGGCCTTCTTCATAGCTAAGGCCGTTTCGACGTCGGCGAGCACCAGGGCGGCAGCGCCGTCGGAGACGAGCGAGCAATCGGTGCGGCGCAAGGGGGCTGCCACCATCGGGTTCTTGTCGCTCACGGTACGGCAGAAGTCGTAGCCCAGGTCCTTGCGGATCTGGGCATAGGGATTGGCGACGCCGTTCTTGTGGTTCTTGGCGGCGATGCGCGCGAGCGCGTCCGAGCGGTCGCCGTAGCGCTGGAAATAGAGCTGGGCGATGCGCCCGAACACGGCCGCGAAGCTGCCGCACTCGAGGCGCTCCTCCTTGGCGTAGCTCGCCTTCATGAGCAGCCCGCCGAGCACCTCCCCACTCACCTCGCTCATCTTCTCCACGCCGACCACGAGGGCCAAGCGCGCGTCGCCGGCCTTGATCGCACCGATGCCGCCATGCACGGCGGCCGAACCGGTGGCGCAGGCGTTCTCGACGCGCACAGCCGGCTTGAAGCGCAGCGCATCGTCCGCCTGCAGCACGAGCGAGGCGGGAAAGTCCTGATAGACGAAGCCGCCGTTGAAATTGCCGACGAAGATGCGATCGACGTCCTTGGCCTCGATCCCGGCATCCGCGATCGCACCCCGAGCGGCCTCGACGATCATGCTCTCGATGTCGTCCGTCTCGCGCTTGCCGAAGGGCAGATGCTTCCAGCCGACGATGCAAGCGGTCATGGCTCGCTCCTCTCGCAGAATGGCTTGCGACGGGCGTATCCCGCCGGGGGCACGGCCCCGCCAGGGGCACGGCCCCGCCGGGGGCACGGCCCCGCCGGGGGCGCGGCCCCGCCGCAGCTCTCGACGCGACGATAGCAGACCGGGACGCCCAGGGGAAACCGGGGCACGATCCCGGCCCCAGGACCACGGACGAGGGTCCTGTTGCGGTCGGCGGGCAAGCGCGTTTGAATGGGGCACGCGCAAGGGGGAAAGCGATGATCGAGAAAGAGGTCGAGATCGCAACGAAAGCGGGCCGCATGGATGCCTTCATCTGCCATCCGGAGCGCGCGCGGCGCTCGCCGGCCGTCATCTTCTACATGGACGCGCCCGGCATGCGGGAGGAACTCCGCGAGATGGCCCGGCGGCTCGCGAGCGTGGGCTACTATGTTCTCCTCCCCAACCTCTACTACCGCAACGGCATCGGCACGGCCCTCGAAGCGAGCGTGTTTCAGGAGGGGAGCCGCGAGCGCGAGCGCATGTGGCAACTCGTCAAGAGCCTCAACAACGGCCGCGTCATGGAGGATACCGAAGCGATGCTCGATTTCCTCGCGCGCGAGCCCGCGGTCAGGAGCGGGGCCGCGGGCGCACTCGGCTATTGCATGAGCGGCCCTTTCGTCTTCTCGGCGGCTGGCCGTTTTCCCGAGCGTTTCGCCGCGGCGGCCTCGATCTACGGCGTGCGGCTCGTGACAGAGGAGCCGGATAGCCCGCACCTCTTGGCCGGCAAGGTCAAGGGCGAGCTTTATTTCGCCTGTGCGGAGGTCGACAAATATGCGCCCCCAGCCATGATCGAAGCCCTCGGCGCGGTCCTCGACAAGGCGGGGACGAACCACGAGATCGAGATCTATCCCGGCACCCAGCACGGCTTCGCCTTCCCCGAGCGCTACTGCTACGACCGTGCCGCCGCCGAGCGCCATTGGGAGCGGCTCTTCGCCCTCTTCGGCCGCAGGCTACTCGGCCTGGATACGCCGGGGCCGCATCCGGTCCGGCCGGCATGACGCACGCGCACGGACCGCCCGCCGCCGGGGCCGCAGCGCCTGACGGGCCATGGCGCATCTTCCTCGTCTTCCTCCGCCTCGGCCTCACCTCCTTCGGAGGCCCGGTCGCCCATCTCGGCTATTACCGCGAGGAGTTCGTGGTGCGGCGGCGCTGGCTCGACGAGGGCAGCTTCGCCGATCTCGTCGCCCTCTGCCAATTCCTCCCCGGCCCGGCCAGCAGCCAGGTGGGCTTTGCCATGGGCTTCCTCCAGGGCGGAATTTCCGGCGCCTTCCTTGCCTGGCTCGGCTTCACGCTGCCCTCCGCGATGGCCATGACGCTCTTCGGCTACGGGGTCCAGAGCCATGGCAACCTGCTTGCCTCGGGCATCCTGCACGGCCTGCAGGTCGTGGCCGTCGCGGTCGTGGCGCAGGCGGTCTGGAGCATGGGCCGCACCCTCGCCCCCGACCGCGCGCGCATGACGATCGCGGTGCTCACCACCCTCCTCGTCCTGGCACGACCCGGCTCGCTCAGCCAGGTTTGCGCCATCCTCGCCGCCGGCTTAGCCGGCTGGTGGCTTTTCACGGCCGTGCCCGAGGGCGACATCAAGGCGATTCCGCTCAGGGTCGGGCGGCGGGGGGCCGTCGCCTGCCTCGCCCTCTTCTTCGTCCTCCTCGCGGCACTGCCGGTCGCAGCCGGGCTCAGCTCGAACCATGCGCTTCATCTCGTCGACAGCTTCTACCGCAGCGGCGCCCTCGTCTTCGGCGGCGGGCATGTGGTGCTCCCACTCCTCCAATCCGCCGTCGTCCCGCCGGGCTGGATCGGCAATGACGCCTTTCTCGCGGGCTATGGTGCGGCCCAAGCAGTCCCCGGCCCGCTCTTCACCTTCGCGGCCTATCTCGGCACCGTGATGACGCCCGGACCGAACGGATGGCAAGGGGCCGTCCTCTGTCTTCTTGCGCTCTACCTGCCGACCTTCCTCCTCGTCCTGGGGGCCGTCCCCTTCTGGGGCCATGCGCGCACGCATCCGGCCCTGCGCTCGGCCCTCGTCGGGGTGAACGCCGCGGTCGTGGGGCTCCTCCTCGCCGCGCTCTATCGCCCGGTTTGGACGAGTGCGATTGCCGGCACGGGCGACTTCATGCTCGCCCTCGCGGCTTTCCTGCTGCTCGCTTTCTGGCGCGTGCCACCCTGGCTCGTCGTCGTCCTCGCGGCGACGGGCGGTTGGCTCATCGGGACCGGTTAAGTGCCGCGGTACCCAAGGATCAGCGCGGATAGGACCCGAACGGACCGAGGCCTAAGCCGTAGGGTGCCCACTGCGGGGGACGGCTGGGATCGAGATAGGTCGAGCTGGGAAACGAGCTGCGGCCGCCGGTGATCGAAAAGCTGAAGCCCGAGTCGCCGAACTTATAGGCCGATGTCCCGTCGGGCTGGGTGGTGAGCCGCTGCATCGGCGCGAGCTCGCCGGGGTCGGCGAGCCGCTGATTGCCGCCGGAGCCGGTCGGGCTGACGGGCTCGACCGTAAAGGCCTCGGCGCGTGCCGCTAGCGCGAGAGCAGCTCCGGCGAAGAGCGCCAATCCCGTTGCCAGACGTCTCATGCGATGCCGCCCCGGAAGCCGCTGTTGCACCCTCGAAGTCTAGCGCCGCAGGGCCGAATTGCAAAGGCAGCCCTCAGCCCTCGGCAGCATTTGCCTGAGCCACCCTGCGCTTCGCTTCCGCGTCGATGGCGGCAGTGAGATCGGGACGCGTTGCGGCAAGCTCGCGGAAATGGGCGATGTCGAGGGCGAGGAGCACGCTTTGGCGGCGCGCCACCGCCGTGGCCGTGCGCGGGCCGCCGGTGATGAGCGCGATCTCGCCGAAGAAGCTCCCGGCGGCGAGAATGACGGGTTCCGGCTTCACCTGGATCTCGACCTCGCCCTCGACGATGAAATACATGCAATCCCCGGGTGCCCCGCGCCGCACCACGACGGTTCCGGCGGCGAACTCGATCGGCTTCAAGAGATGCACCACCTCGGCAATGGTGATCGCCTCGAGCTTCTCGAAATAGGGCACTTTCGCGACGAGGTCCCAGGTCCGGAGAAAATCGTGCCGGCGCATCTCGAGCGAGAACTCGGTGGCGAGAATGCCGGCCCAGAGGGCGAAGACGAGGATGCCGCACACCATCACCGTGCCGGCGAGGAGGCGCCCCAGAGCGGTATGCGGTACCACGTCGCCGTAGCCTGTCGTGGTCAGCGTGGTGATCGCCCACCAGAGTGCTGCGGGGACGCTGCCGAAGGCGTCCGGTTGCTCCGGCCCCTCGATGAGGTAGGCGAGGATGGCGGCGATGAGAAGGATGCCGAGAAAGCCGACGAAGACGGCCAAGAGCGCCTCGCGCGCGTGGCGCAGGACGCGGCCCAGCAGGCCGAGGCGCGGCGCATGGCGGCCGAACTTGAGAATCCAGAAGGCACCGAAGAGCCGCGCATGAGCCGCATCGCTCACGAGGAGAAGGGCGGCCAGGAGCGGCAACCACGCGAGAAGATCGACGATCCCGGCAAAGGAGGTGGCCCAGCGCAGCCGCGCTTCGCGGGGAGAGAGCACCTCCCGCGCGGCACCCAGCTCGGATGCGAACGCCAGCCGCAGCCCGTATTCGAGGGCGAAGAACAGAACGAGCGCGTAGCAGACCGTGGCCAGCAGCGGACCCGCCGCCGCCTCGACCGACGGCACGCTGCCGAGCACCACCGCGGCCATCCCGAGGCAGAGGGCTGAGCCGTGCGCCATATTGAAGGCGTTCGACGCGCGGCTCGCGCGCCTCAGCTGCAGCATGTGCACGATGCGGTCTTTGAGCTTCAAGCACTCCCCTTTCCCCGCCGCTATCCCGTCCCCCGAGGCCGTTCGCGTGTCCCGGCTGCAGCTTGGAGCAATCTACAGCCTGCAGCCCCTCGGCGCCACGCTACCAAGTTCGGCATTGGCCCCCTCGCTCCCCACGGCGAGACGTCCGGCACCCTTGCCGCCCAGCGTCAGGAATAGATGCGCAGGCGGCGCTCGAGGAGCTGGGTGAGCGCGCCCACGGCACTCGTCATCGCGTAATACATGACGCCGATCGTGAAAAAGATCGCGAAGTTCTGGAAGGTCGAGCTGATCACCATTTGCGCGGAGAGGAAGAGCTCCTGCACGGTGACGAGCGAGACGAGGGCGGAGTTCTTGGTCAGCGCCACGAACTCGTTGCCGAGCGGAGGCAGCATGCGCAGAAGGG
>DATJAC010000058.1:0-3858 GCA_035516655.1 Alphaproteobacteria bacterium | reverse complement strand
CGCGACCCTGGGCGACGGCGCCTATCTCTTCGCCAACCCGGTCGCCGGCCACCACGCCTCGCGGCTCCACAAGCTGCCGATCCTCACCGTCGTCTTCAACAATTCGATGTGGAACGCGGTGCGCCGGGCGACCCTCGGCATGTACCCCGACGGTGCCGCCGCCAAGAGCAACCATCCGCCCTTCATCGCCCTCGAGGAGCTGCCCGCCTTCGAGCAGGTCTGCGCCGCGGCCGGCGGCTACGGCGAGCGCGTGGAGGACCCGGCCGAGCTCCCCGCCGCCCTCAAGCGCGCCCTCGACGCCGTCACGCGCGAGCGCCGCCAGGCCCTCCTCAACGTGATCTGCCAGGCGCCGGCCGGGGCGATTTAGCATTCCCCTCCCTGCCTCCCCCTGCGAGGGGGTGACGCCCGAAGGGGCGAGAACGGGTGCGCTATTCCGCCTTGACCAAATACCTCCCGTCCTCGTCCCGCCCGAGCACATCGGCACTGCGCACCTCGCCCCAGGCCTTGAGGAAGGCGGGCCATTTCACGTCGCGGTGGGCGTCGACGAGCTCGGCGAATTGGCGGGGCCCGGCGCGGAGCTCTTCGAGCAGGGTCTCGGCGAGCGGGCTCATAGGTAGTCCTCGAGCTTGACCTTGTCGCGGCCGTAATATTCGAGGCGGCGGTAGAACTTCTTGGGGATGCCCTCGGGGATGGTGGCGTCGATGCCGAGCTTGGCGGTGGTGGGGAGGCCCCCCTTGCCGAGCTCCCAGGCGCGTACGCTCGGGTCGACGTGCTTGCCGCGCGCGCCCTCGACGATGATCACGTCGCGGTTGGCCTGGACCCGGAAGGTGAGCGCCCAATCGAGATCGTCGGGGTCGTGGATGTTGATGTCGTCGTCGGTGACGATGGCGAGCTTGACTTCGGCCACGGAGAGGAGGGCGAGGAGCGCATTCTTGCCCTCGCCCGGGCGCTTGCGGATGGAGGCGATCAGGGTCCAGTAGCCGCAACTGCCGACGGGCGCCTTGATTGCCACCGGCTTGATGCTGGCGTTCCGGAGTGCCCGCAGACCCGCGGCCTCGGTGACGGGGGCCGAGAGCCAGTCGTTCTCCCACGGCATCTGCAGGAGATAGAAGATCGGATCGCGGCGGTGGGTGATGCATTTGACCCGGAAGATCGGGTTCCATTTGACGTCGCCGGTGATGTGGCTGAACTCGCCGAAGGGGCCCTCATCCGCGCTCCAGCCGATCGGCAGGAGCTCGCCCTCGAGCACCAGCTCGGCATCGGCCGGCACCTCGAGATCGACGGACTTGCATTTGACGAGGGGCACGGGCGCGCCGTGGAGCCCGCCCGCCACCCAGAACTCGTCCATGTCGATGGGCGCCTTGTAGGAGGCCGCCAGCATCTCGAAGGGATGCACGCCGATGGCGACCGCGATCTCGAGCGGCTTCCCGCGCTCGAGCTGGCGCTGATAATAAAAGCGCATGTCGGAGGGCGAGACGAGGTCGATGCCGGTCTCCTTGGGCGTGCGGTACATGAGCCGGTAGGAGCCGACGTTGCGGCCGTACTCGGGATCCTTGGAGACGACACAGGTCGCCGAGATGTAGGGCCCGCCGTCGCGCACATGCATGAGCGGGTAGGGGATGGCGCTCAAATCGACGTCTTTGCCGTTGACCACCACCTCCTGGCAGGGCGCGTTCCCCACCATAATCGGCTCGATCGGCCGATCGAGGCCCTCCTCGAAGCGCATCGCGACCTCGTTCTCATGGCTCCCCACGGCAAGGGCGAGGCGCTTGCGCGTCGCCACCAACCCGCCCGCGAGCCGCCAGCCGGGGTATTCCTCGAGCGTCTCGCAGAGCGTTGCCTCGCGCGACTGCGCGACGAGAGCGCTGACGTCGCGGAGATCGACGGGCTTCTTGATGCGGCGCATCTCGCCCGCCTTCTCGAGGTCCTGCAGGAAATCGCGAAAGCTCTTTTTCACGCGTAGATCCTCCAATCCCGGCGCCCTAACCCTTTGCCGGCATGTATTTGCCGACGCGCGCCTCGACCGCGGTCCATTCCGCGTCCGTGAGCTTGATCTTGCCCGCGAACTTGTCCGAGAACAGGCTGTTGGCGGGCGGCGTGCCTTTGGCCCCCATATAAGTCTCGACCGTCTGCCGCGTCGCGTCGACGAGAGCGGGATCGATGTAGCCCAGCCCGTACTCCTTGACGGACGGGACGAGCCCGAGGGCGGTCGAGACCGCTTGGCCGTATTTCACCACCTCGACGTTGGCGGCACTGCCGCCTTGGAACTCCTTGACGCTCTCGATGTGGAGCTCGACCGATTTCTCCGGGTTGAGGTAGACGTATTTCAACCCCTCCATGGCGCCGTCGACGAAGGCCTGGCAGAGCTCGGGCTTCTTCTCGATCGTGCCGCGCTTGCAGGCGAAGGCGTTGCTGAAGGTCTTGATGCCGTAGTGCTCGTAGAAAATGCTGTTGAGCTCCATGCCCTGGGCCCAGAGGCTGGGGGCGATGCTGCCGAGGAAATTGCCTTCGGCCTTGACCTTGCGCTCGACGAGGGCCTGGGTGAGGGCGGGGCCGTCGAGCATCACCTTCTTGACCTTGGCGTCGTCGATCCCCGTCGCCTTCACGAAGGCCGGCCAGAGCTGAAAGTCGCCGCTCCCCGCGTCGAAGCCGACCTCCTGGCCCTCGAGGTCCTTGGGCTTGGTGATGTTGAACTCCTTGAGCGAGAAGATGCCGATGGGCGAGCGCGGCCACAGGCCCGCGATCGCCACCAGGTCGAGCCCCTTGCTCGCGCAGTTCATCATCACGCCCATGTCGAGGAGGCCGAAGTCGTACTGGCCCTGGTCCACCGGCACGCAGACCTTGCCCGAGCCGAAGCCGCGGTCGATGGTGACGTCGAGGCCGCGCTTCTCCCAGAACCCCAGCTTCTTGGCGACGAAGGTGAAGCTGAAGGTGCCGAGCGGCAGCCACGGCAAGGTCATCTTGACGGGGGTCGCGGCGCGTGCCGCGCGGGCGAGCGGCAGAACGGCGCCGGCACCGGCGAGGGCGGCGGCTCCCTTGAGAAAGCGGCGTCGTCTCATGGCGATGGACCTCCTCTTTCGCGTGCCCGGCTGGATTTGCGCTAGGCACCTGGACCGACCTCGACGAAGCTCGGCGACTGCCAGTAGATCACCCGGCCCTCGAGCCAGGCGATGATGGCATAAAGCAAGAGCCCCGTCAGGCTGAGGACCGTGATCGCGGCCAGCATCAGCGGGGTGTCGAGCAGGCCGCCCGCGAGCTTGATCAGGTAGCCGATTCCCTCCTGCGAGGCAACGAATTCGGAGACGATCACGCCGATGATCGCGAGCGTGATCGAGATCTTCATGCCGCTGAAGAGGTAGGGCATGGCGTGGGGCAGGCGGATCGCGCGGAAGATCTGCCAGCGCGAGCCCATGCAGGCGCGCGCCATGCTGATGATGTCCTCGTCGACCGCTTGGAAGCCGGCGGCGGCGTTGATCGTCATGGGGAAGAAACCGATCAGGAAGGCAAGCAATAGGCCCGAGATGGCCCCGGTGCCGAACCAGACGATGAGGAGGGGCGCTATCGAGATCTTGGGCACCACCTGCGAGACGACGATGATCGGGTAGAGCGCCTTGCGCGCAATCGCCGAGTAGGTGATGAGAATGGCGATCGCGACCCCGCCCACGACCGAGAGGAGAAAGCCGAAGACGGTCATGTAGAGAGACGGCCAGAGGTTCGCGAGCAGCAGGTCGTAGCGCGTGAAAATGACAACGATGATGGCGGAGGGCGGGGGCAGGAGAATCGCGCGTACGCCGAGCGCACGCACCAGCACTTCCCAGACGAGGAGTAGCGCGAGGCTCGTGCCGAGCGGCCAGCCAA
>DATJAC010000057.1:0-17439 GCA_035516655.1 Alphaproteobacteria bacterium | reverse complement strand
CTCTTGCCGGTCCTGAGCCTCGTGGTCGAGGTTTACAAGCTGCGCCGCATGGGGGCCAACTTGCTCGACACCTACTTGGGTGCGCTCACCGGCCGGCGCGTGCTGCAGGGGGCGATCCGGCGCGGCCAGCTCGAGACCATTCACGCCGTCTTGTGGTATTGCGATCTGCGCGGCTTCACCAACCTCTCGGACACGCTCCCCCACGTCGAGCTCATCGCGCTCCTCAACGAGTATTTCGAGGCCGTGGGCGAGCCGGTGATCGCGCGCGGCGGCGAAATCCTGAAATTCATCGGCGACGCCATGCTCGCCATCTTTCCCCTCGATCTCGAGCTCGACGGTGCCACGATCAAGCCGGCCCTCGCCGCGGCGGGCGACGCCCTCGGCAACGTGCGCGAGCTCAACGCGCGCCGCGTCGCCGATGGCCAGCGCAGCATCAAGCTCGGCATCGCCCTTCACGTCGGCGACGTGGGCTACGGCAACATCGGCGCCCCCACCCGCCTCGACTTCACCGTGATCGGCTCGGCCGTGAACAAGGTCGTGCGCATCGAGGCCCTCTCCAAGGCACTCGACCGCCCCCTCCTCTTCTCCGCCGACTTCGCGCGCCGCGCCGGGCAGCCGTTCCTCTCGCTCGGCTTCCAAGCGCTCCGCGGCATTTCCGAGCCGGAGGAAGTCTTCACCTGCCCGGTGACGGAGGCGCGCGGGGAGGCGGGGGCGGCGGCGGTCGCCGGCTAGAGCTGAATCCGATCAAGTAGAACATCTCTTTCGTCACCCCGGCGAAAGCCGGGGTCCAGGGGCAACGGCCCGTCAGCTGGTCCTGGGTTCCCGCTTTCGCGGGAACGACGATGTGGATTGATTCCACTTCATCGGACGGCGCTCTAGCGCATGATCGGGCCAGGTGGAAGCATTGTCATTCCGGTCACCCCGGCGCAAACGGGGTCCATGGATGCCCGCGTCCGCGGGCATGACGAATAAGGAATGGGCGGGCGATCGAGCCTGGTCGAATTCCGATTTGGGGCGGAGGGTGGGACCACCCGCGCCTCGACCCTCACGCCAAGAGGTCGATCTGCTCGTCGGTCAGGTTGCCCGGCACGATGGTGAGCGGGACGCGGAGCTTGGCGACTTGCTTGCTGCTCAAGGCCGAGACGAGCGGGCCCGGCCCCTGGGGACCGGGATCGGCGCCGAGGATGAGGAGCGAGATGCTCGGGTCCTCGTCGATGAGCTTCAAGATCTCCTCGAGCGGCTGGCCCTCGCGGATGTAGATGACCGGCATGAGGCCGGTCCATTCGACCACCTTGGCCGAGAGCTCCTGCAGCTTCTCCTCGGCCTCCTGCCGGCTCTCGCTCTGCGCCAACGCTTCGACCGCCAGCCAGCCGGCCCCGTCGACCGGCTCGATCACGCAGAGGAGCGCCACGCGCCCGCCGGCCTGGCGCGCACCGCGGCAGGCGTAGCGCAGCGCCACGTTGAGCTCCGCCGAGCGATCGACGATCACGAGATAGCTGCGGCTTGGGCTCGCTTTCGCCTCGGCGGTCATGATCTCGCCCCCACCTTCACACCCTGCGGAAGACGGCTCCGGCCAGCCACCCTGCCATCAAGGCCATGACAACCGCAATCGCACCATAGGCCACGGCATAGCGGTGGGCGAAGTCGAAGAGGTCGGCGCTGGCGCCGATCTTGCTGATGACGAGCGGGGTGGTCTGCGCCGCCACGACGGCCCCGCCGCGGAAGAGAAAGACCTGCACCTGGTAGGTGCCGACGGCGACGTTGGCGGGAAAGGCGACGTTCGTGCGGAAGAGCCGGGCGCCGAGGAAATCCACCTTGCCGACGGCGGCGGCATAGGCCCCCTCGGCCTCCTCGTTGCGCACGAGGGCCGCGCGAAACTCGGCCACCGTCGCCGGATCGCGCTCCACCGCGGGCACCATGGGCAGGTATTCCACCCCGATCTCCTCGCGCGCGCGCTCGGCCGCGGGGGCGATCTTGTCGAGCTCGCGGCTCGCCGCCACGACATAGAAGGAGGGGACCGCATCGAAGGTCATCTCCTTGCGGTTGAAATAGATGCCGAGCGAGCGCGCCTTGCGCCGCACGGTCACGCGCTCCTCCGGTCCGCGCACCACGACCACGACGTCGCCCGGCCCCTCGACCGCGCCGAAGAGCAGCACGTCGGCCCCGGTGAAGCCGGTCGTGATCGCGACGAGATGGCTCGAGAGATCGGCGACGAGCGCTTCCGCGCGCGCCTCGGGCGGCGGCACAGCCACGAAGAGGGAGGCCGCGAGGAGAAGCGCGGTCAGCGCCCATGCCGGCTGGCACCTCATCCCGCCGCCCTGGCGATCGAGAAGAAGTCGGCCGGCGGGACCACGAGGTCGAAGAGCAGCTTGGCCGCGACCGCGAGCACGAGGAGGGCGAGGAGGGCGCGCACCTGCTCGCCCTTGAGCCCCCCGCTCGCGCGCACGCCGAACTGGGCCCCCAGCACGCCGCCGACCATCATGATGAGGGCCAGCAGCAGGTCGACCGTCTGGGTGGTGACGGCCTCGAGGAAGGTCACGTTCGCGGTGATGAAGATGAGCTGGAAGAGCGAGGTGCCAGCGACCACCGCCGTCGGCATGCCGAGAATGTAGATCATCGCGGGCACGATGATGAAGCCCCCGCCCACGCCCATGATGGCGACGAGCACGCCGACGAAGAGCCCGATCACGAGGGGGACCAAGGCGGAGATGTAGATGCGCGAGCGATAGAAGCGCATCTTGAGCGGCAGCACGCGCACCCAATAGGGATGCCGGCCCGCGCGCGGCTTGGGCGGCGCTTGGCGGCGCTGGCGCAGCAGGGCGCGGGCCGCCTCGGCCAGCATGAGCAACCCGACGAGGCCGAGGAGAAGCACGTAGCTCAGCGAGATCACGAGCTCGACCTGGCCGAGGTTGCTCAGGTGCTTGAAGAGCCAGACCCCGAGCGAGGAGCCGACGAGCCCGCCCGTCATCATCACGAAGCCCATGCGGAAGTCGACCGCCCGGCGCCGCCAATGGGCCATGACGCCGGAGAGCGAGGCGGCGACGAGCTGGTTCGCCTGCGTGCTCACCGCGACCGTGGGCGGCACCCCGATGAAGATGAGAAGCGGGGTCATGAGAAAACCCCCGCCCACGCCGAAGAGGCCGGAGAGGAAGCCCACCACCGCTCCCAGGCCGAGCAGCATGAAGACGTTGGCGGAGAGCTCGGCGATGGGGAGGTAGACTTGCATGTCAGCGGACGGACGACGGAGGACGGACGACGGAAGGACCATAGCCGGCGACGGCCCGACGGACGTTCTTTTCCCTTGTTCCGTCCTCTGTCATCCGTGGTCCGCCGTCAGAATCCTTTGACCGCAACGCTGGTATGCTCGACCTCGGGGGCAGCTTCGAAGCAATGTCCGACGAGCTTGCGCCAGGCCTGGAAATCCTCCGAGCCGCGGAAGTCCCGGGTGTGGTTTTCGAGCGTCTCCCACTTGACGAAGAGGCGGTAGCGCCCCGGCTTCTCGTGCGAGCGTTGCAGCTCCATCCCGCTGCAGCCCTTGGCGCGGCGGAAGAGAGGGGCCGCCTTGGCGACCGCGGCCTCGAACTCGCGCTCGAGGCCGGGCTTCACGTCGATCTGGGCTATCTCGAGAATCATCGTTTGGCACTCCATCTTGATGTTCGGCCGACCCCCACCCATCGGCCGCTCCTCAACGGGCGGCCGATCCCCCTCAAGGGGGAAGGAAATACATGGCATGATAACTATACCCCCTCCCCCTCGAAGGGGGCTCGAGCCGCGAAGCGGATCGAGGGGGAGGGGGCGACGCGCGAATTATCAAAAGCTGGCACTAGACCCTGAGGAAGCCGACGATGTCCTGGGCCGCGCGCAGGATCGGGGCGGCGATGGCGCGCGCGCGCTCGGCATTGGCACGGAGGATGCCGTCGACGTAGGCGGCATCGGCCTTGAGCCGTTTCATCTCGGCCCCGATCGGCCCGAGCTTGGCGACGGCGAGGGCGGCGAGCTCCTCCTTGAATTTGGAGAACATGGCACCCGCATAGCGCTGGCACACCTCGGCCGTCGAGAGGTCCGCGAGGGCGGCATAGATGCCGACGAGGTTGGCGGCCTCGGGCCGCTCGGCGAGCCCGGAAGGATCGCCCGGCAGGGGGTCGGGATCGGTCCTCGCCTTGCGGACTTTCTGGGCGATCGCGTCGGCGTCGTCGGTCATGTTGATGCGCGAATAGTCGGAAGGGTCCGACTTGCTCATCTTCTTGGTCCCGTCGCGCAGGCTCATGACCCTGCTCGCCTCGCCCAGGATGATGGGCTCGATGAGCGGAAAGAAATCGACCTTGTAGTCGCTGTTGAATTTCTGCGCGATGTCGCGGCAAAGCTCGAGGTGCTGCTTCTGGTCCTCGCCGACCGGGACGTGGGTCGCCTTGTAGAGGAGGATGTCGGCCGCCATCAGGTTGGGATAGACATAGAGCCCCGCGGAGGCGTTCTCGCGGTGCTTGCCCGCCTTCTCCTTGAACTGCGTCATGCGGTTGAGCCAGCCGATGCGGGCGACGCAATTGAAGATCCAGGCGAGCTCCGCGTGGGCGGCGACCTGGCTCTGATTGAAGAGGATGCAGCGGCCGGGATCGATGCCGGCGGCGATCATGCCGGCGGTGACCTCGCGCGTATTTGCCGTGAGCTCGGCCGGCTCCTGCCATTGCGTGATGGCGTGGAGGTCGACGACGCAGAAGATGCAATCGTAGTCCGCTTGAAGCCGCACCCAGTTCCGGATGGCGCCGAGGTAATTGCCGAGGTGCAGATTGCCGGTGGGCTGAACGCCCGAGAAGATGCGCTTCATGGCAAGGGCCCCGTCGCTCGCAAGGGAGGTACCGCGCGGCGTGTTATGGCGGCTCGCTCAGGGACGGTCAAGAGGAGCGCCGGCCTTGCCCGCAAGGCCGGTCAAGCGCTTCACGAGGGCGAGCTCGACGGCGCCTAAGGCGAGCACGAGGGCGCCGTAGAGCAGAGCTCCGCCGACGACGAGGGCCGCCAAGCCCGCGATCTTGAACGGCAGTCCCCCGGCAAACGCCATGCTCAGCGTGCGCGCACCCAAGTGCAAACCCACCGCCAGGGCGATGCTGGCAAGGACGATGCGCGGCACGCGGCGGCGGAACGCGGCGTCGAGCGGCAAATGGGCGTGGCGCCAGAGCGAGAACGCCAGGCCGGCGGCATTGACCCAGGCGGCAAGCGAGGTCGCGAGTGCTATGCCGGTCGGGCCCAGCGGGCGGATCAGCGCCAGGCTCAGCACGATGTTGGTGACAACCGCGATCACCGCGGCGCGCACCGGGGTGACCGTGTCCTCGCGGGCGAAGAAGGCGGGGGCGAGCGCCTTGACGATGACGTAGGCGGGAAGACCTATGGCGAAGGCGGCAAGGGCTGCCGCCGTGGTGCGCGTCGCCTCGGGGCCGAAGGCGCCGTGCTGGAAGAGCACCATCGTGATCGGGGTGGCGATCGCGGCCAAGGCGGCGGCAGCGGGCAGGGTGAAGAGAAGGGCCGCCTCGAGGGCGCGGTTCTGGCTCAGCATCGCCCCGCTCTCGTCGCCGGCACGGAGCTTGCGTGCGAGCTCGGGCAAGAGGACCGTGCCGATCGCCGTGCCGATCACGCCGAGCGGGAGCTGGTAGAGCCGGTCCGCATAATAGAGCCCGGCGACGGCCCCGGTCGGCAGAAGCGAGGCGATCATGGTGGCGATCACGATGTTGATCTGGATGACGCCGGCGCCGAAAGCGCCCGGCAGCATGAGTCTGAGCAGCCGGCGCACGGCCGGGGTCAGGCGCGGACGCGGGAGCGAGGGCAGGAGGCCGTGGCGTGCCGCGGATGCGGCGAGCCAGAGGAACTGGCCGATGCCGGCCACCACCACCGCCCAGGCAAGCGCATGCCCCGGGGACGGGGCGAGGCCGCTCGGCAGGAGGAGGAGGGCGGCGATGAGGGTGAGATTGAGCAGGACCGGGGCCACCGCCGCAGCGGCAAAGCGGAAATGGCTGTTGAGCATGCCGCCCAAGAGGGCCACCAGCGCCATGCAGAGGAGGTAGGGAAAGGTGATGCGCGTGAGCTCGACCGCCAGCTGGTATTTCGCGGGCGTGCCCACGAAGCCGGGGGCGATCACCGCCATGAGCCAGGGCATGGTGGCGAGGGCGGCTATGGTGACGAGGGCGAGGGCGGTGAGCAGCACCGCCAGCACCTCGCCGGCAAAAGCGAGGGCGCCCTTTTGCCCGCGCTCCTCGACCGCACGGCTGTAGAGCGGCACGAAGGCGACGCTGAAGGCGCCCTCGGCGACGAGATTGCGGAAGAGGTTGGGAAAGCGGAAGGCGACGACGAAGGCGTCGGCCACGGGCCCGGCGCCGAGCACGACCGCAATCATCACGTCGCGCACGAAGCCGAGGATTCGGCTTGCCATGGTATAGGCGCCGACGAGAACACCCGAGCGCAAGAGAGCCATGGAGCCTGTTTAGAGGAAAGCCGTTGCTTTAGAAAGCACCGGTACCGGGTCGGTTTCACCCCGCCCTTCGAGACGCCGCCTGCGGCGGCTCCCCAACGTACGCCGGGGTGAAACCCTAAACTCGGGAGTCCTCGTCCTGAGAGTCTGACTCAAAATGACCCGTGCACTTTCAATGCCCTATTCGTCACCCCGGCGAAAGCCGGGGTCCATGTCCGAAGCCCGGCTCGAGGCCGACGATGGATTCCTGCTTTCGCAGGAATGACGACGTGTGGCAGGTAATGCATTGAAGATAGCGCGTTCATTTTCGGCGAGCCTTTGAGGAGCGTGGCACTTGCGACGCGTCTCGAAGGATGAGGATTGAGCCAAGCTGCGTCAACCTTCGCCGCGCGCCTCGCGCAGGAGGAGCTCGGCCGGCCGCTCAGTGCGGCCGGGGGGTGCCGTGTGCTGTTCGGGGGCGTTCTCCTTGGAGGAGGCACCCCCCGACCCGGCCAGCACGCCCGCGAGATGCTCGCGGATCTTCTTGAGCTTCTGCTCGTGCTCGACCTTGAGCCCGAAGACGTCTTTCACGTAGAAGACGTCGACGACGCGCTCGCCGTAAGTCGAGATTTTGGCCGAGGAGATCTGCAGGTTGAGCTCGGTCAAGGCGCGGGTGAGCTCGTAGAGGAGACCCGGGCGGTCGCGCCCGTTGACCTCGAGCACGGTGTGGGTGGCGCTCGCCTTGTTGTCGATGAGCACCCTCGGCGGCACCTGGAAGACGTCCGTGCGGTGCGGCATCCGGCGGCCCGCGGCGGCGACCTCGCTGGGGCGCAGGCGGCCGGCCAGGCTGCGCTCGATGATGGAGGCGAGGCGGGCGAGACGGTCCGGCCGGTCGAGGCTGTTGCCCGCGGTGTCCTGCACCCAGAAGCTGTCGAGCGCCATGCCGTTCGCCAAGGTGAAGATGCGCGCGTCCAGGATGTTGCCGCCGGCGACCGCGATGGCGCCGGCGATCTTGGCGAAGAGGCCGGCGTGGTCGGCGGTATAGACGGTGAGCTCGGTGACCGCGCGCTGCCGATCGATGCGCCAGTCGAGCGCCACCGGCGCCTTGTTGTGCTCGGCCTCGCGGATGATGCGGGCGTGGCGGGCGAGGGTGTCGGTGTCGAGGGCGAGCCAATAGGCCGCATGGCCGCGCGCCACGTGCTGGGCGAAATCCTCCTCGCTCCATTCGCCGAGGGCCGAGCGCAAGGCGGCGAGGACCGCCTTCACGCGCGCCGCGTCGCCGTGGGCGGCGAGCCCGCCGGTCAACACCAGCTCGGCCTTGAAGTAGAGATCGCGGAGGAGGGCTGCCTTCCAATTGTTGAACACCTTGGGCCCGGTCGCGCGCATGTCGACGACGGTGAGCACGAGCAAGAGGCGGAGCCGCTCGGGCGACTGCACCAGGCCCGCGAAGTCGGTGATCGTCTTGGCATCGCCGATGTCGCGCTTTTGTGCTGTGCGGCTCATGGCGAGGTGGTTGAGCACGAGCCAGGCGACCGTCTCGGTCTCCTCGGGGCTGAGGCCGAGCCGCGGGCAGAGCTTGTGCGCGACCTCGGCCCCGAGCGTGGAGTGGTCGCCCCCGCGCCCCTTGGCGATGTCGTGGAGGAGGACGGCGAGATAGAGCACCCGGCGCGAGAGCACCTTGTGCACGATCTCGGTCGAGAGCGGGTGCTCCTCCTTGTGCCGGCCCTCCTCGATCCCGTGCAGGAGCCCGATGGCGCGGATGGTGTGCTCGTCGACGGTGTACATGTGGTACATGTCGTATTGCATCTGCGCCACGACCCGGCCGAAATCGGTGATGAAGCGGCCGAACACGCCCGCCTCGTTGAGCCGGCGCAACGTCGTCTCCGGGTCGTGCCGCGAGGTCAGCATCTCGAGGAAGAGGCGGTTCGCCTCCGCATTCGCCCGCAGTTTGTGGTCGACGAGACGGAGCGAGCGCCGCACCGCGCGCAGAGCCCGCGGATGGATGTCGAGATCGTGCTGCTGGGCGGCGTGAAAGAGGCCGAGCAGCTTGACCGGGTCCTCTTTGAACACCTCCTCGTTAGCGACGGTCAGGCGATCGCCCTCGAGTCCGAAGCCCTCGATGTCGCGCCGGCGGCGCAGGAGGGCGGCTAAGCTGAAGCGGGACGGGCGCTTGTGCTCCGCCTCGAGGGCGGCACAGAAGATGCGCGTCAGATCGCCCACGTCCTTGGCCACGAGATAGTAATGCTTCATCAGGCGCTCGACGCGCTGGCTCCCGGCGTGATCGGTGTAGCCCATGCGCCGCGCGATCTCGGGCTGCACGTCGAAAGTGAGGCGCTCCTCGGCCCGTCCGGTGAGCCAATGGAGGGCCGTGCGGAGGGTCCAGAGGAAATCCTCGGCCTTGGCGAAGGCCTGGTACTCCTCCCCGGTGAGGAAGCCCAAGCCCACCAGCTCGCGCGTATCCTCGATGCGGTAGAGATATTTGGCGATCCAGAAGAGGGTGTGGAGGTCGCGCAAGCCGCCCTTGCCCTCTTTGATGTTGGGCTCGACCACGTAGCGCGAGTCGCCCATGCGCTGGTGGCGCTGGTTGCGCTCGTCGAGCTTGGCTGAGACGAAGGCGAGCCCGGTGCCGGCGATCACCTCGCGCGCGAAACGCTTCTTGAACTCGAGGAAGAGCCCTGCCTCGCCCGCCACGTGGCGCGCCTCGAGGAGGGCCGTGCGGATGGTGACGTCGGCCTTGGCCTGGCGCATGCACTCGTCGATCGAGCGGGTGGCGTGGCCCACCTTGAGGCCGAGGTCCCAGAGGATATAGAGCATCCACTCGACCACCTGCTCGGTATAGGGGATCGACTTGTAGGGCAGGATGAAGAGGAGGTCGATGTCGGAGAAGGGCGCGAGCTCGCCGCGCCCGTAGCCGCCGACGGCGACGACCGAGAGGCGCTCGGCGGCGGTGGGACTGCCGCGCGGGAAGACCTTCGTGGTGGTGAATTCGTGGAGCGTGCGCACGAGCCGGTCCATGAGGAGGGCGAGCCCGCGCGCCGCCGCCATGCCTGCGAGCCGCGTCTCGAACTCGCGGCGGAGGGCCAAGCGGCCCTCGGCTAAGGCCGTGCGGAAAGAGGCCAGCACCTCGGGGCGCAGCCTCTCCCACGAGAGCCCACGCGCCGCGAGCGCTTGAAGCTCGCGCTCGAGCTCGAAGGGACTCGCATCCAGGCGCTCGGTGACGACGGCACTCATCCCAACACTGTCCCCGCATCGCTTGAAAGCGTTCCTTTCGTCACCCCCGCGAAAGCGGGGGTCCAGGCAGCCGATGGATTCCCGCTTGCGCGGGAATGACGATAAAACGCCCCAATTCTACCCGGTCGGACGGCGCTCCAGCGCATAGATAATACTTCAGGTGGGCGCACGCTTGCCATGCGCATCGCCCGGACGGCTGCCGCCTATGTCTCGCGCATCCCCTTGAGGCGATAGAGGAGCTCGAGCGCCTCCTTGGGCGTGAGCTCGTCGGGATGGACCTCCCCGAGCGCCTCCTCGATGGGCGAGGGTCCGTGGCGCGCGCCGCTCTTGGGCCGGGCGGCGGCGGCGCTGAAGAGGGGGAGGTCGTCGGCGAGCCGGGTCAAGGCACTCGCCTCCTCGCCCTGCTCGAGGACGGCGAGGATCTGCTCGGCCCGGGCCACGGCCGCGGCCGGCATGCCGGCGAGCCCGGCCACATGGATGCCGTAGGAGCGGTCGGCCGCCCCCGGCGCCACCTCGTGGAGGAAGACCACGTCGCCCTGCCATTCCTTGACCCGCATGGTGTAGCAGGCAAGAGCCGCGAGCTTGGCCGAGAGCGCCGTGAGCTCGTGGTAGTGGGTGGCGAAGAGGGCGCGGCAGCGATTGACCTCGTGGAGATGCTCGAGGGTGGCCCAGGCGATCGAGAGCCCGTCGAAGGTCGAGGTCCCGCGGCCGATCTCGTCGAGGATGACAAGCGCCCGCTCGCCCGCCTGGTTCAAGATCGCCGCCGTCTCCACCATCTCGACCATGAAGGTCGAGCGGCCTCGCGCCAAATCGTCGGCGGCGCCGACCCGGCTGAAGAGGCGGTCGATCGCCCCTATATGCGCGCGCTCCGCCGGCACGTAGGAGCCCATCTGCGCCAGGATCGCGATGAGCGCGTTCTGGCGCAGGAAGGTGCTCTTGCCCGCCATGTTGGGGCCCGTCAGGAGCCAGAGCCGCCGCTCGCGCGAGAGCTCGCAGTCGTTGGCGACGAAGGCAGCGCCAGCGTCCTCGAGGGCCGCCTCGACGACGGGATGGCGCCCGCCCACGATCTCGAAGGCGAGGCTTTGATCGACGAGCGGGCGCGTGTAGCGCCGCTCGAGCGCCAAGGCGGCAAGGGCCGACGCCGCGTCGAGGGCGGCGAGGCTGGCGGCTGCCCGTGCGATTGCCTCGCCGTGGGCGACGACGGCGCCCGCGAGCTCGTCGAAGAGTGCTAACTCGAGGGCTAGGGCCTTGTCGGCCGCGCGCGCGATCTTCTCCTCGAGCTCGGCAAGCTCGGTCGTGGTAAAGCGCACCGCACTCGCCATGGTCTGGCGGTGGATGAAGGGGCCGGCGGCACCCGTGGGCAGCTTGTCGGCGTGCGTGGCGCTCGCCTCGATGAAATAGCCGAGCACGTTGTTGTGCCGGATCTTGAGCGAGGCGACGGCAGTCTCGCTACGATAGCGCGCCTCGAGGGCCGCCACGAGACGGCGGCTCTCGTCGCGCAAGCTGCGCTCGACCTCGAGAGCGGGGTGAAAATTGCGCGCGATGAAGCCGCCGTCACGCGCGAAGAGCGGGAGCTCGGCCGCAAGTGCTGCCGCGAGCCGGGCCACGAGGGCCTCGTGCTCGCCGAGCTCGGCACGGACCGCGGCGATCTCCGCGGGCGGCTCGACCAGGCCGGGATCGGCCAGGGCGAGCTTGAGCTCGGCCGCGATCGCCAGGCCGTCGCGCACCGCGGCGAGGTCGCGCGGGCCGCCGCGCGCAAGCGAAAGGCGCGAGAGGGCGCGTGCGAGATCGGGGGCGGCTTTGAGGGTTTTGCGCAGGTCCTCGCGGAGACGCTCGTTCGCGAGGAAGAACTGCACGCCGTCGAGGCGGGCCGCGATCGCGGCGGGATCGGTCAAGGGGGCGGCCAAGCGGGCGGCCAGGAGGCGCGCCCCCGCCGCCGTCACCGTGCGGTCGATCACGGAAAGCAGGCTGCCCTGCCGCTCGCCCATGAGCGTCGCGCTGAGCTCGAGGTTGCGCCGCGTCGCCGGGTCGATCTCGAGGAGCGCCCCCGGGCGCATCTGCTGGAGGGCGGAGAGGCGCGGCAGCTTGCCCTTCTGGGTGAGCTCGACGTAATCGAGCAGCGCCCCCGCCGCGGCGAGCTCGGCGCGGCCGAAGCTGCCGAAGCCGTCGAGCGCCTTGACGCGATAATAGGCCTCGAGCCGGCGCCGCCCGCTCTCGCTGTCGAAGCGCGCCGAGGGCTGGAGGGTCGCGCGCGTCCCCCACTCGCCGAGGGCAGCGGCAAATTGCTCGCGCGCCACCAGGCGATCCGAGATGATGAGCTCGCCCGGATCGAGGCGCGCCAGGCTGCCGGCAAGCTCCGCTGGTGCCAGCGGCTGGACGGAGAAGTCCCCGGTCGAGAGATCGAGCCAGGCAAGGGCGGCGCTGCCGCCCGATTCGGCGAGGGCGGCCAGATAATTGTGCCGGCGCGCGTCGAGGAGCGTGTCCTCGGTCAGGGTCCCCGGGGTCACGATGCGGATCACGTCGCGCCGCACCACCGCCTTGCCGCCGCGCCGCTTGGCCTCGGCCGGATCCTCCATCTGCTCGCACACCGCCACCCGGAAGCCCTGGCGGATGAGGCGGGCCAGATAGGCATCGGCCGCATGGACGGGGACCCCGCACATGGGGATGTCCTGGCCCTCGTGCCGGCCGCGCTTGGTAAGTGCTATGTCGAGCGCCTTCGCGGCCTTGACCGCGTCCTCGAAGAACATCTCGTAGAAATCGCCCATGCGGTAGAAGAGCAGGCAGTCCGGGTACGCGCGCTTGACCTCGAGGTACTGCGCCATCATGGGCGTGGCGACCCCAAGTGCTGCCGCGTCGGGTGCGGCTGCTGCGGGAGAGGAAGCGCTCAAAGGCTCGGCGGGGGAGGGCAAGAGCAGCACTCTCCTCGGAAGAGAGCTGGTGCGGATAGGGGCCAAGATGGGCGGCAGCTTAGCATGGCGGGAGCCTGGTCGCGAGCCGCGCGGCCGCCGCTTCCGCCGTAGGCCGCGCGCGCGTTGAAAGTAGCGCGCCCATGTGCTACATATCGGCACCCGGCAAAAGCGAGCAACGACGATGAGCAAAAAGATCACCCTGCGCGAGGCCAACCAGTCCTTCGCGCGCTGCATCCGCGCGGTCGAGGCCGGTGCCGACTTCGTCATCACGCGCAACGGCAAGCCGGTGGCGCGCCTGGTGCCGATTGCGGCGGCGCGCGTCCTCACCGCGGCACAAGAGGCAGCACGCAGGCGGGTCCTGGCGCGCATGGCCGAGGGCTGGCCGTTGGCCGCCGGCCCGCTAGAGCGTGCTGCCCTCCATGAGCGCAATGCCCGCCGCGGCTAAGCGCTTCAGCCTCGACACCAACATCCTCGTCTACAGCATCGACAGCGCTGCCGGCCGGCGCCACGCGCTTGCGGCCGAGATCGTCGATCGCGCGGCCGCGTGCGACTGCTGGCTCACGCTCCAAGCGCTAGCCGAGTTCTACGCCGCGGTGACGCGCAAGGGCATCGTACCGCCGGCCGACGCGGCAGCCCTGGCGAGCGACTGGCTCGAGATTTTTCCCGCCGCCCCGGCATCTGCTGCGGCCTTGCGCACGGCATTGGCCTCTGCTGCGGCCGGCAGCACGTCCTTTTGGGACGGGCTCCTCCTCGCCACGGCCGCCGAGGCCGGCTGCACCGTCCTCCTGTCCGAGGACATGGCGGATGGTGCCCGCATCGGCGGTGTTGCCATCCTCAACCCGTTCACGGCGAAGGGCTTGGCCGAGCCCGCACTCAAATTGCTCGGCCAGCGCTAACGACGGGCGACTTCGCCCTTAACAATCGATAAGGCGAAGGACTATGCTCCCCACGGGCGACCTCACATAACAAAGAAGAAGACCGCACCATGGACAGCACCGGCGGGAAACGCACCATCACCGTGACCGACGAGGAGGTGCTGCTCATGCACGCCTCGGGCCGGCCGGGCAAGATCGAGATCCGGGCGACCAAGCCCCTCACCACCCAGCGCGACCTCTCGCTCGCCTACTCGCCCGGCGTTGCCGTGCCCTGCCTGGAGATCGAGCGCGATCCGGCCTTCGCCTACGACTACACCGCCAAGGGCAACCTGGTCGCGGTCATCACCAACGGCACGGCGGTCCTCGGCCTGGGCGATCTCGGGGCCATCGCCGCCAAGCCGGTGATGGAGGGCAAGGCGGTGCTCTTCAAGCGCTTCGCCGACGTGGACGGCATCGACCTCGAGATCTCGACCCGCGACGTCGACGAATTCGTCAACTGCGTGCGCTTCCTGGGTGCCACCTTCGGCGGCATCAACCTCGAGGACATCAAGGCGCCCGAGTGCTTCATGATCGAGGAGCGCCTGCGGGCCCTCCTCGACATCCCCGTCTTCCACGACGATCAGCACGGGACCGCGATCATCGCGGCCGCGGGCCTGATCAACGCCCTCGATCTCACGGGGCGCAAGCTCAAGGACGCGCGCATGGTGGTGAACGGCGCGGGTGCTGCCGCGATCGCGTGCGCCGATCTCCTCGTCCACATGGGCATGGCCAAGGACCACATCATCCTTTGCGACAGCAAGGGGGTGATCTATCGCGGGCGCCGCGAGGGCATAAACCAGTGGAAGTCCGCCTATGCGGTCGAGACCAAGCTGCGCACGCTCGCGGAGGCGCTCGCAGGCGCCGACGTGTTCCTCGGCCTCTCGGTCAAGGACGCCGTCGACCAGGCGATGGTCGAGAGCATGGCGAAGCAGCCGATCATCTTCGCCATGGCGAACCCGGACCCGGAGATCACGCCCGAAGCCGTTCACGCCGTGCGCAAGGACGCGGTCGTCGCCACCGGCCGCTCGGACTATCCCAACCAGATCAATAATATCCTCGGCTTCCCCTATATCTTCCGCGGAGCGCTCGACGTGCGCGCCTCGACCATCAACGACGAGATGAAGATCGCGGCGGCCCATGCCCTGGCCAGGCTCGCGCGCGAGGACGTCCCCGACGAGGTGGCGGCAGCCTATGCCGGCGAGCGCCTGCGCTTCGGCCCCCAATACATCATCCCGACACCCTTCGACCCGCGCCTCATCGTGACGGTGCCGACGGCGGTCGCCCAGGCGGCGATGGATTCGGGTGTTGCGCGCCGGCCGATCATCGATCTCGAGGGCTACAAGCGCGAGCTCGCCGGCCGCCTCGACCCGCTCGCCTCGAGCCTGCAGTTCATCTTCGAGGCCGTGCGCGCGCGGCCCCAGCGCATCGTCTTCGCCGAGGGCGAGGAGGAGCGCGTCATCCGCGCAGCGCTTGCCTTCCGCAACGCGGGCTTCGGCGTGCCCGTGCTGGTGGGACGCGAGGAGCGCGTGCGCGAGACGATCGAGCTGAGCGGGCTCGAGGCGGAGGAGAAGCTCGAGGTCCACAACGCGCGCCTCTCCACCAACAACAAGCGCTATACCGACTATCTCTACGGCCGCCTCCAGCGCCGCGGCTACATCTATCGCGACTGCCAGCGCATGGTGAACCAGAACCGCAACGTGTTCGCCGCCTGCATGGTGGCCATGGGCGACGCGGACGGCATGGTGACCGGCCTCACGCGCAGCTTCACCGTCGCCTACGACGACATCATGCAGGCGATCGATGCGGCGGCGGGCCGCGAGGTCTTCGGGCTCTCGATCGTGGTCGCGCGCGGCGACACCGTGTTCCTGGCCGACACCCAGGTGCACGAGCGGCCGACCTCGCGCCAGCTCGCCGACATCGCGGTCCAGGCGGCGGCCAAGGCGCGCCAGCTCGGGCACGAGCCGAGGGTCGCCCTCTGCTCCTTCTCGAGCTTCGGCAATACCCAGCTCGCGCGCGCGGCCGAGATCCGGGCCGCCGTCGCCGAGCTCGACCGCCGCCAGGTCGACTTCGAGTACGACGGCGAGATGGCGGTCGACGTGGCCCTCGATCCCGAGGTGATGAAGCTCTATCCCTTCTGCCGGCTCTCGGGCCCGGCCAACGTGCTGATCATGCCCGGCCTCCATGCCGCCAACATCAGCGCCAAGCTCCTGCAGAAGCTCGGCCGCAGCACGGTGATCGGCCCGCTCCTGATCGGGCTCGGCAAGCCCGCCCAGATCGCCCCCTTCGGCACCGCCCTCTCCGAGCTCGTCAATCTCGCGGCACTCACCGCCCACGACGCGATCAACGCGGGCTGAACCCGTATCCTGAGAGACGCGTCGCAGGCGCTCCCCGGAGGCTGGCCGGAAATGATCGCGCTATCTCCAATGCATCGCCCCCACACATCGTCATTCCCGCGAAAGCGGGAATCCATCGTCGGCCTCGAGCCGGGCTTCGGACATGGACCCCGGCTTTCGCCGGGGTGACGAACAGAGCATTGCAAGTGAACGGACCATTTTGAGTCGGCCTCTGGGGAGCCGCCGTAGGCGGCGCCTCGAAGGATGAGGTGAAACCGACCTCTTGCCCAAGCGCCCGCGCTTGCCAGGCACGGCACTTTGGCGGAGATTGCTCTTGCGATGGCGCAAGGACCAACCCCGCTCAAGCCGACGGTCGCCGCCACGGCGCTCCTGGCGCTGCCCGCGGCCGCCGTGCTCGTAACCCTCGTGGTCTTGGACCGTCTCGACCCGCTCGCCGCCTTCCTCGCCTTCCTCGTTTTAGTACTTGCGATCTTCCTCCTCATCGGGCCGCACCTGCGCGGGGTGGTGCGCCTGACCGCACACCTCGACGGGCTCGCCGAGGGCGAGGAGGTGCGCCCGCCAAGCCCCTACTGGCCCCCCCTCGTCGTGGCCTTGGCCTCCGCGGTCGGCCGGATGCAGCGGCGCGCGCAGGCGCGGCGCGAGGAGACCGCGGCCCGGCTCGCGGCCCTCGAGGCCGTGCTCGACAGCCTGCCCGACCCGCTCTTGATGCTCGACCAGCGCCTGCGCATCCTGCGCGCCAATGCCGCCGCCAAGGAGCTGCTCGCCGACGATCCCCAGGGCCGCGAGCTCTCGAGCGTGCTGAGGGTACCCGCCTTGCTCGATGCCGCCCAGTCGGCCTTGCGGCCCGGGACGGGGACGCGCGCGACGTTCGAGCTAGCCGGCCCGGTGCGGCGCTCCTTCGTGGCCCGGGTGGAGCGGCTCGCAGCTGCTGCCGGCGGGGAGGTCTCCCTCATCATCGTGTTCCACGACGTAACCCTCGAGAAGCGCGCCGAGCAGATGCGCGCCGACTTCGTCGCCAATGCGAGCCACGAGCTCCGCACCCCGCTCGCCACCCTCCTCGGCTTCATCGAGACCCTCCTCGGCCCGGCGAGCCAGGATGCACCCGCGCGCTCGCGCTTCCTCGCCATCATGCAGCAGCAGGCGAGCCGCATGTCGCGTCTCGTCGACGATCTGCTCTCGCTCTCGCACATCGAGCTGCGCGAGCACACGGCACCCACCGAGCCGCTCGACGTGGTCAAGCTCCTGCGCGGCGTGATCGACGCGCTGCAGCCCCTCGCCAAGGCACGCGAGGTGACGATCGAGCTCGACAGCCGCCCGGACGAGCTGCCGCGCGTGCTCGCCGACGGCGACGAATTGGCCCAGGTGTTCCAGAACCTGATCGACAACGCCCTAAAATACGGCCGGCGCAGGACGTCGGTGCGCGTGCGCGTCCACGCCCTCGAGCGCGCACCCGTGGCCTTGGCCCGCGTCCCGCCCCAGGGCCTCGTCGCGGTCGCGGTCGAGGACGAGGGCGAGGGCATCGCGAAGGAGCAGATCCCGCGCCTGACCGAGCGCTTCTACCGGGTCGACGCCGCGCGCTCGCGCGAGCTCGGCGGCAC
>DATJAC010000056.1:0-6105 GCA_035516655.1 Alphaproteobacteria bacterium | reverse complement strand
CTCCTGGAGATCGAAGCGGTTGACCTTGTAGACGACGCCGTCGATGTCGTAGGGGAGCGTCGCGCGTCTCTCGCCGATCTCGCGGTAGAGTGCGAGTGCTGCCTCGATCGAGGGGCAACGGCGCGCGAGCGGGTTGGTCGCGAAGCCGAGGCCGCGGAGCGCCTTGAGATAATCCCACTGGGTCTCGGCGATGGGCTCGCTCATCTCGCCCTCGGCGTAGAAAAAGGCGGAGAGCCGGCGCGAGGCGGTGATGCGGTGGTCGAGCTGGCGCAGCGAGCCGGCGGCGGCATTGCGCGGATTGGCGAAGGGCGGCTTGCCCGCCTCCTCCTGCTGCCGGTTGAGCCTGAGAAAATCCGCCTTGGTCATGTAGACCTCGCCGCGCACCTCGAGGACGGCCGGAACATGGCGGCCGTGGAGCTGGGCCGGCACGTCCGCGATCGTACGCAGGTTCTGCGTGATGTCCTCGCCCGTAACGCCGTCGCCGCGCGTGGCCGCTTGCGTGAGGCGCCCGCCCTCGTAGCGGGCGGCGACCGAGAGGCCGTCGATCTTGGGCTCGCCCACGAGCTCGAGCTCGGCGTCGGCGGCCAGGCCGAGGAAGCGGCGCACGCGGGCCGCGAACTCATGCACCTCGCTCTCCTCGAAGGCGTTGGCCAGGGAGAGCATGGGCTTCGCATGCACCACCTTGGCAAAGCCCGTGGCAGGGGCGGCACCTACGCGATGGCGCGGGCTGTCGGGCCGTACGAGGGCGGGGAAGCGCTCCTCGATGGCACTATTGCGGCGCTGCAGCGCGTCGTAGGCCGCATCCGAGATCTCGGGCGCGGCTTTCTGATAATAGAGCTCGTCGTGGTGCGCTATTTCCGCGGCGAGCCGTGCCAGCTCCTTCGCGGCCTGGCTCTTCGTGAGGTCCTCGACGGGGCTGTCGTGCGGCGATTTCGCCATGGCGGCCCGCTCAGCCGAGGCTCGCGGCAATCAGGCTGTCGGCCGCCGCGCGCGCCTCGTCGGTGACCCTCCGCCCGGAAAGCATGCGCGCGATCTCCTCGCGCCGCGCGGCCGCGGCCAGCTCCTCGACGCGCGTCAGGGTTTCCTCCTCCTTGCCGCGCCCTCCCTGGCGCTTGCTGACGCGCCAATGGTGGGCGCCGCGGGCGGCCACCTGGGGCGAGTGGGTCACGACGAGGACCTGAAGCTCGCGGCCGAGACGCTGCAGCCGCTCGCCGACCGCTGCCGCGGTCGCCCCGCCGATGCCGGAATCGACCTCGTCGAAGACGAGGGTGGGTGCCGAGCCCATGCGCGAGAGCACCACCTTGAGGGCCAGCATGAAGCGGGCGAGCTCGCCGCCCGATGCGATCTTCGCGATGGGGCCGAGCGGGGTGCCCGGATTGGTCGCGACCTCGAAGGCGACGCGCTCGATGCCACCCTCGCCCCACTCCGCCTCGGCGAGCGGGACGAGACGGGTCGCGAATTTCGCCCGCTCGAGCTTGAGGGGAGGCAGCTCCGCCATGATCGCGCGATCGAGCCTCCCTGCCACCGCGGCGCGCGCCTTGGAGAGCGCGCGCGCGGCACCGAGATAGGCCTCGCGAGCCGCGGCCGTGCTTTCCTCATGCTGCCGCCTTGCCTCCTCGCGCGCGTCGATGGCGGCGAGGCGGTGCCGCAACGTCTCGCCGAGGGCCGCAAGCCCGTCGCTCGGCACCCGGTGCTTGCGCGCGAGCTCGCGCAAAGCATAGAGCCGCTCGTCGACGGCCTCGAGCCGTCCCGGCTCGGCGTCGATGGCGCTGCCCAGGGCGGCAAGCCCCGCCGTCGCCTCGGCGAGCTCGACGGCAGCACGGTCGAGGGCGGCCAAGGCCGGACCGAGCCGACCGGCCACCTTCTCGGCCGCGCGCTCGAGCTGGCGCCGGGCGCGCCCGAGGGCTGCCTCGATCCCGTCGCCGCGTCCCGCCGGCTCGCCGCTCAGAATCGCCGCGGCCGCGTTGAGCGCTTCGACCACCTGCTCGCGATGCATGAGGAGGGCGCGCTCCTCGGCGAGGGCGGCCTCCTCGCCCGGCTGCGGCCCCAAGCCTTCGAGCTCGGCGAGGGCATGGCGCAAGAACGCCTCGTCGCGCTGAGCGGCCTCGAGCTCGGCCGCGAAGGCGGCCCCGGCCGCAAGCGCCTGGCGCCAAGTGCTGTAAGTGCCGCGCACGCGCTCATTGAGGCTGTCCTCGCCGCCGAAGGCATCGAGGGCGGCACCATGGGTCGCGGGATCGAGCAGACCGTGCTGGTCGAGCTGGCCCTGGATCTCGACCAGGCTGTCGCCGAGCTCGCGCAGGAAGCCCACGCTCGCCGGCTGGTCGTTGACGAAGGCGCGGCTGCGGCCGTCGGCCGCGAGCGTGCGACGGAGGAGGAGCGGGGTCTCGCGCGCGAGCCCCTGGCGCGCGAGCAAGTCCCAGGCCGGATGGTCGTCCGCCAGCTCGAAGGCGGCGGCGACGCTCGCTTGGCCGGCACCCCGGCGCACCAGGGCGGCCTCGGCGCGCGCGCCGAGGGCCAAGCCGAGGGCGTCGAGCAGGATCGATTTGCCGGCCCCGGTCTCGCCGGTCAGCACGGAGAGGCCCGCATGGAAAGAGAGATCCAGCCGGTCGATCAGAATCACGTCTCGGATCGAGAGGCTGACCAGCATTCCCCGGTGGACCCGCTGCGAGAGAGCCGAGCCGCTACTCTAAGGGCACCACCGCCCCGACGCCAGCGCCGCCAGTTCGCACTTGGTGCATGTGTCATCCCCTCCCCCTCGATCCGTTTCACGGCTCGAGCCCCCTTCAAGGGGGAGGGGAGGGTGGGGGGTAGCCAGATTGCCGGTGATGCCGGGCCTTAGAACGGCATGATCGCGCCGAGGGTCTTGGCGATGAAGGAGTCGTCGTTCGGCCGCTCGGTGCCCTTGTCGCGGTCGACCTTCACGTTCTGGACCAGCTGATAGCTGTCGATGTACCACTCGCTGCGCGGATAGTTGTAGCCGAGCACGGCGGCGGTCTTGCGCGCCTCGTCCACGATGCCGAGCGCCATGTAGCATTCGACGAGGCGATGGAGCGCTTCCGGCACTTGGCTCGTCGTCTGGTATTTGTCGACGACGACCTTGAAGCGGTTGATCGCGGCGAGATACTGCTCGCGCTTCTCGTAAAAGCGGCCGATCTCGAGCTCCTTGCCGGCGAGATGGTCGCGCACCAGGTCGATCTTGTGGCGGGCGTCCCGGGCAAAGGTGGTCTCGGGATAGCGCTTGATCAGCTCGTCGAGCGAGGACAAGGCCTTCTCGCCGTTGGACTGGTCGCGCTCGACGTCGCTCACCTGCTCGTAATAGCAGAGTGCCCGCAGATAATAGGCATAGGCGATGTCGCGATTGCCGGGATGGAGCTGGATGAAGCGATCAAGCGCGCTGATGGCGTCCGTGTAGTTGTTCGCCTGATAGAGCGTGTAGGCCGACATCAGCTCGGCCTTGGTCGCCCAGATCGAGTAGGGATGCTCGCGCTCGACCTCCTCGAAGGCTTTGGAGGACTCCTTGTAACGGCGCTCGGCGAGCTGGTCCATCGCCGTGTTGTAGAGCTGATTTACCGGCTTATCGACGTTCGCGTCGTCCTTGGTGTCGTCGTCGTCGCCGGAGCAGGCCGAGACCGCGAGCGTCAGGGCAAACGCGGCGGCGAGAACGAGGAACGGGTTGCGCCAAAAGCCGTGCCGGAATTTGCTCATCGCCGTCCGAAACCTCGATTGGAAAGCAGGATTTGGCCCCGCCGCGGCCTCTTATAGCATGCCGTGCCGATTTCCAATAGGCTCGCCCGCGCGCATGCGCCCGGCCGCCCGGTCCTCAAATCGAATTGTCGTGAGCGTAGCGCGGTCAGGCCGTGGCTGCGACCCTGCGCGAGCCCGCCAGCACCACCCCACCCGTCTGGCGCCGGTTCTCGAGCGGAACCAGCCGCCATGCCTCGCGGTCCGCGAAGAGGGCACGGAGGAGGCGGTTGTGCATGCTGTGGCCCGAGCGATAGCCGTGGAAGTGTCCGAGGATGGGAGCCCCCGCCAGCGACAGGTCGCCCACCGCGTCGAGCACCTTGTGGCGCACGAACTCGTCCTCGTAGCGCAGCCCGTCCGCATTGATGACGCGGTCGCCGTCGACGACCACGGCGTTGTCGAGCGAGCCGCCAAGTGCCAATCCGGCCGCGCGCAGCTGCCGCACGTCCTCGACGAAGCCGAAGGTGCGCGCGCGCGCAATCTCGCTGCGGAAGGCGCCGTTCTCGAGCGACACGAAATATTCCTGCCGCGCGATGGCAGGTGCCTCGAAGTCGATCTCGCAGCTGACCGAGAAGCCGCTGCCCGGCGAGAGCGTCGCCATCGCCTCATGGTTGCCGACGGCTACGTGTTTCAGGATTTGGATGGCCGAGCGCTGCGCCGTCTGCTCGACCACGCCTGCGCAGTCGAAGAGGAACATGAAGGGTGCCGCACTCCCGTCCATGACGGGCACTTCCGGGCCGTTGAGCTCGATGAGCAGGTTGTCGATGTGGCTGCCGGCGACCGCGGCAAGGAGGTGCTCGACCGTGCCGATGCGTACCTCGCCTTCCGTCTCCGCGGACTTGGC
The DNA here is from genome assembly GCA_035516655.1 of Alphaproteobacteria bacterium. Classification (GTDB taxonomy): domain Bacteria; phylum Pseudomonadota; class Alphaproteobacteria; order JACZXZ01; family JACZXZ01; genus DASPPM01. The sequence goes on along the minus strand of DATJAC010000056.1, from coordinate 1,520 downwards.
GCCGAGCGTGGTGCACATGCGCGTGTCGACCACGTGGCGCCACGTCGCCGGGATGCTCGCACGCAAACCCGCCGCGTCGGTACGCCGGAACAGGATCCCGCTGTTGGGTTCTGCCGGCTGCAAGGTCATGGTGACCTTGGCGCCGGAATGCAGGCCGATCCCCGAGCAACTGATCGGCGTCTTCAGGGTCTGCTGGAGAATCTGCTCCTCCCCTCGCAACGCTCACACCGCACTCTGCCCTTGCACTCCCCACTCCGGTACTGCCGGTTTACGCTCGGCTCGCCGGATTATGCTCGGCTCGGTGGCCGAGTGCTTCGGGTCTCTTTAGCAACGAGCCCCGAAGCACTCAAATCACCTTTTGTTACGGAATGTTACCGGTAAAAGCCGCGTCATTTCAGAGAGTTAGCCTCCATCAATTGGCCTGCCGGCGCAGGAACGCGGGGATCTCCAGGAGGTCGTCCTCGCTCTTCGACGCGGACAGCCGATCGGCCGGATCGAGCCCGCCGAGGCGCGGCTGGACGGGGGCTGCCGGGGCCTCCGCCTGCGGCTCGGGGGCCTTGCGCGCCCCACCCGTAACGCGGGTGAAGATGTTGGCCATGGCACGGCGTGCCGGGCGCGGATCGGCCGGTGCCAGGGCAGCGCCGTTGGCCACCGCCGCGGCACCGAAGGGGTCGACCTGGGCGGGGCTTGCCGCCGCGGGCGGCTGGGGCTCGCTCGCGGGCCCGACCGGGCGCGGGGCCAGGAAGGGCTGGTCGAGCTCAAGGGGCTCGCGGTCCGGCCCGGTCGCGACGACAGGCGGGGTTGCCGCCGCTGCCACCGGCTCGAGCGTGCGTGCTGCCGGCCGCCCGGCCTCGGCGGCAGGGGCAGGTGCCGGAGCCACGCGCGGGGTCGGCCGCTCGCTCACCAGCACGGGCCGGGCGGGCTTGGGCTGGCTTGCCGCTAAGCCGTCGATGCCGGTCGCCACCACGGAGACGCGGATGCGGCCGTGGAGCTGCTCGTCGAAGGTCGAGCCGAAGATGATGTTGGCCTCGGGATCGACCTCGTCGCGGATGCGGTTGGCGGCCTCGTCGACCTCGAAGAGGGTCATGTCCATGCCGCCGGTGATATTGATGAGCACCCCCTTGGCCCCCTTCATCGAGACGTCGTCGAGGAGCGGATTGGAGATCGCCGCCTCGGCGGAATCGAGGGCTCTGCGCTCGCCCTCCGCCTCGCCCGTACCCATCATCGCCTTGCCCATCTCGCTCATCACCGTGCGGATGTCGGCGAAGTCGAGGTTGATGAGGCCGGGCATGACCATGAGGTCGGTCACCCCGCGCACGCCCGAATAGAGCACGTCGTCCGCCATCTTGAAGGCGTCCGCGAAGGTGGTCTTCTCGTTGGCGACGCGGAACAGGTTCTGGTTCGGGATGATGATGAGGGTGTCGACGTACTTCTGCAGCTCCTGGATGCCGGTCTCGGCGGTCCGCATGCGCTGCGAGCCCTCGAACTGGAAGGGCTTGGTGATGACGCCCACCGTGAGA
>DATJAC010000055.1:0-5697 GCA_035516655.1 Alphaproteobacteria bacterium | reverse complement strand
CCACGGAGAGCACGGAGGACACGGAGAGCGGCAGGAATTTTATCTTCTCCGTGTCCTCCGTGCTCTCCGTGGTGAATCCTTCTCTTTTCGAAGCTACCGCAGCGCGCGGAAGAATTCGCGCAGGTCCTGGGCGAGGAGCTCGGGTTGTTCCATGGCGGCGAAGTGCCCGCCTCTCGGCATCGCGGTCCAGCGCTGGATGTTGTAGCCGCGCTCGGCAAGGGCGCGCGGCGGCATGGGGATTTCCTTGGGGAAGAGGGCGACCGCGACAGGCGGGGTCACGCGATTGGCTGGCGAGAGACGGAGCGGGCGCTCGCGCGATTCGTAATAGAGCCGCATGGAGGCGGTGATCGTGGCGCTCACCCAGTAGATCATGACGTTGGTGAGGAGGGCGTCGCGCCCGAAGAGCCGCACGGGGTCCCCCTCGCAGTCGCTCCAGCGGTGGAACTTCTCGAGGATCCAGGCGGCGAGCCCGAGCGGGGAATCGTTGAGCGCGTAGCCGAGGGTTTGCGGCCTGGTCGCCTGGAGATGGTTGTAGCCGCCCTCGGCGTCCCACCAGGCGCGCAGCACTTCCAGATAGCGCCGCGCCACTTCGTCCTCTTGCCGCTCGTTGAGCGTGCCGCCGAGGAGGAAGCGGCCGGCGATGTAATTGAGATGGAGGCCCACGATGCGCCGGGGATGGTCGAGCCCGAGTGCCGTCGAGACCGCCGAGCCCCAGTCGCCCCCTTGGGCCGCGAAGCGCTCGTAGCCGAGGGCCGCCATGAGGCGGACCCAGAGTGCTGCGATCGCGTTCGGGTTCATCCCCGCCCGGTGCGGCGCATCGGAGAAACCGTAGCCGGGCAAGGACGGTACTACCACGTCGAAGGCGTCCTCGGCCCTGCCGCCGTGGGCGACCGGATCGGCGAGGAGGGGGATAAGCCCCGTCATCTCGACGAAGCTGCCCGGCCAGCCGTGGCTGATGATGAGGGGAAGCGGCCGCGGCCCTTTTCCGCGTACATGGACGAAATGGACGCGCGTCCCGTCGAGCTCGATGCGGTATTGCGGCAGGCGATTGAGGGCCGCCTCCTCGGCGCGCCAGTCATAGCCCTGCTGCCAGTAAGCCGCGAGCTCGCGCAGGTAGGCGAGATTCGTGCCGCGCTCCCAGCCGTCGTTCGCGATCTCGTCCGGCCAGCGCGCCGACGCGAGCCGGTGCTTCAAATCGTCGAGCACCGCCTCCGGCACGTTGATGGTGAATTTCTCGGGCGTCATGCGTGCCTGTCCTCCCCGCCGCGCGAGCGCGGCGAAAAGGCTAGCATGCGGGAAGAAGTTCGACGAGCGTCAGGCGGCCGTCACCAGTGCCAACGTGGCGTCGGTGACGGTCACCGCGAGCGGGAGCGTGGCCGCGAGATCGCCGTCCGCCTGCACCGCCTCGCCGGGCTCGGCGGACTCGGCGCGCACGCTGACCGAGCGGGCCGGCACCACGCGCACGTCGCTCAAACGGCCGATGCGGCCGGAGAGCAGGCCCCAGCCGTAGCGCAGGAGGTTCCAGCGCCCAGGGCACTCGAAGAGGGCGACGTAGAGGCGCGGCTCCTCGAGGCGGGCCGCGGGTGCGATGGTGAAGCGGCCGCCGTAGTAGTGGCCCTTGGCGATGACGAGGGCCGCCGCCGTGAAGGGCCGCCCGTCGATCTCGACGAGGTAGCGCCGCGCGCGATAGGCGAGGAGCTGGCGCAGGGCTGCAAGCACATAGGCGAGTTTCCCGAACGCGCGCTTGAGCCCCAAATCGAGGTCGGCGACCACGCGGGCATCGAAGCCCACGCCGACCATGAGGGCGAAGCGCCGGCCGTTCGCACTGCCGAGGAAGACCGGGCGGGGCGCTTGCGTGGCGATCGTCTCGGCGATGGCGCGGGCCGAGCCCGCGAGCCCGATCTCGGCGGCGAGCACGTTGGCAGTACCCAGCGGCAGAATCGCGAGCGGGATGGGGCTCGCGGCAAGCCCGTTGATCACCTCGTTGATGGTGCCGTCCCCGCCCGCGGCGACGACGAGGTCGACCGCGGCCGGATCGGCGGCACGGGCCAAGGCTTCCGCGTCCCCCCGGGCCGCGGTCTCGCAGAGCGTGAGCGCGCAGCCGAGCCGGGCGAGATGGGCGAGGACCTTGCGGTAGCGCCACCGCCGGCGCCAACCGGCGGCCGGGTTGTAGATGACGTAGAGGCGCCGCGGCCGCGGGTCGGGAACGGAGGGATGCAAGGGAGCCTCGTCGAGAGCGATCGAATCAATGTTGCGGATTTATTAAAGCGTCCAAGTGCCTTTGTGAAGTTACATTTAGATTGCACTAATATGACGAGTATTGTCATATCTCTTGTAGAATAGAACTTGAAATCCTCAAGATATTGATTTAGCTTCCGCGCGCGGGTGGCCAGGCATCCTTGCCGGCTCGGGCATGCGCGGATGAGGGGGAGTGGATCGCTACCGCACCATCTGGATATCCGATATCCACCTCGGCACGCGCGGCTGCAAGGCCGAGTTCCTGCTCGATTTCCTCAAGCATAACGAATCCGACAACCTCTTTCTCGTGGGCGACGTCATCGACGGCTGGCGTCTGCAGCGCTCGTGGTATTGGGCGCAGAGCCACAACGACGTGATCCAGAAAGTCCTGCGCAAGGCGCGCAAGGGGACCAAGGTGATCTACGTTCCCGGCAATCACGACGAGGCGCTGCGTGACTACGCAGGCGTGGTACTGGGCGGCATCCAGGTGCTCGCGGAGCATATCCACGAGACCGCCGACGGCAAGCGGCTCCTCGTCATCCATGGCGACATGTTCGACGGCATCGTCAAATATGCGAAGTGGCTCGCCCTTCTCGGCGACTGGGCCTACAACCTCTGCCTCTCGCTCAATCACTGGTACAACCTCCTCCGCCGCCGCCTCGGCTATCCCTATTGGTCGCTCTCCGCCTACCTCAAACACAAGGTCAAGAACGCGGTCGAGTACATCTCGAACTACGAGGAAGCGGTCGCGGCCGAGGCCCGCCGCCGCGGGGCCGACGGCGTCATCTGCGGCCATATCCACAAGGCGGAGATGCGCATGATCCGCGGCATCCTCTATTGCAACGACGGCGATTGGGTGGAGAGCTGCACCGCCCTCGTCGAGCATGCCTCGGGCCGGCTCGAGATCCTCCATTGGGCGGACAAGCACGGAGCGGCCCTCGTGCGGGCGGCCGAGTGATGCGGATCCTCGTCGTGAGCGATGCCTGGTATCCGCAGGTGAACGGCGTGGTGCGCACGCTCGAAGTCATCGCCCGGCTCTTGCGCCGCGAGGGCCACGCCGTCGAGCTCCTCACCCCCGAGCGTTTCCTCACCTTGCCCTGCCCGAGCTATCCCGAGATCCGGCTCAGCATGTTCCCCCGCCGCCGCGTCGCCGCAGCCTTCGCGGCCTTCGATGCCGAGGCCGTCCATATCGCGACCGAAGGACCTCTCGGCATCGCCGCCCGGCGCCACTGCTTGGCCCGCGGTCACGGCTTCACCACCTCCTTCCACACCCGCTTCCCCGAGTACGTGAATGCGCGTTTCCGCGTGCCGAGCGATTGGCTCTACGCCTGGCTCAGGCGCTTCCACAACGCGGGTACCGGAATCATGGTGGCGACCGCGAGCGTGCGGCGCGACCTCGCCGCGCGCGGCTTCCGCAACATCCTGCCATGGACGCGCGGCGTCGACACCGCGCTCTTCCGCCCGCGCGAGAAGAGCTTCCTGGCCCACCTCGAGCGGCCGATCTGGCTCACCGTCGGCAGGGTGGCGATCGAGAAGAACATCCCCGCCTTCCTCGAGCTGCCGCTCAAGGGAACCAAGCTCGTGGTGGGCGACGGCCCGCTCCTCCCCGAGCTCAAGCGGAAGTATCCGGCCGCGGTCTTCGCGGGTGCCAAATGCGGCGAGGAGCTCGCGCGTCACTATGCCGCGAGCGACGTCTTCGTCTTCCCGAGCCGCACCGACACCTTCGGGCTCGTCCTCCTCGAAGCCGCGGCCTGCGGGCTTCCCGTCGCCGCCTTCCCCGTGGCGGGGCCGCTCGACGTGATCGGCGGCTCGGGGGCGGGGGCGCTTGACGCGGACCTCGAGGCCGCCTGCCGCCGCGCCCTTGCCATCCCGGCCGAGAGCTGCACCGCCTTCGCCCGCCGCTTCTCCTGGGACGCCTGTGCCGAGCAGTTCCTCGACAACTTGCGCCCGCTCTCCCCGCCCAGCCTCGTCAACGCCGCCGGGGCCTAGCGCGCCAGCGCCAAAATCCGGCTCATCTCAAGCGGTTGGCCGCCTGCACGGGCGCGTGCTATCTTGCCGCCGCCGAGGGCCGGGGGCGTGCCCCGAGCCCAAAGCGCGCGCGGGGATCGAGGTGTATGCCGCGTAAATGTGACGGTGGCCCGGGGACAGTGCCGCCGCGGAGGGGGTGCGAAGGCTTGAGCAAGACGGGCACGGCCAGGATCGCGTTGGACGCGACGACCCTCTCGCTCGTGCGCCGGCTGGCGCGCGACCAGATCAAGCCGCAGCTGCCGCGCCTCGCGTTCGCCCTCTTCGCCATGGCGATCGCCGCCGCCATGACGGGCCTCCTCGCCAAGCTGATGGAGCCCATCCTCGACGACGTCTTCCGCGCCGGCCGCCCCGACCGCCTCGGCGTGATCGCCTTCGTGGTACTCACCGTCTTCGTCGTCAAGGGCCTCGCCACCTACGCCCAAGGCGTCACCATGAACTACGTCGGCATGCGCATCATCGCCAACATGCAGCGCAAGCTCTTCGAGCACATGATCGGCGCCGACCTCGCCTTCTTCCACGCCAATGCCACCGGCACCTTGATCTCGCGCTTCATCAGCGACGCGAGCCTTTTGAAGGCTGCCGTCTCCGACGCGCTGACCGGGCTCGGCAAGGACACGCTCACCCTCCTCGCCCTCGTGGCGGTGATGTTCTACCAGGACTGGGTGCTCGCCCTCGTCTCCTTCTTCGCCTTCCCGACCGCGATCCTCCCCATCCGCCGCCTGGGCAAGCGCATGCGCCGCGTCTCGGCCAATACCCAAGCCGAGGTGGGCCAGTTCATGACCTTGCTCGAGGAGACCTTCCAGGGCATCCGCCACGTCAAGGCCTACGGCATGGAGCGCTACGAGGCGTCGCGCGCGCGCGTCATCATCGAGAACCTCTTTCGCCTCGCCCAGAAGGCGGCGAAGACGCGGGCGGCCTCCTCGCCGGTCATGGAAACCCTCGGCGGGCTCGCCATCGTCGCCGTCATCCTCTATGGCGGCTATCAGGTGATCCACGAGGTGCGCACGCCGGGCACCTTCTTCTCCTTCGTGACCGCACTGCTCCTCGCCTATGAGCCGATGAAGCGCCTGGCCAATCTCAACACCAGCCTGCAAGAAGGGCTCGCCGCCGCACAGCGCATCTTCGCCGTGCTGGACTCCGCGCCCGCGATCGTCGACCGCCCCGATGCCAAGGCCCTCGTCGTGAGTGCCGGCACCATCCGCTTGGAAGGCGTGTGCTTCGCCTACGGCCCCGGCAAGACCGCCCTCCATGAAGTGACGCTCGAGGTGCCGGCCGGCAAGACGGTCGCCCTCGTCGGGCCCTCGGGCGCCGGCAAATCGACCATCGTCAACCTCATCCCCCGCTTCTACGACGTGGACGCAGGTGCGGTCACGATCGACGGCATCGACGTGCGCGCGGTCACCCTCGCCTCGCTCCGGGCCGCGATCGGCC
>DATJAC010000054.1:0-12323 GCA_035516655.1 Alphaproteobacteria bacterium | reverse complement strand
GGCCCTGGTGGAGGAGCGGCCGGACGAGTTCGGCGAGGCGTGGGAGCGATATAACCAGGAGTTCCACGAGGCGCTCATCTCCAATTGCCGTTCGCGCTGGCTCAAGCTCTTCCACCGCGCCATGTACGACCACAGCCGGCGCTACCGCATGCTCTCCCTCAAGACCAAGCCGTTTCCCCGCTCCCAATCGGCGGCGGAGCACCGGGCGATCCTCGCGGCGGCGATCGCGCGCGATGCCGAGCGCGGCTGCGCCATCCTCAAGGCCCATATCCTCAAGGCGGCCGAGCTCGACCAGACGGTCGGTGCGGCGGCGACGGCAACGAAGCGCGCGCCGGCGGGCAAGAAAAGGCGGCCTTGAGAAACATCAGGGCCAAAACAATAGGAGATAATCAATAATATCGGTTGAAATGGTTGACCTCGGCCAGGTCCTTACCTAACGTACCGGCGCTGCGGTCGATCTTGCGTATAGGGCTCCGGCGAGGCTTCCCTCCGCTTGGCGCGGACGGTAAAAAGACCTCGCGGGAGCCTCGCGATCGGGCGCACCTTAAAACAACGCTTGGGAGGACACGACAATGCGAACGGCAATCTTGGCGACCCTTTTGGCCGCGGGCGCAGCCTTGGCACCGGCGGCGGCTCGTGCGCAGGCGACGGTCTATATTCCCTGTGTGATCGAGCTCTCGGGAGCGGGAGCCGTCTCCGGCACCAACTTCCGCGACGGCATCATTCTCGCTGAGGAGGAGATCAACGCCAAAGGAGGCATCCTCGGGCGCAAGATCGAGACCCCCTTTCTCGACACCCAAAGCGATGCCGGCATTTCGCGCGCCCAGATCCAGAAGGTGCTCGACAACAAGCCCTACGTCGTCCTCGGCCCGGTCTTCTCCGGCTCGGTGGTGGTCGACATGAAACTCACCCAAGAGGCCGAGATTCCGGAAATCGTCGGCGGCGAGGCAGCCAACATCACGCAGCAAGGCGACGCCTACGTTTTCCGCACCTCCTTCGGCCAGCAATTCAGCATGCCGAAGATCGCCAACTACCTGCATGACGAGCTCAAGATCAAGAGCGTCGCCCTCGTCTGGGTGAACAACGACTTCGGCAAGGGCGGGCACGACCAGTTCATCAAGGAGATGAAGACCCGCAACATCGCGATCGCCGCGGACCTCTCGACGGAATCCGGCCAGGCCGATTTCTCCTCCGACGTGGTCAAGGTCAAGGCGGCCAATGCCGACGCGGCCTTCATCTACATCAACGAGGAGGAGAGTGCCCGCTTCCTCAAGGAGGCCAAGAAGCAGGGCTTGAAGACGCCGCTCATCGGCGAGACCACGCTTCTAGGCCAGCGGGTGATCGAGCTCGCGGGCGACGCCGCGAACGGCGTGCGCGGGCATGTCGGGCTCACCGCCGATGCGCCCGTCCCCGCCCTTCAGGACTTCGGCGCCAAGTTCAAGAAGCGCTTCAACTACGCCAACGACCACAACGGCATCAAGGGCTATACGGCCGTCTACGTCATCAAGTACGTGACCGAGAAGCTCGGCAAATTCGACAGCAAGGCCTTCGCCGCCAAGCTCCATGGCCTGACCATCACGCCCGCCGAGGAGCCGGGCATCCTCATGGAAGCGACCTGGGACAAGAACGGGGACATCGACCGCGAGAGCTTCCTCGGCCAGGTCGTCGACGGCAAGCAGAAGATCGTCGAGATCCTGCCCAAGCTCAACAAATAGGTTACGGAGACGCCGCCCGGTAGCATCTTAGCGAACGCATGGGCCGACATTGAAGAACGCGATACATCGAATGCGTCATGCCCGCGAAAGCGGTCATCCAGGAGGCCACGAGTGACAGCCGACGTGGCCGGCATGGGTTCCCGCTTTCGCGGGAACGACGAATGACTGATAGCAGGTGCGACGTCTTTAGTGCTGCGTGCATCCGCTAGCGGGCAGGCGGGATCGCGCGATGGCCTCCTTCATCCAGCTTCTCGTCTCCGGCCTCGCCACGGGCTCCATTTACGCCTTGGTCGCAGTCGGCTTCACGCTGCTGTGGCAAACCTCCCAGACGATCAACTTCGCCCAAGGCGAGTTCGTCATGCTCCCGGCCTTCTTCGTTCTCGCCGCGATGAACTTCGCGGGCCTGCCGTTCTGGGCGGCGGCTCTCGTCGGGATCGCGGCGTCGGTTGCCGTGCTCGGCGTGCTCTTCAAGCGCGTCATCGTCGACCCGATGCTGCGGCACGGCGTGCTGCCGCTCGTGATTTCGACCATAGCGCTCTCGCTCTTCCTCAAGGAATCCGCCAAGGACTTCTACAGCTCGCAGGCGCAGCGCTTTCCCTCCCTCGTGGGCGCCCACGACCTCGACGTCTTCGGTGCCGTGGTGTCGACCCAGAGCCTCGTGGTGATCGCCGTTGCCGTCGTGACCGTCGTGGCCTTGCACCTACTCCTGCACGGAACGCGTCTCGGCCATGCCATGCAGGCGACGGCACAGAATCCGACCGTGGCGCGCATCCTGGGCATCCCCGTCGAGCGCATGATCCTCTATACCTTCGTCGTCAACGCCGTGCTCGTCGCCGTCGCCTCGATCCTCATCAGCCCGATCTATCTTGCCAAATTCACCAACGGCGAGACCTTGGGGCTCGCGGCCTTCATCGCGGCGATCGTCGGCGGCTTCAATCAGGTCCGCGGCGCCATCCTCGGCGGCATCATCCTCGGCGTGCTCGACAACCTGTCGGCGGCCTATGTCTCGTCGCAATACCGCGGCGCCTTCCCGCTCCTGCTGTTGATCGCGGTCATCCTGCTCCGGCCGCAAGGTCTGCTCGGACGGAGCGAAGAGCGTCTGGTATGAGGGGCGTAGGCACTGCTGCGGCCGCCATCGGGCTCGCCCTCGCGATTGCCCTTCCCTTCTTTCTCAAGCCCTACGGCATCTATCTCCTCAGCCTCTGGGCGGTGACGACGATCGCGGCCCTCGGGCTCAATCTCACCCTCGGCTATGCCGGCCAGATCTCGCTTGCCCAGGGTGCCTTCGTCGGCATCGGCGCCTACGCGACCGCCCTCCTGACCAAGAGCGGCCTCCCCTTCCCTGCGGCCTTCGCCGTCTCCGGCGGGCTCGCTTTCGCCATCGGCTGGGGACTCGGCTACCCCGCCCTCCGCGTGCAGCACCATTACCTCGCCTTCGTGACCCTGGCCTTCTCGACCCTCGTCTTCCTCGTCCTGCGCAACGAGGAATGGCTGACCAACGGCATCTATGGCATCAACGGAATTCCCCGCCCGGCGCTCTTCGGCTGGTCCGCAGCGAGCGCCCCTGCCTTCTACTTCTTCGCCCTCGCCATGCTCGTGCTGCTGGCTGCGGTGGAATGGTGGCTGCTGCGCTCGCCCTGGGGCCGCGCCTTCGTGGCCTTGCGCGAGAATCCGGTGCGCGCGCTCTCGCTCGGCGTCGACACGCGCCGTTACACGCTCATGGCCTTCGCCATCGGCTCCGCCTTCGGCGGGCTTTCCGGTGCGCTCTATGCGCCCCTGGTGCAGTTCATCGACCCCAATTCCTTCGCCCTCGGCCTCTCCCTCAATCTTCTGCTCATGGTGATCGTCGGGGGCTCCGGCATCTTCCTGGGTCCGTTCGTCGGTGCCGCGATCGCCGTCCTGCTGCCGGAGTGGCTGCGCTTCACCGAGGGCTATTACCTCATGGTCTACGCCGTCCTCGTCATGGTGCTCATGGCCTTCTGCCCCTCGGGCATCGTCGGCATGTGCCGCCTCGCCCTCGAGGCGGCGGCGCGTCGGCACGCCGGCCCTGCGCCTCAAGCTTCGGCCCATGGGGGAGGCGAGGCATGAGCGCCGTCCTCGAGGTCTCCGATCTCAGCAAGTCCTTCGGCGGCATCGTCGCCGTCGACGGCGTCTCCTTCGAGGTGCGCGCGGGCGAGATCCTCGGCATCATCGGCCCGAACGGCTCCGGCAAGTCGACCCTCTTCAATTGCGTGCTGGGCCAGATGCGGCCGAGCTCGGGCGAGGTCTACGCGGGGGGCGAGCGCATTACGAACATGCGGCCGTGCGATCTCAATCGCCTCGGCATCAGCCGCACCTTCCAATTGCTCCAGGTCTTCCCGCAGCTTTCGGTGCGCGACAACCTCATCCTCGCGGGCCAGGAGCATCGCGGCTCGATGCTCCGGCGCCTTATCGGCCGGGGCGACGCGGGCCTCGGGGCCGCGGCCGAGCGCATGATCGCCTTCTTCCAGCTCGCGTCCGTGGCGCGCCACAGGGCGGGAGAGCTGAGCTACGGTCAGCAGAAGCTGCTCGATGCGGCAATGGCCTTCATGGCGGGGCCGCGGCTGGTTCTTCTCGACGAGCCTGCCGGCGGCGTCAACCCGACCATGCTCGGCCATCTCCGCGAACGTCTCAGGGCCGTCAATGCGGAAGAGAAAGCCACCTTCGTCGTGATCGAGCACAACATGGAATTCGTGATGTCGCTCTGCACCCGCATCCTGGTTCTCGCCGAGGGCAAGATCATCGCCGCGGGGGCGCCGAGCGAAATCCGCGCCAACGCCGCGGTGATGGAGGCCTACCTTGGACGCTGACCCCCCGATCCTCGAGCTCGAGGGCATCGTCGCCGGCTATGGGGCGATGACCATCCTCCACGAGCTCTCGTTCAGGGTGCGCCGGGGCACGATCACCACCATCATCGGCCCCAACGGGGCCGGCAAATCGACCGTCTTCAAGACGGTGTTCGGGCTGCTCGCGGCACGCGCCGGGCGCATCCGCTTCGACGGCATGGAGACGACCAACGCCACGCCGCGCCGCCTCCTCAAGCTCGGCATGTGTTACATTCCGCAGGGGCGCAATATCTTTCCCGAGCTGAGCGTGCTGCATAATCTCGAACTCGGCGGCGTCTCCGCGGAGCCGGGCATCGACGTGAAGGCGAGGATGGCCGCGGCCATGGAGCGTTTTCCGGTGCTCAAACGCAAGGCCGGCCGCCAGGCCTCGACCTTGAGCGGGGGCGAGCAAAAGCTGCTCGAGATCGCGCGCGGCCTGCTGCTCGAGCCCAAGCTCATCCTCATCGACGAGCCGTCCATCGGGCTGTCGCCGATCATGGCGCGGGAGACCTTCAATATCCTGAAGGAGCTCCGGGCGCAGGGGGCCTCCATCCTGATGGTGGAGCAGAATGCCAAGAGTGCCCTCGAGATCTCCGACGACGGTCTTGTCCTGGAGCTCGGCCGGACGCGCCTCGCGGAGCCGGCGGCCGCCATGCTTGCGGATCCGCGCGTGGGCCAGCTCTTCTTGGGCGGCGGTATGGCGGGGAGTGCCGCATGACGGCCGCCGCTGCGGTCTCGAACGGGGCGGCCGAGGCCGGAATGCGCGGGCATAATGCCATCGTCACCGGGGGTGCGCGCGGAATCGGATTGGCGATCGCACGGCGCCTCGCGGCCGAGGGCTGCCGCATCACGATCTGGGACCGCGACTTGACTCCGCTTGCGAATGCCGCACCCGCCTTCGCCCCTGCCCTTGCGCGCGAGGTCGACCTCACCGACTATGCCGCGGTCGAGCGCGCCGCCGCCGCCGTTGCCGAGGCCTTCGGTCAAATCCACATTCTCGTCAACAATGCCGGCGTCAATGGGCCGGTGGTCCCCGCCTGGGACTATCCGCTCGAGGCCTGGGCGCGGGTGCTGGCGGTCGATCTGACCGGCGTCTTCCATTGCTGTCGCGCGCTCGTGCCGGCGATGCGCGACAGGCGCTACGGCCGCATCGTCAACATCGCGTCGATCGCCGGCAAGGAGGGCATGCCGGGTATTTCCGCCTACTCGGCGGCGAAGGCGGGCGTCATCGGCTTCGCCAAGGCGCTCGCGCGCGAGCTCGCCGCCTCGGGAATCACGGTCAACTGCCTGACCCCCGCCATCACCGAGACCGAGCTCTTCCGGGAAATGACGGACGCGCACATCGCGAGTGCGAAAAGCCGCATTCCCATGGGCCGCTTCTGCACGGTCGAGGAGATCGCGGCACTGACCGCCTATGTGGCCAGCCCCGAATGCAGCTTCACTACGGGCGCGGTGTTCGATATATCGGGCGGCCGGGCAACGTACTGACTCAAGATCATGGGCTAAAGGGGTTCCACGATGGCGCAATCCGAGCGTTTCCTCATGGCTGGAGTCATGGGCTGGCCGATCATGCACTCGCGCTCGCCGAAGCTGCACGGCTATTGGCTCAACCACCATGGCATCCAGGGCAGCTATGTCCCGCTTGCGGTGCGGCCCGAGCGGCTTGCGGAGGCGCTCAAGGGCCTGGCCGCCCTCGGCTTCGCCGGCTGCAACGTGACCATTCCCCACAAGGAAGCGGCCTTGCGGCTCGTCGACAGGGTCGATCCGATCGCGCGGCGCATCGGTGCGGTCAACACCATCGTCGTCGCCGAGGACGGCACGCTCGGCGCCTTCAACAACGATGCCTTCGGCTACAGCGAGAGCCTGCGCGAGGCCAAGCCCGATTGGCGCGCGGATGCGGGGCCGGCCGTGGTCCTCGGGGCGGGCGGGGGGGCGCGCGCGGTCATCGCCAGCCTGGCCGACCGGGGGGCGAAGGAGATCCGCCTCGTGAACCGCACGCCCGCGCGCGCCGAGGCCCTTGCCCGCGAATTCGGCCCGCCCGTGACGGCCCTCCCGTGGGAGGAGCGCGAGCGCCTGCTCGAGGGTGCCGCCCTCCTGGTGAACGCGACGAGCCAAGGCATGGCGGGCCAGCCCCCACTCGAGCTCTCCCTCGGCCGGCTGCCGTCCTCGGCCCTCGTCTCCGACATCATCTACATACCGCTCGAGACGCCGCTCTTGGCGGCCGCCAAGAAGCGCGGCAATGCGACGGTCAACGGGCTCGGCATGCTGCTCCACCAGGCGCGCCCCGCCTTCAAGGCATGGTTCGGCGTCATGCCGGAGGTAACGCCCGAGCTGCGCCGCATGATCGAGGCGACGATTTAGCTTCGAAATATCGTCTCACCCGGAAAGAACCGTCATTGCGAGCGCAGCGAAGCAATCCAGGCCGCTTGATGCGAAAACCGCGCTGGATTGCTTCGGCGCCCTTCGGGCGCCTCGCAATGACGGGTGTTTCGTCCGGTCAAGCCGCCAAACGCTTGGCGCGGCGGTGTCGGGTCAGACGGATTCCTTGAGCTCCTTGGCGGCGCGGAAGGCGACCTTCTTGCTCGCCTTGATCTTGATCGCCTCTCCCGTCGCCGGATTGCGGCCCATACGCGCGGCGCGCTTGCGCACCTGGAAAATGCCGAAGCCGCCGATGCGGATGCGGTCCCCCTTCTTCAGATGCTTGACGAGGAGCCCCACTGTGTCCGCGAGCAGGCCTTCCGCCTCCTTCTTGGCGATTCCATGGGATTCGGCAAGGGCTGCCGAAATATGCTTGAGCGTCACGGTCGGCTGTGTCTTGCTGGTCGGCATGTCGAGCATCTCCTTTGCGGGCATTGCAGGCTCAGTCGCGGGAAACAACCACAATCGATCGTCTAGCACAAGTCGCCAATAGCTGCACTCGCGTTTGCGCGAGCGCTTCTTAGAGCCGACCTCGGCCCATAGGACAGGACCGTCGTGACCGCCCGCGCCACCCATGCCGCACCCTGGATCGCGGTCCTTGCCCGACGCAAGGCCACGATCTTCGCCAGCCTCTTCTTCCTCTCGGCGGTGGCGCAGACCATCCTGCTCACCGTCGTCCCGCTCGAGGCGTTCCGGCTTCTGGGCGGCGCGCGCGCGGTGAGCCTGCTCTATTTCTCCGTCGGCATCGCGGGACTCCTGGGACGGTTCGGGATTCCCTGGCTGGCACGGCTCATCCGCCGGCGTTTCGTCTTCACTCTGGGTGCCCTCCTCCTCGTCGTTGCGGCGATGCTGCTCGCCTCCGAGACGCTCTCGGGCCTGCTCTTCGGACTCGCCCTCAACACCTTCGCCTTCGCCTGCATCGAGGTCGCCCTCAACCTCTACGTCCTCGACCATATCCCGCGCCACGAGCTGGGCCGCTTCGAGCCCACGCGCATCTTCGCCTCGGCACTCCCTTGGACGCTCGGGCCGTGGCTCGGCGTCTATTTGCAGCAGAGCGTCGCTGCCCGCCTGCCCTACGCGATCGCCGCGTGCGCGGCCCTGGTGCTCCTTGCCCTCTTCTGGATGCTCCGCCTCAAGGAGAACACGGTGCTCCAGGCGATGGGCCGGCCCCCACCCAATCCTGCGCGCTATCTGCGGCGCTTCTTCGTGCAGCCGCGCCTGCGCCTCGCCTGGGCGCTCGCCGCCGGCCGCGCGTCGTGGTGGGGGATGTTCTTCGTCTTCGCACCGATTTTCGCCGTCACCGCGAAGCTGGGGGCCGAGACCGGCGGCGTCATCGTCTCCCTTGGGGCCGCCTGGATGTGGAGCGTACCGCTCTGGGGCTGGCTCGGCCGGCGTTACGGCCTGCGCCGATTGCTCCTCGCGGGCTACTTCGCGACCGGCGCGCTCACGCTTGCGGCGGCAGTCTCGACGACCCTGCCGCCGCTCGGTGCCGTCATGCTGGTGCTCGCGGCTCTGGCTGCCGAGATCCTCGACGGTGCCGGCAACGTGCTATTTCTCCGCGCCGTCCATCCTTACGAGCGCGCGGAGATGACCACCGTCTTCGTGAGTTACCGCGATCTCGCGCAACTTGCCCCGCCGGCGCTGTTCTCGGCCCTCCTCTCGCTCTTCGCCCTCCCCTCGGTCTTCGTCGCAAGCGGCCTCATGATGCTGGCACTCGGCACCCTCGCGCGCCACATCCCGCGCCGCCTTTGAGGCCTTGCGATCCAACGCGCGCCGCCCGGTGCGGGCAGAGGAGGCCATGGCGGCCGCGGACGCTTTGCCAAGAGACTAAGGCCAAGAGACTAAGGCCAAGAGACTAAGGATGGACGCGCGGCCGGCGGGATCATAGTATCGTTTCGCCGCTTGAGCCTGGAGGTTGACATGGAGCAGCACTACGACCGGACGGCCGAGGATGTCGGCAATATCGTCGCCCTCGAGCACGTCAACGTCCGCATTCCGGACCAGCAGCTTGCGACCCTCTTCTACGTGAGCGGCCTCGGGCTGACGCGCGACCCCTATATCATGACCGGCACCAACAACATGTGGATCAACGTCGGCCGCAGCCAGTTCCATCTGCCGACGGGCAAGCCGCAGGTCCTGCGCGGACGCGCAGGCATCGTGGTGCCGAGCCGGGAGGAGCTCCTCGCCCGGCTCACCGGCGTGCGCAAGCAGCTCAAGGGCACGCAGTTCAACCTCAAGGAGCATAATGCCTTCGTCGAGGTGACCTCGCCCTGGGGCAACCGCCTCCGTTGCCACGAGCCCGAGGAGCGCTTCGGCCGCGTCACGCTCGCCCTCCCCTACGTCGAGTTCGACGTGGCACCCGGGACGGCCGAGGGCATCGCGCGCTTCTACCGCGAGTTCTTGGATGCGGACGCGAGCGTGGAGGAGGACGAGCATGGACGCCATGCCGCGGTCGCGGTCGGCCAGGGCCAGGAGCTCATCTATCGCGAAACCCGCGGGCGTGCCGCCCCTTACGACGGGCACCACATCCAGATCTACATCGCGGATTTCTCCGGCCCCTACCGCCGGCTCCTCAAGCAGGGGCTCATCACCGAGGAAAGCGACCAGCACCAATACCGCTTCGCGGACATCGTCGATCCCGAGAGCGGCAAGGTGCTGTTCACCATCGAGCACGAAGTCCGCAGCACGCGCCACCCGCTCTACAACCGCCCGCTCGTCAACCGCAATCCAGCACAGACCAACATGAATTACGCGCCCGGGCACGACGCCTGGACGTGGTCGATGGCGCACGGCGGGTGATGGCGCTCGAGCCGCTCAAGTCGCGCGGAGCGAGCCCTTCAGGCGCCCTGCCCGACCCGCTCGAGCGGGTCGCGGCCCTGGCCCCGCTCCTCACTACCTCGGCCGACGAGATCGAGTCGCAACGCCGCTTGCCCGAGCGGCTCTTGGCTGCCATGCACGAGGCAGAGATGTTCCGCCTGCTCCTGCCGCGGCCCATGGGCGGGGCCGAGCTCGATCCGCCGAGCTTCGTGCGCGTGATCGAGGAGGTCGCCAAGCTCGATGCGAGCACGGCCTGGTGCCTGTGCCAGAACGACGTCTGCTCCATGGTGGCGGCGTTTCTGGCCCCGGAGCCGGCACGGGAGATCTTCGGACGCGACCCCAAGGCCGTGCTCGCCTGGGGCCCGGGGCCGAATGCGCGCGCGACAGCGACCGAGGGCGGCTACCGCATCACCGGCAGCTTTGCCTTTGCGAGCGGGGGCCGGCACGCCACCTGGCTCGGCGCCTTTTGCCCGGTCTACGAAGCGGACGGCCGCCCGCGGCTAGCACCGGACGGCACGCCGGCCGCACGGACGATGC
This sequence comes from Alphaproteobacteria bacterium, assembly GCA_035516655.1. Lineage (GTDB taxonomy): Bacteria > Pseudomonadota > Alphaproteobacteria > JACZXZ01 > JACZXZ01 > DASPPM01. The sequence continues at coordinate 1,993 of DATJAC010000054.1, read as the reverse complement.
TCTTCCCCGCCGACAAGGCGCCGATGCGCGATATCTGGCGCGTCATCGGCCTGCGGGGTACTGCAAGCGATGCCTACAGTATCGAGGATCTCTTCGTCCCCGAGGCCTATACGATCGCCCGCGACGATCAGTCCGAGCGCCGCTACCGCGGTGCCTTGTACGCGCTCCCGACCAACAGCATCTTCTCCTGCGGCTTCGCTTGCGTGGCCCTCGGCCTCGCGCGCAGCCTCCTCGATTCCTTCAGCGCGCTCGCACTCGAGAAAACGCCGCGCGGCTACAAGAGCCGCCTCAGGGAGAGTGCGGTCGTGCAGTCCGACCTCGCCGAGGCCGAGGCGCGCCTGCGCGGGGCGCGCATGTACCTCATGGGAACGCTCGCCGGGATCTGGGCCGACATCGAGCGCCGGAACGCCGTGACGCTCGAGGAGCGCATGGCGATCCGGCTTGCCGCCACCCACACCATCCATGAGGCCGTGCGGGTCGCCGATACCGCCTATCACGCCGCGGGGGCCACCGCGATCTTCGAGAGCAACGCCTTCGAGCGCCGCTTCCGCGACATCCATACGGTGGCGCAGCAGCTGCAAGGCCGCCGCTCCCATTTCGAGACGGTGGGCAAGCACATGCTCGGCTTCGACACCGATCTCGCGTTCCTCTAACGCTCGCAGTCGCGGCTTAGACCAACCTCCCTTTCATCGCGGCCGCGGCGGCAGAATAGCCGCCGGCGGCACCGTCGAGGAAATGGATATGGTCGCTGCGATAGACCGAGGGCGTGAGGCAGGTCATCAGGGCCGCCTGCTGCCGATGCAGGCCATAGACGACGATGCCTTCGGCCGCGGCCGCCGCGAGCCGGGCCTCGATCGCATCGGCGAGCTCTTGCCTGCAATCGATCGTCATGCGCAGCCCGTCGTCGTATTTGCGGTAGTCCGAATTGGCGACGAGCTGGTCGAGATAGCGGCCGGGCTTGAAGCGTCCGACCGGGATGCGCAGGCGCAGGATGAGGCAGGAGCAGGCGGTATGAGCGAAGAGCATGAGCCAGCGCAGCCGAGCCATGAGTCCGCGCGAGCGGCCGGCCCGCACTTCGAGGTCGAGCCCGGTCGGCGGCCAGGTGACCGGCGGGCCGCCGTCGGGCACCGGGCGCGCCATCTCCGGGCTCTCCTCGATCAGGCGGATGACGTCCTCGACCACGGCGCGGTAGGGGGCCGCGGGCCCCTCGGCGATCGGCGCTGATTGCGCCGGCCGCGCGATCAGCGAGAGCATGACGCCGCGGCGCGCCGGCATCGCTTCGAAGCGGCAGGAAAGCCCGCTCAGGTCCGGGCGACAGCCGGCCGGCCCGGGCGGAATCGCGAACTCGCCGGCCTTCATCCGCGCCTCGGCCCAGGCGAGCCCGCCGCCCGAGAACATCGCATAGTCGAGGTCGGGCGAGGCGGCGAAGCGCGCGACGCGAACGTCGAAGCCCGCAGCCCGGATGGCGGCGACGGGCACTGCGGCAATGCGCAGCTCGAGCTCGTAGACCTCCGCGACGAAGGCGGCGGTGCAAGCGAGCACCTCGCGCGCCGCGGCCGCCATATGCGCGGGGAGCGCGAAACTGGCACCGTCGCCGCCGAACACGAACGGGTAGGGCGCGTTGCCGAGCAGATTCGACACCGCGGCGATGACGGCCGCCCCCGCCATGTTGACTTTCTTGTAATGACCGGCTGCGATCGCCCGCGTCGAGCCGACCACGTCCGAGAGCCCGACGATCCAGTCGTCCGGCAGTGCGGCATAGAGCTTGGGATCGAGGATCTCGCCAAAGCGTGCGATCCTCGGGACCGTTGCGAGAAAGCCGTCCGCGCTCGCGCCCGCTTCCTCACCTTCCTCGAGGGGAAGGGTCAGGGAGGGGGGCGGCCTATGCATGATAATCTAGCGCCCCTTGAAGTTCGGCTTGCGCTTCTCGTTGAAAGCGCGCACGCCTTCGAGGCGGTCCTCGGTGGGTACGAGGCGGTTGTAGGCCTCGATC
>DATJAC010000053.1:0-5558 GCA_035516655.1 Alphaproteobacteria bacterium | reverse complement strand
GCGGTTCGATCCCGCGGCCGTTAGGCCGTGGGAGGGTGAGGGACGCACCGGCATCCGGCATTCCCTCACCCTTCCCATCCCTTCGGGATGGGCCCCTTCCCTCTCCCGCAAGCGGGCGAGGGATTCCTTGCTACAAGATCTTGAGCACCGCCTCGGGCGGGCGGCCGAGGGCGGCCTTGGTGCCGGCGATCACGATCGGCCGCTCGATGAGGATCGGATGCCTGACCATGGCGGCCACGATCTTGTCCTCGCCGAGCTGGGGATCGTCGAGCCCGGCGGTCTTGTACTCCTTCTCCTTGGTGCGCAAGAGGGCCCGCGCCGGAAGGCCGAGGAGCTTGAGGATGCGCTTGAGCTCGGCCGGGCTCGGCGGCGTTTTCAAATATTCGACGACGGTCGGCCGGACGCCCCGCACCTCGAGGAGCTTGAGGGCCGCGCGCGATTTGCCGCAGCGCGGGTTGTGATAGATGGTGACGGCCATGGTCGGTCCTCCGCTTGCAGCACCATCCTAGCCGAGCCGCTGCGGATGTGACAGCCGAAGCGGCGCCGCCTATAATTCCCACGGGATGCGCACGGGAGAGAGAGAACGGCGCTCGGCCGGGCGTGGCCTGTTTCTGGGCCTCGCGGTCGTCATGGCGCTCGCAGGCCCGAGCGCTCGGGCGGCCGATCCGGCGGCTGCGGCGCCCGCGGCGGCAGGCCAGCCGCAAGCCCTCTCGAGCGACGATCTCAAGGCCCTGGTCGCCACCCTCCAGAACGACGCCGAGCGCAAGAAATTCATTGCCGAGCTCGAGGCCCTGATCGCCGCGCGCGAGGCTGCCCCTACCCCGAAGGCTGCGACCCAGGCAGGAGTCGGGACCAACCTCATCGCCAGGCTCTCGCAGGCGGTCGAGCAGTCGAGCGCCGCCCTCGTCGACGCCTCGGCGGTGCTGTTCGACGTGCGCGGCATCTCGGGCTGGATCGAGCGCCAGGCGAGCGATCCGGCCGCACGGCGCGACTGGCTCGAGACCCTCGGCAAGTTGGCGCTCACGCTCGCCCTCGCCGCCCTCGGCGGGTACCTGTCGGCCCTGGCGCTTGCCGGCGCGCGCGCGGCCCTCGCGGCACGCGCGGGCGGCGGCTTCTGGCTCGCCGCAAGCCTCCTCACGGCGCGCCTCATCCTCGAGCTCGTGCCGATCGCGGTCTTCGCGGCCATCGCCTACGGCGTGCTCCCCTTCACCGGCCCGAGCCTCCATGCGCGCGTCCTCATCCTCGTGATCGTCAACGCGAGCGTCGCGGTGCGCGCACTCTCGACCCTCGCGCGCGGACTCCTCACGCCAGCCGCGGCCGGCCCCCGCCTCATAGCACTGAGCGAGGAGACGGCGAGCTATTGGCTCGTCTGGCTGCGCCGGCTGGCGAGCCTCGCGATCTACGGCTATTTCGCGGCCGAGGCGGCCCTCCTCCTCGGCCTGCCGCAGGTGGCCTATGGCGCCTTCGCGCGCGCGATAGCACTGGCGTTTGCCGTCCTCGTCGTCGTCCTCGTGCTGCAGAACCGCCGCAAAGTGGCGCACCGCATCCGCGGTACCGCGGCCGAAGCGGGCGAGGGCACCGCCCTTCAGGTGCTGCGCGCGCGGCTGGCCGAGATCTGGCACGTGCTCGCCATCCTCTATGTCGCCGCCATCTTTGCGGTCTGGGCGCTGCAAGTCGCGGGCGGCTTCGACTTCATCCTGCGCGCCACGCTGCTCTCGCTCGCGGTGCTGATCGTCGCGCGCTTGCTTGCGGGCGGGGGCGAACGCCTGTTGCGCCGCTTCTTCGCGATCGGCCCCGATCTGAAGAGCCGCTTTCCGACCCTCGAGGCGCGCGCGAACCGCTACCTGCCGGTCCTCGTCAAGCTGCTGCACACGGTCATTTGGCTCGCGGCCTTCGTCGCCTTGCTCGAGGCCTGGGGCCTCGGCTCCTACGACTGGCTCTTCTCCGCCTTCGGCCTCAGCCTGCTCGGCTCTCTCGCGGGCGTAGCCGCGACCCTGGCGGTAGCGCTTGCGGTGTGGGAGACGGCCTCGATCGTGATCGAGGTCTATCTCGCCCGGCATGCGACCGTCGGCTCCGAGGCCAATCGCCGCGCGCGCGCGCACACCGTGCTCCCGCTCCTGCGCAAGACGCTCGCGATCGTCATCGCCGTCATCGCCGCCCTCACGGCGCTCGCGGCCCTCGGCGTCAACATCTCCCCGCTCCTGGCCGGCGTCGGCGTCGCCGGCCTCGCGGTCGGCATCGGCGCGCAGACGCTGGTCAAGGACCTGATCACGGGCGTCTTCATCGTGATCGAGGACACCATCGCGGTCGGCGACGTGGTGACCGTCGCGGGCATGACCGGCGTCGTCGAGGCGATCTCCATCCGCTCGTTGCGCCTGCGCGACGATGCGGGAGGCGTGCACACCATCCCCTTCAGCGAGGTCAGCAAGATCCTCAACATGACGAAGGACTTCTCCTACGCCGTCTTCAACATCGGCATCGCCTACCGCGAGAACGTCGACCGCGTCTTGGAGACCGTGAAAGCGATCGGCGCCGAGCTCGCGGCGGACAGCGCCTTGAGCGACGCCATCTTGGCCCCGCTCGAGCTGCACGGCATCGACCGCTTCGGCGAGTCCGCCGTGATCATCAGCGCGCGCCTGCAGACGCGCCCCGGCCGGCAATGGGACGTGGCGCGGGAGTTCAACCGCCGCCTGAAGCGCCGCTTCGACGAGCTCGGCATCGAGATGCCCTTTCCGACGCGCACGCTTTTCCTCGAGCGCGTCAAGGAGGCTGCGGCTTCGGCCGTGGCCCCGGCCTCGCCCACTCCCGCCCAGGCACCATGAGCCTCGCCCCCCCGCCCGGACCGCGCCGCTTCGGTGCGGTCAATTGGATCGGGCTCGGCACGCACTGCGTCAAGGAGATCCGCCGCTTCGGCAAGGTGCTCTCCCAGACGGTCGTGGCACCCGTGGTGACGACGCTGCTCTTCCTCGCCATCTTCTCGCTCGCCCTCGGCGGAGCCGCGCGCACGGTCGACGGCGTTCCCTTCAGCGCGTTCCTCGTCCCCGGCCTGGTCATGATGGCGCTGGCACAGAACGCCTTCGCCAATACCTCCTCCTCGATCATCATCTCCAAGATCCAGGGGAACATCGTGGACGTGCTGATGCCGCCCTTGAGCCCGGCCGAGCTCGCGCTCGGCTTCGCGGTCGGCGGGATCGCGCGCGGCCTCGTGGTCGGCATCGCGGTCGCGGCGGCGACGGCCCTCTTCGTGCCGCTCCACGTGCAGCATTGGGGCTTCGTGCTCTTCCATGCGCTGGCGGCGGCGGCCCTCATGTCGCTGCTCGGCACCGTCACCGGCATCTGGGCGGACAAGTTCGATCACATCGCGGCGGTCACCAATTTCGTGGTGGTCCCGCTCACCTTCCTCTCGGGCACCTTCTATTCGATCGCGCGCCTGCCCGCCCCGTGGCAGGCGGTCGCCCGCCTCAACCCCTTCTTCTACATGATCGACGGCTTCCGCTACGGCTTCATCGGCAGCGCCGACGGCTCGCTCGCGGCGGGGGTGGGGATCCTCCTCGGCGCCGATCTGGCGCTGGCCTGGGCCTGCCACCGCATGATAGCCGTGGGCTACAAGCTCAAGGCGTAGCTTGCCTCCGGAGGCACTTGCCGCCATCCTGATTGACACTCGGCGGGTGGACGCCAATACTCGGCACCCTTCGCAAGCGCGCCCCGGCGCGCCCGCCCCGTCGCTTCGCTCTTGAGGAGGGTCGCGTGATTCCAGCCCTTATGCCGACCTATGCCCGCGCCAACCTCGCCTTCGAGCGCGGCGAGGGAGCCTATCTCTTCGCGAGCGACGGCCGGCGCTTCCTCGATTTCGCGAGCGGCATCGCGGTGACCGGGCTCGGCCACGCGCACCCCCATCTCGTGGAGGCGCTCATCGAGCAAGGCAAGAAGCTTTGGCACTGCTCGAACATCTTCCACATCCCCGGACAAGAGCGCCTGGCCGAGCGCCTCGTGGCGCGGAGCTTCGCCGATCAGGTGTTCTTCTGCAACTCGGGTGCGGAGGCGATCGAGGGTGGGATCAAGCTCGTGCGCAAGTACCAAGACGACACCGGCCATCCCGAGCGCTACCGCATCATCACCTTCCACAACGGCTTCCACGGCCGCACGCTTGCCACCATCGCGGCCGGCGGGCAGGAGAAGCACTTGAAGGGCTTCGCCCCCGCGGTCGAGGGCTTCGATCACGTCGCCTTCGAGAACCTGAACGAGGTGCGCAATGCGGTGAGCGGCGAGACCGCGGCCATCCTGGTCGAGCCCGTGCAAGGCGAAGGCGGCATGCGCGCGGCGCGCCCGGAGTTCCTCCGGGGCCTGCGCCAGGTCTGCGACGAGTTCGGCCTGCTCCTCTTCCTCGACGAGGTGCAATGCGGCATGGGCCGCACGGGCAAGCTCTTCGCCCACGAATGGGCGGGGATCAAGCCCGACGTGCTCTCGACGGCGAAGGCACTCGGCGGCGGCTTCCCGATCGGGGCACTCCTTGCCACCGAGAAGGCCGCCGTCGGCATGACCAACGGTACGCACGGCTCGACCTTCGGCGGCAATCCGCTGGCCATGGCGGTGGCGAACGCCGTGCTCGACGTGATGTTCGCCCCCGGCTTCTTCGACCAGGTGGCCAAGAAGGGCGAGCGTCTCGGCACGCGCATGGCGGCCCTGGTCAAGGCCCGGCCCAAAGTCTTCAGCGAGGTGCGCGGCATGGGCCTCATGCGCGGCCTCAAGTGCGTGGACGGGATCGTCGCCGCCGACGTCGTGGCGCTTTTGCGCGAGCACGGCTTGCTCACGGTCGGCTCGGGCGAGAACGTGGTGCGGCTCCTGCCCCCTCTCATCATCGAGGATCGCCACGTCGACGAGGCGATCGCCATCCTCGAGCGCGCGACCGAGGGCTTGGCTCCCGCCAAGGCCGCCAAGCCATGACCGGCGCGCGATGAGTGTCCCCAACGCGCCGCGGCACTTCCTCGACCTCGATCGCTTCGATGCGGCCACGCTCCGCCGGATGCTCGAGCTGGCGCAAGCCCTCAAGCGCGGCGAGGGGCTCGAGCGCGCGCCGCTCAAGGGCAAGACCCTCGCCATGCTGTTCGAGAAGCCGTCCACGCGCACGCGGGTCTCCTTCGAGGTCGGTATGCGCAAGCTCGGCGGCGAGGTGGTGGTGCTCGAGCGCGACGGCATGCAGCTCGGCCACGGCGAGAGTGTCGCCGATACCGCGCGCGTGCTCTCGCGCTACGTCGACGTCATCATGCTGCGCACCACCAAGGAGGAGAAGCTCCTCGATCTTGCCGAGCACGCCAGCGTGCCGGTCATCAACGGGCTCACCGACCGCACGCATCCTTGCCAGCTCATGGCCGACGTGATGACCTTCGAGGAGCACCGCGGGCCGATCGCCGGCAAGGTGGTGGCCTGGGCGGGCGACGGCAACAACATGGCGACCTCGTGGATCCATGCCGCGGTGCGCTTCGGCTTCACCTTGAAGCTCGCCTGCCCGAAGGAGCTCCGGCCGCCGCGCCAGATCGTCGAGTGGGCGCGCAAGGAGG
>DATJAC010000052.1:0-3630 GCA_035516655.1 Alphaproteobacteria bacterium | reverse complement strand
GGGCAACGAGGATCGGTTGCAAGCATAGCAGCATCTTGCGTTCCCGCGGAGCTAATTTATCCACATGTTGTTGGTAATGCGGCGGACTTAGCGTCGAGCCAATGACTTGGTGCACGGAAGCATGAACCCGTCATCACCCCCCACCCTACCCCCCCCTTGAGGGGGAGGAGAAATGCCTGGCATGACAGCAAAGCCCCCTCCCCCTCGAGGGGGAAGGGCGGGGTGGGGGTGACGGCTCGATGCTTGAAGGCGGGCGCTACGCCGCCGCGTTGACAACGACGCCGGCGTTGAGCTTGAGCACCCGGTCCATGCGTCCGGCGAGCTCCTGGTTGTGCGTGGCGACGAGGGCGGCAAGCCCGGTCTGGCGCACGATCGCCTTGAGCTGGGCGAAGACCGCATGGGCCGTGTCATGGTCGAGGTTGCCGGTCGGCTCGTCCGCGAGCAGCACGCGGGGCGCATTGGCGATGGCGCGAACGATGGCGACGCGCTGCTGCTCGCCGCCCGAAAGCCGGGCCGGGCGATGCTGCTCGCGCTCGCCGAGGGCCACCATGGCGAGGAGCTGATGCGCGCGCGCGCGCGCCTCCGCGCGGGGGAGACCGGCGATGAGCTGGGGCAGCATGACGTTCTCGAGGGCCGAGAATTCGGGCAGCAGGTGATGGAACTGGTAGACGAAGCCCAAGTGGATGCGCCGCAGCCGCGTGCGCGCGTCGTCGCCGAGCTTGCCGCAGGCGATGCCGTCGACGATCACCTCCCCGCCGTCGGGACGCTCGAGCAGGCCGGCGATGTGAAGCAGGGTCGACTTGCCGGCCCCCGAGGGACCTACGAGGGCGACGATCTCGCCGGCGGAAACCGCGAGCGAGAGGCCGCGCAGCACCTCGACCGCCTCGTTGCCTTGGCGGAAGGTGCGTACGACCCCCTTGAGCTCGAGCGCCGGCGGCGCGTTGCGGCCCGCCTCGGCCTCACTCATAGCGCAGCGCCTCCACCGGATCGAGGCGTGCCGCGCGCCAGGCCGGATAGATGCTGGCGAGGAAGGAGAGGCCGAGGCTCATGAGCACGACCTTGACCACTTCCGCCGGGTCGACCACCGCGGGAAGCTGGGTCAGATAGAAGAACTCGGGCGGGAAGATGTTCTGGCCGGTGGCGCGCTCGAGCCACTGGTGGATGCCCTCGATATTGTTGCAGAAGAGGAGTGCCAAGACCACGCCCGCAGCGGTGCCGACGACGCCGATGCTCATGCCGCTCATGAAGAAGATGCGCATGATCATGCCGCGCGTGGCCCCCATGGTGCGCAGGATGGCGATGCCCCGCGCCTTGTCCTTCACCAGCATGATCAGGCCCGAAATGATGTTGAAGGCCGCGACCACGATGATGAGGGTCACCACGATGGCATAAAGGTTGCGCTGCAGGGCCACGAAATTGAAATAGCCCGCGTTCACCTGCTGCCACGGGACCGCGGCGGTGCCCGGGCCCGCGGCGAGCCGGATCGCGGGCGCAAGCTCCTGGGCGCGCTCCGGGTCGCTCACGCGGACCGCGAGCTCGCTGACCGCATTGGGCAGCCGGAAATAGAGCTGTGCCGCTTCGAGGGGCATGTACATGTAGCCGCTGTCGTACTCGTACATGCCGACATCGAAGATGGCGACGATGTGGTAGGTCTTGATGCGGGGGATGGTGCCGAACGCGGTCACCGCACCTTCGGGCGTGATGAGCGAGACCTGGCCGCCCAAGCCGAGGCCCAGGCGGTTGGCGAGGCGATAGCCGACTGCGACCCCGTCGTCGCCGAAGTCGTCGAGCGAGCCGGCGACGAGCTTGTCCGCGACGATGGTGAGCTGCTTCAGGTTCTCGGCCCTGACCCCGCGGACGACGGCACCCGTGGTGCTGCCCCTTGAGGTCGCGATCGCCTGCCCGTCGACCTGCGGGATGACGCTCGCGACCCCGGGGACCTTGCGCACGGCGGCAGCGACGGCGTCGAAGTCGGCGAGCTTGCCGTTGGTGCTTTCGACCGAGATGTGGCCGTTCAAGCCGAGAATGCGCTCGACGAGCTGCTGGCGGAAACCGTTGAAGATCGCGAGCGTGATGATGAGCGACATCACGCCGAGGAGGATGCCGATGAGCGAGAACCACGAGACGACCGAGATGAAGCCCTCCTGACGCCGCGCGCGGAGGTAGCGCATCGCCACCATGCGCTCGAAGGGCGAGAAGGCCATCTCGGTCCCTAGCTCGAGAGGCGCGCGAGCGCGCTCTCGAGCGAGTGCTCCTCGCGCGCGCCGCTCTTGCGGGCCTTGAGCTCGACCACCCCCGCCTTGAGTCCGCGCGGGCCGACGACGAGCTGCCAGGGCAGTCCGATCAGGTCCATCTCGGCGAATTTCGCACCCGCACTCTCGTCGCGATCGTCGTAGAGCGCCTCGATCTTCGCGGCGGCGAGCTTGTCGTAGATCTGGTTGCACGCGGCCACGCATGCGTCGTCGCTCGCGCGCAGATTGATGAGGCCCACCTTGAAGGGGGCCACCGGCTCGGGCCAGATGATGCCGTTCGCGTCATGACTCGCCTCGATGATCGCGCCCACGAGGCGGGAGACGCCGATGCCGTAGGAGCCCATGTGCACGGCATGCTGCTCGTCCTTCTGATCGGCGACGAAGGCCTTGAGCGGGCCCGAGTACTTGGTGCCGAAGTAGAAGATGTGGCCGACCTCGATGCCGCGCGCCTCGATGCGCTTTTCCGCGGGCACTGCGGCGAAGGCCTTCGCGTCGTGCTTGTCGTCGGTCGCCGCATAGCGGCTCGTCCAGTAGCCGACCAAGGGCTCGAGATCGCCGTCATAATCGGGGGCGCTGGCCAGCACGTCGAACTCGACGAAGTCGCGGTGGCAATAGACCTTGCTCTCGCCGGTGTCGGCCAGGATGATGAACTCGTGGCTCATGTCCCCGCCGATCGGCCCGCTCTCGGCCGCCATCGGAATGGCCTTGAGGCCCATGCGCGCGAAGGTGCGCAAATAGGCGACGAACATCTTGTTGTAGGAGCGCTTGGCAGCGGCGAAATCGAGGTCGAAGGAGTAGGCGTCCTTCATCAGGAACTCGCGCCCGCGCATGACGCCGAAGCGCGGCCGCACCTCGTCGCGGAACTTCCACTGGATGTGATAGAGCAGCTTCGGCAGCTCGCGGTAGCTCCTGATCGAGGCGCGGAAGATCTCCGTGATCAGCTCCTCGTTGGTGGGGCCGTAGAGCATCTCGCGCTCGTGGCGATCGAGGATGCGCAGCATCTCCTTGCCGTAGTCGTCGTAGCGCCCGGACTCCTTCCACAGATCGGCCGCCTGGATGGTCGGCATCAGGAGCTCCTGGCAGCCCGCGCGGTCCTGCTCCTCGCGCACGATCTGCTCGATCCGCTTCAGGACCCGCAGGCCCAGCGGCAGCCAGGAGTAGATGCCCGCGCTTGCCTGGCGGATCATGCCGGCGCGCAGCATCAGGCGGTGCGAGACGATCTCCGCCTCGGCTGGATTCTCCTTCAGCGTCGGCATGAAATAGGCGGTCAAACGCATTGGCTTTTCTCGATTCTTTGGATTTTCTTCGACGTCAGCGGGTGACTGTAGGCGAGGCCCCGGACCCTGTCCATGGCCCGGCGCCGGTCAATTCTTGGCGC
>DATJAC010000051.1:0-13448 GCA_035516655.1 Alphaproteobacteria bacterium | reverse complement strand
GACGACCTGATCGCGACCTACGCGCGCCTCGCGCGCGAGGCGGGGGCCAAGGTCACCATCGTCTCCTCCGACAAGGACCTCATGCAGCTCGTCAAGGACGGCATCGAGATGCTCGACCCCATGAAGGGCAAGCCGATCGGTTCCGCCGAGGTCGCCGAGAAGTTCGGCGTGCCGCCTGCGAAGGTCGTCGACGTGCAGGCCTTGGCCGGCGATTCCGTCGACAACGTGCCCGGCGTTCCCGGCATCGGGGTCAAGACCGCGGCCCAGCTCATCAACGAGTACGGCGATCTCGAGACCCTGCTCAAGCGCGCGGGCGAGATCAAGCAACCCAAGCGGCGCGAATCGCTCCAGCACTTCGCCGAGCAGGCGCGCATCTCGAAGCAGCTCGTGGTGCTCGACGACCACGTTCCACTTGACGTTCCGCTCGCCTCCCTCAAGGTGCACGAGCCCGACCACGACAAGCTCGTCGCCTTCCTCAAGGAGCAGTCCTTCCGCTCGATCCTGACGCGGGTCGAGGGCAAGGCCAAGCTCGCGGCGGCGGCAAACGGGGCCGCCGCTCCCGTGCCGCAACCGGCTGCCGCTGCCGGTCCCGCGCCCACCCGTCCTGCGGCTCCGTCGGCCGGCAAGGCTTATGAGCTGATCCAGAGCGAGGAGGCGCTTGAGCCCTGGATCGCACGCGCGTTCGCCGCCGGAACCGTCGCGGTCGACACCGAGACGACCTCCCTCGATGCGACCGCGGCCCGGCTCGTGGGAGTCTCGCTCTCGCTTGTGGCAGGGGAGGCCTGCTACATCCCGCTCGGCCACACCGCCCCCCAGCGCCAGGCCACCCTCGATCTCGGCGGGAGTGCCGCCGCGGAAGCGGCGCCGAAGCAGATGAAGCTCGAGCGCGCGATCGCAATGCTGAAGCCGCTCCTCGAGGATCCCGCGGTCCTCAAGATCGGCCACAACATCAAGTACGACATGGTCGTGCTCGCCCGCTACGGCATCGCCGTGTCGCCGATCGAGGACACGATGCTGCTCTCCTACGTGCTCGCGGCGGGCCTGCACGGGCACGGCATGGACGAGCTCGCCAAGCTCCACCTCGACCACGACACCATCAAGTTCAAGGACGTGACCGGCAGCGGCAAGGCCCAGATCGGTTTCGCCGAAGTGCCGCTGGACAAGGCCTGCGCCTACGCGGCCGAGGATGCCGACGTGACCTTGCGCTTGGCCCATGTGCTGAAGCCCCAGCTCCTCGCCGAGCGCCTCGTCACCGTCTACGAGACGATCGAGCGTCCGCTCGTCCCCGTGATCGTTGCCATGGAGCGTGCGGGGATCAAGGTCGACCGCACCGAGCTCCAGCGCCTCTCGGAGGATTTCGCCGCCCGCCTCGTCGAGCTCGAGGGTCAAATCCACAAGCTCGCCGGCGAGAGCTTCAACGTGGGCTCGCCCAAGCAGCTCGGCGAGATCCTCTTCGACCGCATGAGCCTCGCGGGTGGGAAGAAGGGCAAGACCGGCGCCTACGTGACCGACGCCGACGTGCTCGAGGAACTCGCCGCCCAGGGCCACGACCTCCCCGCCCGCGTGCTCGACTGGCGCCAATTGCAGAAGCTCAAGAGCACCTATGCCGATGCGCTCGTCGAGCAGATCAATCCCGAGACCGGGCGCGTCCACACCTCATACGGCATGGCGATCGCGTCCACGGGCCGGCTCTCCTCCACCGATCCCAATCTCCAGAACATCCCCGTGCGCACCGAGGAGGGCAGGCGCATCCGCCGCGCCTTCGTGGCCGAGGCGGGCTGGAAGCTCGTCTCGCTCGACTATTCGCAGATCGAGCTGCGCCTCCTCGCCCACGTCGCCGACATCGCGGCCCTCGAGCGCGCCTTCAAGGACGGCATCGACATCCACGCGCTCACCGCGAGCGAGGTCTTCGGCGTGCCGGTCAAGGGCATGGACCCGATGGTGCGGCGCAAGGCCAAGGCGATCAACTTCGGCATCGTTTACGGCATCAGCCCCTTCGGGCTCGCGCGCCAGCTTGGGATTCCCCAGGGCGAGGCGGCCGAGTACATCAAGGCCTACTTCGCGCGCTATCCCGGCATCCGCGCCTACATGGAGCGCACCAAGGAGCTCTGCCGCAAGGAGGGATGCGTGCGCACCGTGTTCGGCCGGCGCATCTATCTCCCCGGCATCAAGGATCCCAACCCCGCCCGGCGCGGCTTCTCCGAGCGGGCCGCCATCAACGCCCCCATCCAGGGCGGGGCCGCCGACATCATCAAGCGCGCCATGATCCGCGTCCCCGACGCCTTGGCCGCCGCCAGGCTCTCGGCGCGCCTCCTCCTCCAGGTCCACGACGAGCTCCTCTTCGAGGTGCGCGCGGCCGAGGTCGAGAAGACGATCCAGTGCGTGCGCAAGGTGATGGCGGGGGCGGCCCAGCTCAAGGTGCCCCTCGTCGTCGATGCCGGCGTCGCCGACAACTGGGCCGAGGCGCATTAGGACGAAGCGACATCCATTTTGGCTTCGTCATTCCGGACAGCAAGGCTCGCAACCGGGAAAAGCTCCGCTTTTCCCGGGCTCGCCTAGGCTTCCGGAATGACGCTGAGCTGAAGGTCGATTGGGCCTAGCCGCCCGCTACCAGTGCCGCACGGGCCCCACGTCGACGTGGACGAAGTGCGAGCGCGGATAGTAGCCGACCCCGCCGCCGCGGAGGCTGAGCGCGAGCTTGCGCACCTGGCGCAGGTCGCGCCCGGGAACCCGGAAATCGAGCGCCTGGCCGCTGATGTGGTAGCTGTTGCGCGCGTGCACGCGGCCTTCGCGCACGAGCTCGGCATTGGTTTCGGGCGAGCGGTAGCCGCACACCACGTCGAGCCCTTGCGCCGCCCCGAGCCCGCTCTGGATGCGGTAGAGCAGCTCGACGAGGGCCGGGTCGATCTCGGTCACCTCGTCGCTGTAATGGTCGCGCAGGATGCGGTTGATCTCGGCCTGGGCCTCCGGCAGGTAGCGGCCTTGGGCCCAGAAGGTCGACTTGAGCGTCTCGCCGGTGTGGAGATTGTAGAGCCGGAGGGTGCGCTCGTTCTCTCGGGGGGCCGTGCGTGCCAGGGCCGGGAGGGGGAGCAAAAGTGCCGCCGCACCGGCACCAAACTTCAACAGCTCGCGGCGCCGCCACATCGGCGGCCGCCCGCCCTCATCGCCTCTCCGCATCTTGCGCCCCCCTGGGTGGCTTGTCTCAGGGTCGAGGGCCCGGGAGAGACCCTCGATCGGCCCACGGGACTTCTGACCGGCCCCGACGTGGCTCGATTCGTGTCTTACACGAGGGCCGGGGCAGGGTCCAGTAACAATTTGAAACAAACCGTGAGGAGTTCGGGCCGCCGCCGCGGCGGGTGCCGCCCGAGGGTCAGACTCACGCCGCGGCGTGGATGGCGGCGGCCTTGACCTTGTCGTCGACGTAGGACTCGTACTGTTTGAAATTGTTCTCGAAGCGCAATGCCACCTCGCGCGCGGTCTGGTCGTAGGCGCGCTTGTCGCTCCAGGTCGTCTTGGGATTGAGCACCTCGCTCGGCACCTCGGGGCAGCTCTCCGGGATCATCAGGCCGAACTCGCCGAAGCGCACGGTCGAGACCTGGGCCAGGCGGCCGTCGAGGGCCGCGCGCACCATGGCGCGGGTGTGGGCGATGTCCATGCGCCGCCCCGTGCCGTAGGCCCCGCCCGACCAGCCGGTATTGACGAGCCAGCATTTGACGCCGTGTCGTGCTATGCGCTCGCCGAGCAGCTTGGCATAGACCGTCGGATGGCGCGGCATGAAGGGGGCGCCGAAGCAGGTCGAGAAGGTCGCCTGCGGCTCTTTGCCGAGGCCCTTCTCGGTCCCCGCGACGCGCGCGGTGTAGCCCGAGAGGAAGTGGTACATGGCCTGCTCGGGCGTGAGCCGGCTGATGGGTGGCAGCACGCCGAAGGCGTCTGCGGTCAGCATGATGACGTTCTCAGGGTGCACCGAGAGGCCGGTGCGGCTGGCGTTGGGGATGAAATCGATCGGATAGCAGGCGCGCGTGTTCTCGGTCAGGCTGCCGTCGTCGAGGTCGAGGGCGCGCGTCGCGGGATCGATCACCACGTTCTCGAGCACCGAGCCGAAGCGGCGCGTGGTCGCGTAGATCTCGGGCTCGGCCGTGGGGGAGAGGTGGATCACCTTGGCGTAGCACCCGCCTTCGAAGTTGAACACGCCGTGGTCCGACCAGCCGTGCTCGTCGTCGCCGATGAGCGTGCGCGTGGCATCCGCCGAGAGCGTGGTCTTGCCCGTGCCCGAGAGGCCGAAGAAGATCGCGGCATCGCCCTTGGGCCCGACGTTGGCCGAGCAATGCATGGGCAGGACCCCTTGCGGGGGCAGGAGGTAGTTCAAGAGGCCGAACACCGACTTCTTGATCTCGCCGGCATAGGAGCTGCCGCCGATGAGGACGAGGCGTTTCTTGAAGTTGACCAGGATGAAGGTCTCGGTGCGCGTGCCGTGCTTGGCCGGGTCGGCCGAGCAGGTGGGGGCCTGGATGATGGTGAAATCCGGCGTGAAGCGCTCGCGCTCCTCGAGCGAGGGGCGGAGGAACATGTTGTAGGCGAAGAGGCTGGTCCAGGCCTGCTCGGTGACCACGCGCACCGAGACACGGTAGGTGGGATCGGCGCCGGCGAAGCAGTCCTGCACGAAGACGTCGCGCCCCTCGAGGTGGCCGAGCACGTGCTCGTAGAGGACCTCGAAGCGCTCCTCGCTGATCGGGCGGTTGACGTTGCCCCACCAGATGTCGTGCTTGCTGCCGTCCTCCTCGACGATGAACTTGTCGTTGGGGGAGCGGCCGGTGTGGTGGCCGGTCTCGACCACGAAGGCCCCGCCCTGGCCCAAGAGGCCCTCCTCCCGCTGCACCGCCTCCTCGTATAGGGCGGCTACGGGCAGGTTCCAGTGGGCCGTGCGAATCCTGCGCAAGCCATGGTGTGCCAAGCCATGGTGCGCAATGACCGGACCGACCTGCTGCACGATGCTTTCCCCCTACGTTTAATTCCCGGCAGGGCCGCTTTTCCGGCCCCCGCTCGGGTCCGCGGCAGGCCGGGAAGATACAAGCGGCGCTCCCCTCGCGCAACCGCCAACGACTTGCACCGCGTCCGGCCGCGCGTTCCGTCGACCCCGGTATCGAGTGCGCCTCCGACCACAATAGATCGTAACTCACGATTATGCGTCGCGGTTCCGACCGCACGGCCGCGTCGCAAGCGGAGCCGCTGCAATAGCGGCCCTAGCCCTTCCCCCGCGCGGCACGGGCAAGCTCCACCAGGGCGGCGCGCGCCTCGCCCGCATCATGGATCGGCTCTTCGAAGGCGAGCCGGGCGAGCTGCGCGCCCGCCCGGAGGTCGAGGCCGTGGGGGTCGATGCCGATGGCACTCCAGCCCTCGCCCGCGAGCCCGAGGAGATGGCGTGCCATCAGGCCGAGCGCCTCGCCATGGTCCGCGTTGAGATGAGCCAGGATGTCCGCCTCGGCCGCGGCCAGGGCCGGGGCCGCGGCCGAGGCGAAGAAGGCCCCCCCCTCGAGCCAATGGATGCGGCCGAACCCGGCCACCAGGTGAGCCCGCTCCGGGGCCACGCGGTAAAGGCGGAAGTCTTTGAATTTGCTATAGGTTTCGGCACTCGGGTGGCGCCGCAGGTAGCGCGCCAGAGCGGCCTCGTCGCGGCACTCGGCGGCCCGGCCAAGGAGCGTCAGGCGCGGCCCGGTGAGCGGTTCGGCCAGCCCGGCCGTGCCGTCGAAGAGGAGCGAGACCCTGGCATCCCGAGCGATGTTTTGGCTGTGGTCGGCGAGATCCGAGAGGAGAAGGAGCGGGGCCGCATCGGCCGCCGTCGCCACCAGGACGAGCGAGGCGTAGGGCCAGCCCGGGGCCTCCGCGCGCTGAAGCGCGGTGGCTAAGCTTGCCCGCTCGGCGCCGCGGATGAGGGCCAGGGCTTGCGCCCCGGCCGGGGCTTCCGGCACCCTCCCTTGAGCTTCCATGGCCCGAGCTTCGCTTGCCTCCGCGCTGCCGTCAATGCGTCCGCCCAGGCCAATCCGCTGGACATGGCATCCAATCGACCCAATATTTCCGGAGCATAGGGGCAAAATGGGGCAAGCGTCCGCCGTGCGCGAGAAGCCCGCGTCCTCCCGCCCTCAAGAAAGGACAACGATGCCGCTCAAGCGGACCATCGCGCTGGTCGACGACGACCGCAATATCCTCGCCTCCGTCGCCATGGCGCTCGAGGCGGAGGGCTTCGCCGTGCGCAGCTACAGCGACGGCGACGAGGCGCTGCGCGGCATCTCCGCCCAACCCGTCGATCTCGCCATCCTCGACATCAAGATGCCGCGCATGGACGGGATGGAGCTGCTCGCGCGCCTGCGCAAGGGCTCGGCGATGCCGGTGATCTTCCTGACCTCGAAGGACGACGAGGTGGACGAGGTGCTCGGCCTGCGCATGGGGGCGGACGACTACATCACCAAGCCCTTCTCCCAGCGCCTGTTGATCGAGCGCATTCGCACCCTCCTCCGCCGCAGCGAGCTCGCCCAGGGTGCAGTCGAGGGCGCCAACGGCGAGGGCAGCGTCGTGCGCGGCGACTTGGTCCTCGATCCCGGCCGGCATCTCTGCAGCTGGAAGGGCCACGGTGTCGACCTCACCGTTACCGAGTTCCTGATCCTGAAGGCGCTCGCGCAGCGGCCGGGCTTGGTCAAGAGCCGCGATCAATTGATGGACGCCGCCTACGGCGAGCATATCTACGTCGACGACCGCACCATCGACAGCCACATCAAGCGCGTGCGCAAGAAGCTCAAGGTCGTCGACGAGAGCTTCAACCAAATCGAGACGCTTTATGGCATCGGCTATCGCTACAAGGAGAGCTGAGCCGAGCTCAACCCGGTAGACCATGGCGCTCGACGCAAGACCCGAGGAGCGCATGGGGGTACGCGAAGTGCCCGAGGCGGACGCGCGCGCCGAGGCGCGGGCGCGCCGCGCCACGCCGGCACTCATGCGCCTCTTGCGCCAGCGCACGCGGCGCCTCGGTATCCTCTCCCCGCTCACGCGGCGCATCCTCCTCCTCAATGTCGCAGCCCTCCTGATCCTCGTGATCGGGCTCGCCTATCTCGGGCCCTATCGGCAGAGCCTGGTCGCAGCCGAGCTCGCCTCGCTGACCACCCAGGCGCGCATCTTCGCCGGGGCCCTCGGCGAGAGTGCCGTCGTGGGCAACGGCGAGGACGCTCTCGTGCTCATGCCCGAGCAGAGCCGCATTCTCCTGCGCCGCCTCATCGAGCCGACCAAGGCGCGCGCACGGCTCTTCCTGCCCTCGGGCGCGCTCATCGCCGACAGCCGCACTCTCGGGCTTCAGGGCGGTGCGGTCCAGATCGAGGAGCTGCCGCCACCGGAAGCCGAGACCCCGCTCGGCGAATTTCTCGAGAACACCTACGACTGGCTGTTGCACGCGGTACCGGGCCTCGGCGCCTTGCCGCGCTACCGCGAGCGCGCGGTGCAGCACGCCGGCGACTACGAGGAGGTGGCCGCGGCCCTCACGGGGGCCGACGCTGAGACGGTCTACGACGACGGCGAGAACGGCGTCTTGCTTTCGGTCGCAGTCCCCGTGCAGCGCTACAAGCGCGTGGTGGGGGCCCTCATGGTCTCGCAGTCCGCCGCGAAGATCGACGCCACCATGCGCTCGGTGCGTCTCGACATCCTCAAGACCTTCGCGGTCGCCCTCCTCCTCACGACCCTGTTCTCCGTCTACCTCGGCAGCACCATCGTGCGTCCGATCCGGCGCTTGGCGCAGGCCGCCGAGCGCATCCGACCCGGCGAGGAGGATCCCGGCGAGATCCCCGATTTCGCCGCGCGCGGCGACGAGATCGGCGACCTCTCGCTCGCCCTCAGGCAGATGACGGAGCTGCTGTCCCAGCGCATCGATGCGATCGCGCACTTTGCCGCCGACGTGGCGCACGAGATCAAGAACCCGCTCTCCTCGTTGCAGAGTGCCGTCGAGACCGCAGCGCGCGTGAAGGAGCCGGAGCAGCAGCGCCGTCTGATGGCGATCATCGCCGGCGACGTGCGCCGTCTCGACCGTTTGATCTCCGACATCTCGGACGCCTCGCGCCTCGATGCGGAGCTCTCGCACGCGCACGCCGAGCCGCTCGACTTGGGCGGCCTTCTCGCCACCTTGGTCGAAGTCTCCTATGCGCCGGCCGCCAAGGATGGCGTGCGCGTGCGCTTGACCCCGCTCGCCGAGGGCCGCGTCATGGTCAGCGGGGTCGCGAGCCGGCTCGCGCAGGTGTTCCGCAATCTGATCGAGAATGCCGTTTCCTTCAGCCCTCCCGGCGGGGTCGTGGGCCTCGCCGTGCAGATCTCCGGCGAGACCGTCGAGGTCACCGTCGAGGACGAGGGCCCGGGCCTGCCCGAGGGCAAGCTCGAGGCCATCTTCGAGCGCTTCTATTCCGAGCGCCCGCCGGGCGAGACCTTCGGGACCCATTCCGGGCTCGGGCTCTCGATCGTCAAGCAGATCGTCGAGGCCCACGGCGGCGCCATCCGTGCCGAGAACCGGCACGACCGCGCGGGCCAGGTGAGCGGTGCCCGTTTCATCGTCACCCTTCCGCTCGAGCGGGAGCACGGCACGGCAGCCCGGCATTGACAGCGCACGCGCACAACGCCACCCTCCCGGCCCGAGTTCCGGGCTGCCGGTCCTCGCCGCGACCGCACCTCGGGAATGGGGGTTCATGATCCAGGTCCACGGCTCATGTGTCGCGATCGACGGCCGAGGCGTCTTGTTGCGCGGCCCGCCGGGGCGCGGCAAGTCGGACCTGGCCCTCAGGCTGATCGACGCGGGGGCCAGCCTGGTGGCGGACGACCGGGTGGATCTGCGCGCGGCCGGGGGGCTGCTCAGCGCGTCTGCACCCGAGCCCATTGCCGGGCGCCTCGAGGTGCGCGGCGTCGGCATCCTCGAGGTCCCGTGCGCGGCGGCAGCGCCGCTCCGCCTCGTCGTCGAGCTCGTCGCGCGGGAGGATCTCGAGCGCCTGCCCGAGCCCCGCACCGCGAGCTTCCTCGGCATCACCGTCCCGCTCATGCGGCTGGTCGCTACCGAGGCCTCGGCCGCCGCCAAGGTGCGCCTCGTCTTGCGTGCGGCCAGTGCGGGCGAGAAGGCGGGCGCGTGAGCAAGGCCGCCCCTCCGCTCGAGCAGCGGCGCAAGGCTCCCGTCGGGCCCGTCGGGCGAGCAGCACCCGACGCAGCTTCGTCGCCCGAGCAGCTGCCCGAGTCGCAGGTCGTGCTGGTGAGCGGGCTCTCGGGTGCCGGGCGCTCGACGGCGCTGAAGGCGCTCGAGGACCTCGGCTACGAGGCGGTCGACAACCTCCCGCTCTCCCTGCTTGCGAGCCTGGTACGCCCGGGCGACCGTCTCGCCCGTCCCCTGGCGATCGGCATCGACATCCGCACGCGCGATTTCGCCGTGGCACCGCTCTTGCGCGAGCTCGACCGGCTCACCTCATCGAGCGGGGCGGCTTTGCGCGTTCTCTTCGTCGATTGCGACGACGAGGTGCTGCAGCGCCGCTTCACCGAGACGCGGCGGCGCCATCCGCTCGCCGACGACCGGCCGGTCTCCGACGGCATCCGGCGCGAGCGCGAGATGGTGACCCCGCTCCGCGCGCGCGCGGACGTGGTGATCGACACCACCGTCATGAAGCTCGGCGATCTCAAGCGCGCGATCGGCGGCTATTTCGCGCCCGCGCGCGGGGTCGGGCTGGCGGTCACGGTGATCTCCTTCGCCTATCGCGGCGGCGTGCCGCGCGAGGCCGATCTCGTGATCGACGCGCGCTTTCTCGACAATCCCCATTACGTGCCCGAGCTGGCGGCCTTGAGCGGCCTCGATCCGCGCGTCGCCGACTTCGTCGCCCGCGATCCGGACTTCGCCCCCTTTCTCGCCGGCTTCGAGGCCTGGCTCGCCCCGCTCCTGCCGCGCTTCGAGCGCGAGGGCAAGAGCTACCTCACCATTGCGGTCGGCTGCACCGGCGGCCGTCATCGCTCGGTCGTGGTCGCCGAGCGCCTGGCGGGATGGCTCGCCGTCCTTGGCCGCGGTGCCACGCGCATCCACCGCGACATCGACCGGCCGCAGGAGGGCTAGCGCATTCATGACGCCGCCGCCGGCCGAGCGAGGGTTGCGAGGGGCCGGCAGGGCCGCAGCGACGCTTGAGGGTTAATCAGTAAGGAGCCGCAATGATCGGCATGGTGCTTGTGACCCACGGCAATTTGGCACGGGAGTTCATCTCCGCGCTCGAGCACGTGGTCGGCCCGCAGAAGCGCATAGGGGCTGTGTGCATCGGGCCGGACGACGACATGGAGAAGAGGCGCGAGGACATCCTGCGCGCGGTCGCCGAGGTGGATGACGGCGAGGGCGTGGTGCTGCTCACCGACATGTTCGGCGGCACGCCCTCCAATCTCGCGATCTCGATCATGGACAACGCCAAGGTCGAGGTCATCGCCGGCGTCAACCTCCCCATGCTGATCAAGCTCGCGAGCGTGCGCCAGAGCGAGAAGCTCGCAAAGGCGGTGGCGGCGGCGCAGGAGGCCGGCCGCAAGTACATCAACGTCGCCTCCGCCCTCCTCGCCGAGGAGAAGGACAAGCGATGAACGACGGGCGTGCCGGGCGGGAGCCGACTCAAGCGGCTGACGCGAGCGCCTGCCGCACGCTCGTCATCAACAACCAGCGCGGCCTGCACGCGCGCGCGGCCGCGCGCTTCGTCAAGTGCGCGGAGGGCTTCGCCGCCGAGATCACCGTCACCAAGAAGGAGATCACGGTGTCGGGCCTCAGCATCATGGGGCTCATGATGCTGGCGGCGGGCCCGGGAACGGCGCTCGAGGTCAAGGCCACGGGACCCGAGGCGCAAGCGGCCTTGGCCGCACTTGCCGCCCTGGTCGAGGAAAAATTCGGCGAGGACGAATGACGACGAAAGTCGGCAAGCCGAGAGCGCGCAAGGGCGAAGGACGCGAGCGCGGCAGCGCGAAGGTGCTGCCGTCCGCGGCCGAGCGCGTCTTCCACGGCCTCGGCGTCTCGCCGGGCATCGCCATCGGCCCGGCGCACGTGCGCGAGGCGGGAGCGCTCGAGGTCCCCGAGTATCGCCTCGTCGAGGACGCCGTCGAGGCCGAGCGCCAGCGCCTCAGGGAGGCGACGGAGCGCGCGCAGAAGCAGCTCGGGAAGCTCAAGGCGAAGGCCGCGGCCTTGAGCGGGGCCGCGGGCGAGGAGCTCGGCATCCTGCTTGACGCGCACCTGCGCATGCTGACGGGCTCGCGCCTGTTGCGCGGGGCCGAGCGGCGCATCGGATCCGAGCGCATCAACGCCGAGGCGGCGGTGCAGGCCGAGACGCTCGAGATCATCAAGGGCTTCGCCAAGATGGACGACGCCTATCTTGCGGGCCGCGCGGACGACATCAACGAGGTGGGCACGCGGCTCGTGCGCAACCTCCTGAAGCGGCCCTATCAGGCGTTCTCGGCCCTCCCGCCGGGCAGCGTGGTCATCGCCGAGGAGCTCACTCCCGCCGACACGGCGCTGCTCGATCCCGACCGCATCGGCGGCTTCGCGACCGTGCTCGGCGGGGCCGAGGGCCATACCGCGATCATGGCGCGCTCGCTCGGGCTGCCGGCCGTGCTCGGGGCGGGCGGCCTGCTCGGCGGCACGCTCCCCGGGACGACGGTGGTGATCGACGGCACGCGGGGGCGGGTCGTCGTCAATCCCTCCGCCGCCACGCTCGCCGCCTACCAGGAGCGCCGCCGCGCTTTCCAGCGCGAGGAGCGCCATCTCGGCAGGCTCGCCAAGCTCGCCGCGGTCACGCGCGACGGGGTCGCGATCACGCTTCAGGTCAACGTCGAATTGCCGCGCGAGCTCGAGCATGCGCTCGCGGTCGGCGCCGAGGGCATCGGGCTCCTGCGCACCGAATTCCTCTTCATGAACCGCGACGACCTGCCCGGCGAGGAGGAGCAGTACGTGGCCTTGAGGAGCTTCGTCGAGGGCATGGCCGGCCGCCCGGTCACCATGCGCACCCTCGACGTGGGCGGGGACAAGCTCGCCTATTCGCTCGGCGGCCACATCGGTCCGGCGGTCAATCCCGCCCTCGGCCTGCGCGCGATCCGCCTCTCGCTCAAGCGCCGGGAGCTGCTCGAGGACCAGCTCGCGGCCATGCTGCGCGCGAGTGCCCACGGCGAGGTGCGCATCCTCTTGCCGATGATCTCCTCCGTGGGCGAGGTGCGGCAGGTCAAGGAGATCCTGCGGAAACTCCATGCGCGCTTGAAGCGCCAGGGAGTCAAGGTGGCGCCGGTCCTGCCCAAGCTCGGCGTCATGATCGAGGTGCCGGGGGCCGCCCTTGCCGCCGACGCGCTCGCCATGGAATGCGACTTCTTCTCGATCGGCACCAACGATCTCACCATGTACACGCTCGCCATCGACCGCAGCGACGAGCAGGTCGCCTACCTCTACAACTCGCTGCACCCCGCGGTCCTTCGCCTCATCCAGTTCGCGACCGGGGCGGCCTTGCGCGCGCGCATCCCCTTGTGCCTCTGCGGCGAGATGGCGGGCGATCTGCGCTACACCCCGCTCCTCCTCGGCCTCGGCATCCGCGACCTCTCGATGCCGACCTCGGCCCTGCCGCGCATCAAGCAGCGCGTGCGCGCCCTCGACCAGCACGAGGCGACGCGCTGCGCCGAGCTCGTCATGACCCAATGGGATTCGGGCCGGATCGCGGCCTTGCTCGACGATTTCTCGGCCCTGGCCTGAGGGTGCTTCGCGGGGCAGCCTGGCGCAGAGCCGCTTTGCGGCCCGGCCGCGACGAGCCACTTGAGCCGAGCGGGCATTTTACCGTATTTTCAGGGGATTCTTGACCGGCGTCATACGGAGCAAGAAAAAGTGCCCAGCAGCCGACCGACCAAGCGGCGCCAGTTTCAGCTTTTCCTGATCCGACCGTCCCATTACGACGATGACGGCTACGTCATCCAATGGCTGCGCTCGGTCGTTCCCGCCAACTCGCTCGCCTCGCTTTACGGCCTGGCGCTCGACTGTCAGGCGCGCGGCGTGCTGGGGGACGATGTCGAGCTCGTCATCACGGCCTACAACGAGTCCAACACGCGCATCCGGCCCGAGCGCATCGTGCGCGCGATCCGTGCCAGCGGCGGGCTCGGCTTGGTCGGGTTCGTGGGCGTGCAGTCGAACCAATTTCCGCGCGCGGTCGATCTCGCCCGGCCGTTGCGGGCCGCGGGCATCCAGGTCTGCATCGGCGGATTCCACGTCTCCGGCTGCCTTGCCATGCTGCCCGAGATGCAGGACGACCTCAAGGAGGCGCTTGCCCTCGGCATCTCGCTCTTCGCCGGGGAGGCGGAGGGCCGGCTCGATTCGGTGCTGCGCGACGCGCTCGCCGGCCGGATGCAGCCGATCTACAATTACATGGACGAGCTGCCCCCGCTCGAGGACGCGGTAC
>DATJAC010000050.1:0-15428 GCA_035516655.1 Alphaproteobacteria bacterium | reverse complement strand
TCCCTATGTCGCCGGCTCGACGGTCTTGCGCGCGAACCGCCTCGACCGCACCACCCGGGTTCTCGTCACCTGGTCGCGCGCGCGGCCCGAGTTCGCCGGCCGGGATCTGGACGCGATCGCCAAAAAGATGGGCTGCGACATGTTCGAGGCCATTGAACGGCTGCAGCCCGCGGGGGCGATCTATTTCATGATGGACGAGGCCGACGTGCGCCGCGTGCTGAGCTACCCTTACGCCATGATCGGCTCCGACGGCTTGCCGCACGACGAGCACCCGCATCCGCGCCTGTGGGGGACGTTCCCGCGCATTCTCGGCCATTACGTCCGCGACGTAGGTCTCTTCACTCTCGCGGAGGCGGTGCGGCGCATGACGAGCCTGCCCGCGGCCAAGTTCGGCCTCACCGGGCGCGGCGTCCTGCGTCCCGGTGCCGTCGCCGACTTGGTGCTCTTCGATCCTGCGACCGTCGGCGATCTCGCCACCTTCGAGAAGCCCAAGACGCCCGCGGCCGGGATCGATACGGTCTGGGTCAACGGCCGCGCGGTATGGCACGCGGGGCAGTCGACAGGTGCGCGGCCCGGACGCGCCCTGCGCCTGGCCCAGCTCGGTCCCATGGGCGGGGAAACCCCGCCCGCTTGAGGGCGGCGAGGCCACCATGAGCAAGCGCATCCTCGCCGCCTCGATCATGCACGAGACCAATACCTTCAGCCGTCTGCCCACGGATCTCGAGGCCTTCCGCCAACGCTACGACTACCGCGGCGGCGCCATCCCCGCGGCTTTCCGCAATACGCGCTCCGAGATGGGCGCATTCCTCGACGCGGCCGAGCGTTACGGCTGGGAGCTGGTCCATCCGGTGGCGGCGGCGGCAACGCCCTCGGGGATCGTGACGGCGGAGGCCTGGGCCGAGCTGAGCGGGCTGGTGCTGGCTGCCCTCGATCGCCCTTGCGCGGGCATCCTGCTCGCGCTCCACGGCGCCATGGTCGCCGCGACCGCGGACGACGCCGAGGGCGATCTCCTCGCGCGCATCCGGGAGAAGACGGGCCCGAGAGTCCCGATCGCGGTGACCCTCGACCTCCACGCCAACGTCACCGATCGCATGGCCGAGCACGCCAATATCATCACGGCCTACCGTACCTATCCGCACGTCGACATGTACGAGCGCGGGCGCCAGGCGGCCGATCTCCTCGCCCGCGCCATGGCCGGGGAGATAACGCCGCGCACGGTCGTCGCGCGCCGGCCGACCCTCGATGGCGTCGACCACGGGCGCACGAGCGCGCCCGGGCCCATGCGCGACATGCTCGCGCGCGCGGCCCTTTGCGAGCGGGAGCCCGGCATCCAGGTCGCGAGCGTGCATGCCGGCTTCGCCTGGGCCGACATTCGCGAGGCCGGGCCGTCGATCAGCCTGAGCGGGGAGCGCCCGGCGTCCGAGCTTGCCGCCCTCGCGGACGGCCTGATGGACGAGGTGTGGCAAAGGCGTGCCGAGAGCACGCTCAAGCTCATCTCCGTCGAGGCGGCGATGGCCCAAGCGCGCACCGTGCGCGATGGGAAAAGGCCCCTCGTGCTCGCCGATTTCACCGACAATCCCGGCGGTGGCGGCTATGGCGACGCGACCAACCTGCTCCGGGGCATGGTCGCGGCCGGCTTGGAGAACGCGGCGTTCGCGCCGATCAGCGATCCTGCGGCCGTACGCGAATGCCAGGCGGCGGGGGAAGGCTCGACGGTGCACCTCGTCCTCGGCGGCAAGATCGATCCAAGCTTCGGCCCACCGCTTCCGCTGAGCGGTACCGTCCGCCGCCTCGGCAGCGGCGATTTCGTCTGCGACGGGCCGATGTGGAAGGGCCTCGCGATGTCGATGGGTCCGTGCGCGGTCCTGCGCGCCGGCGGGATCGACATCGTCATCGCCAGCAACCGCTTCCAGATCACCGACCTCCAGCAGTTCCTATCGCTGGGCATCGACCCGAGGCGGAAGGCGGTGGTAGCGCTCAAGTCGGCCCAGCATTTCCGGGCCGCCTACGAGCCGATCGCGCGCGCCGTTATCATCGTCGACTCTGGCGCACTTACCACGCCGGATTTCCGCCGCTTCACCTACCGCAAGCTGCGCCGCCCGATCTGGCCGCTCGACGAGATCTGACGTTTGCGGTGCGATCCGCGTCGGTTACGCTCGCAGCCGGCACCGGCGTCATCTTCAGCCGTCGCGGAAATACTGCGGCAAGACCCGCTTCAGATTGCGCCGGATGCGCGGAAGCGGATCTTCGTTCGTGACGGCGAGCTTCTCGCCGGTGATGGCCTCGCACACCCGGACGTAGCGCGCGCTGAGCTCGAGCCGGACCTCGTCCGGGAGAGGCGGGATCGGCTCCTCGTAGGGGCGACAGTGGCGGTTGATCCAGAGCCGCACGTACTCCTTGTCGAGCATCTCCGGCTCCTCGCCCGCCGCAATCCGCTCCGCATAGCTCGCGGTGAGCCAGAAGCGGCTCGAGTCGGGCGTATGCACCTCGTCGGCGAGGACGACCTCGTCCTCCCGGTCCAGGCCGAACTCGTACTTGGTATCGACGAGGAGGATGCCGCGCTCGGCCGAGAGCTTCTGACCGTGGGCGAAGATCTCGAAACTTGCGGCCTTGATGCGCTCCCATTGCCGTTTGGTGCAGAGCCCGGCGGCGACGATGCCGCGCTCGCCCACCGGGACATCGTGTGAGCCGAGCGGAGCCTTGCTCGTGGGCGTTATGACCGGCCGCGGCAAGGCGCTGTTCTTGACCAGCCCGCCTGGCAGCTCGACCCCGCCGAACTCCCGCACACCTTTCTGGTACTGTACCCAGATGCTGGTGCTCGTGGTACCGGTGAGATAGGCGCGCACCACGACCTCGATCGGGATCATTTTGAGCGCGCGCGCGATCGTGACGTTGGGATCAGGGACGTCGATCAGATGATTGGGGCATATCGCCGCCGTCTCGCGGAACCAGAAGCCCGAAAGTCTCGTCAGCACCTGCCCCTTATACGGAATGGGCGAGAGCATGTGATCGAAGGCGGATTGGCGGTCGGTCGCGATGATGACGCGCCGCCCGTCGCCGAGATCGTAGCTGTCGCGCACTTTGCCGCCTTGGAAGCCCGGCAGCTCCGTAAAATAGGCCCGCTCGAGGCAGGGCAGCGCAGGCTTGGCGGATTCCTGTGGCATTTCACCCCGCTTGCCGTTTGCCGACTATGCCCACGTCGGGCGACCATAGCACGGCCGCAGTTGCCCCTGACAGACCGCGAAGCTCCCGGCCGCGCGGGCCCGGGCGTCGCCAAATGCAATATAATTTCATTTCCGATTCCGATAATGCTACAATAACAAACCTGACGTAACGTGCGGGTGGATCGGCAAAGAAGAAATTCTACTCGTCAATTCCGAGTCCGATGCAGGGCTCGGTTTTAGGCCGACGGGGTGCGAGGTTGGTCATGGCGAAGGTGGAACGTGCCTTGTCCCTGCTGCGCGCGCTCGGCGCGCAAGACGGCGTCACGGCCATCGAATACGGCCTGATCGCCGGACTCATTGCCGTTGCGATCATCGCGGCCGTGACCCTCATCGGCACGGATTTGGGCGAGACCTTCAACATGATCGCCGGCCACCTGGGGAGCTCGCCGAGCTGAGCGGTGGGCCCGATGGCTTGGTCGCGGAGCGCGCGGCCGCGAAGACTCGAGATATGGCCGGCGTCGAGCGATAGCAAGGTCAGCAGGCGATCCTTTTCCGCGCCACCAGCTTTCCTTTGCGATAGCCGAGGAGTTCGACCACGTCGTTGCCGTGCGGCGGCAGGGCCACGCGCGTCTGCAACATGCGCAGGCCGAGCTTCTCCGAACCGAAGGGCCTGCCGCCGAGGGTCACGTCGAGCCGATCGACGTTCTGGCTCGTCACGACGACGACGCTGCCACGATCGCCGACGCGCAGTTCGGTGAGCAGCAAAAAGGCTGGCATTGCGGAAAGGAGCCGTGCTGCATGGGCGATGAGATCCCGATTGCCGTGCAGTACGTCCGCCCGCGTCATGGCATGGACCTCGTCGGGGACGATGCCCAGCTCCTCGACCTCGATGCCGGCATTTTTGCGCACCCGCAAAGAGCGCCGCAGGGCCACGCGCAGCCCGGCTCCTTTCGGCAGCGGGCGCAGACCTATGTCGATGCGGGCGCGCGCGGAGCCGCGTTTCGCCAGAACCCGGCATATGAGCGCGTGCGTCCAGACGTTCGCACCCCCGGCACCCGTATTGGCGTCGGTGCCGAGAATCTTGCCGACCCCGTGATCCCGGAATCCCGCCGTGAAGATGTCGGTCGTGCTGTAGCAAAGCCCGTTGGTCACGAGCACGACGGGTCCGAAGTAGCGTTGACCGACCGCATTGCATGCCTCCGGCGTATCGAGGGGAAGGCCGGCGGAGAAGGGTGCGCCCGTCTCGCGCGCGCGCTCCATCGAGGGCAGCCAGCGCCGGAAATGGCCGAAGGACTCGCGGCGGCAAAGCTCGAGGCAGGCCGCCGTGCTGCGGAGCTGGAGCGGCTCGGGCTCGATCCGCTTCGGCGTCAGGAGCTGAAGCAACCGCTCGCCGTTCGTGAGCACGCCGCCGGTATTGTCGCGCAGGTCGAGGATAAGCCCGCTTGGAGGCAGCAGCGCAAGGAGCCGCATGAACTCCGCGACGAAGGCGTCGACGTCCTCCACCTGGAAGGTGCGCAGCCGGATGTAGGCGAAACGGCCGTGGGCGGTGCGGACGGCACGCGCCTCGAATACCGCGGGCATAATGCTCTCGTTGCCCTTGACCCCGGCGTGGGGCCGCCGCCGCGCGGCAAGCCTGCGCTCCGCGGCGACGACTTGAGGCTTGTAGAGATGCTTCTTCGTGCGGCGGATGAGATCGCCTTCGAGGTCGATGCCGAGGCACATGGCGGCGGGGCGATGGGCATCGTGATCCCCACCGTGCTTCTCGGGCGGCAGGGCGAAGACAAGCCAAGGCAACCTGAGCTCGCGCACGCGGCCGCCGCGGCTGGAATATTCGACAACGACCTGGTTCTCGTCCGGCGGCAGGGAGCGGAAGAGCGGGCGCATCGTCAGACGCGCGACCCCGCGGGCGCGCCGGGCAGCTTCGTTGCTCCCGGCGTTAAGGCCCCCGATCAGCATCACGGCACGCTCGATCGGAATCCAGTTCCAGGTCAAAATTCTCGCGCCGATGCGAAAGCCGGGATGCCTGAAGCCCCCGAGCAGATTGCCGACGATATATTGGCGGGTGCCGCGCTCGAAGCATTCCTCGACGGTGAAGGGAAGGAACGCCACGGCCTTGTTATAGGGCCGCGGCAGCAGGTAGTTGGTGTGAAGATCGCGCAGCGACATGAAGATTTCGGACATCTCGTGGTGGAACGAGAGGTCGCTCGGCAGGCTCTTGAGGCTCAGTCCCAGGAGCTCGAGCCGGCGCACCGGGTCGATGCCGTGCATGGCCCGCTTCATCGGCAGATGCGCGTAGAACTGCTCGAGCAGCAGGATGGCCTGGCCGACGATGCGGCGGCGCTCGGCCAGCGAGAGCGGTGCGGCGCGCGCGAGAAATCGCTCGAGCCTGACGGCACCACGGAGATGCGGGGCAATGCTATCGTCGAGCCCGGCAAGGTAGGCGGCTGCGGGTGCCGGCCGCCGGCGCGACGCAACTTCAGCACTCGGTGGTCTCGCCCTTGCGGCGGAGCGGCGTGCCATGGCGGGTCCCTGGGCAGGGCGGAAGATTTTCTTAGGCCCGGTGCGCAACTTCACGCTATCCTCCGGCAAAAGCGCCCCTTTTTCAAGGAGCGACGCGGCGCCTCGGCGGGAGCAAAGAAGGCGTGATTTGCGACGGGTGCCATAGCGAAAACCCGGCGGGCAATCGCTTTTGCGATCGCTGCGGGGCGCCGCTTGCAAGGCGTTGTGCCGCTTGCGGCTACGAGAACCGCCCGAACGCGAAATTCTGCGGCGGCTGCGGCGGGAGTCTCGAGCCGGCCGCCGCGGCCTTGTCCCCTGCTTCCGCACCCGCGCGATCCCGCACGCTCTCCGTCGCCGATTACACCCCCCATCATCTCGCGGCGCGCATCCTGAGCACGCGGCTGACGCTCGCCGGCGAGCGCAAGCAGGTCACCGTGCTCTTCGCCGACATCCGCGGCTCGACCGAGCTCATCGACGGCCTCGATCCCGAACAAGCACTTGCCCGGCTCGATCCCGGCCTCAAGGTCATGATGGACGCCGTGCATCGCTACGAAGGTGTGGTCAGCCGGGTGCAGGGTGACGGGATCATGGCCCTATTCGGCGCCCCCATCGCGCATGAGGATCACGCCGTGCGCGCCTGTCTTGCCGCGCATGCCATGCTCGAGGGGATCGCCGGACCCGAGGGCAACTCGCTCCGCATCCGGGTCGGCATGAACTCGGGCGAGGTGGTAGTCCGCTCGGTCGGCAACGATCTTTCCCTCGAATACGATGCCGTCGGCATCACGGTGCATCTCGCGGCCCGGATGGAGCAACTCGCCGGCCCCGGTACCGCCTGCTTGAGCGCGAACACGCTCAAGCTTGCGCAAGGCTTCGTCGAGGTGCGCTCGCTCGGCATGCAGGAGGTCAAGGGCCTGGCCGAGCCGGTCGAGGCCTTCGAGCTTGCCGGGATTACCGGGCGGGCGCGCTGGGACGTGCGTGCCGCTGCCCACGGCTTGAGCCGCTTTGTCGGGCGCGAGACGGAGCTGGCGATCCTCTCCGATGCGCTCAAACGCACGCTCGCCGGACGCGGGCAAATCGTCGCCATCGTCGGCGAGCCGGGGGTCGGCAAGTCGCGTCTCGTGCACGAGTTCCTCAATGCGCAGTGGGCTACCGACTGCACGGTGCTGCGCGTCGGCGCCGTGCCGCACGACCGTCATACGCCGTTCCTGCTCATCGCGGAGCTGCTGCGCGCCTGGCTCGGCGTCGCCGACCGCGACCGCCAGAGCGAGATCGGCAGAAAGCTCAACCGGGCGCTCACGGAGCTGGAAGGCCCGCTCCCGGCGGCGTTGGCGCCGCTCAAGGCGCTTCTCGATCTGCCCCCCGAGGACGCCGAGTGGGAGCGCCTCGACCCGCCCTTGCGGCGCCAACGCATGCGCGAGGCCGTCCGCCTTCTCCTCCTCACGGCCGCCGCATCCAAGCCGCTCGTCCTGGTGGTCGAGGATCTGCATTGGATCGACGAGGAAAGCGAGGCGGTGCTCAACGCCGTGACCGGCGGGATCGGCGCCGCGCGCCTTCTGCTGCTTGCGACTTTCCGCCCCGAATACCGCCATGACTGGGCGCGGCACGGCTATTTCTCCCTTGTGCGCGCCAATCCGCTCGAGGACAAGGCCGCCGACGAGCTCCTGCAGTTCATGCTCGGCGACGGCAAGGAGCTGGAGGCGCTGCGGCGGCGTCTCGTCGCCCGTTGCGAGGGCACGCCCTTCTTTCTCGAGGAAATGGTGCGCGCGCTGAGCGAGACCGGGGTGCTGGTCGAAGCGCGGCTCACCCGTGGCCTCGATGAAATCGACATCCCGCACTCGGTGCAGGCCGTCCTCGCCGCGCGCATCGACCGGCTTTCCGCCGAGAACCGCGGCCTGCTGCAGATCGCCTCGGTCATCGGCAAGAACGTGCCTCTCAGTCTGCTTCTTGCCGTTGGCGGCCTGCCCGCGGGGCAATTGCACGAACGTCTCATGGAGCTCAGCGCCGCGGAGTTCCTCTACGAGGTCAATCTCGCAAGCGGAACGGAATTCAC
This sequence comes from Alphaproteobacteria bacterium, assembly GCA_035516655.1. Classification (GTDB taxonomy): domain Bacteria; phylum Pseudomonadota; class Alphaproteobacteria; order JACZXZ01; family JACZXZ01; genus DASPPM01. Next base: position 7,715 of record DATJAC010000050.1, on the reverse strand, counting down.
CTTCAAGCATGCGCTGACCCATGAGGTTGCCTATGAGAGCATGCTGCTGAGCCGTCGGCGCGACCTCCACGCCGCGGTATTCCGCGCGATCGAGACGACCTACCCGGATCGTCTGGACGAGCTCACCGAGCGCCTCGCCGCTCATGCCCTGACCGGGGCCTTGTGGCCCCAGGCCGTGGACTACTGCTTCAAGGCGGGCGGGCGCGCCAACCAGCGCTCCGCCCATAACGAGGCCATCGTCCATTTCCGCCGCGCGCTCGAGGCCTTGGCACAGCTGCCCCAGGAACGCTCGAACACCGAACGGGCGATCGACATCCGGCTCGGCCTGCGCGTGGCACTCGCCGCGGCGGGCAAGCACCTCGAGATTCTCGCCTGCCTCGAGGAGGCCGAGGCGCTGGCGAAATCGATCGACAGCAAGCATCGACTCGCCCTCATCAACATCAGCAAATGCACGATATTGAGCGTGCTCGGTCCGCTCGATGCAGCGATCGCTGCCGGCGAGCTCGGCTGCAAGATCGCGGATGAGTTGGACGATCCCGCCTCCGCTCTCAGCTCCAGCTATGCCTTGGGGCAGGCCTATTGGTATCGCGGCGATCTCGAGCGCGCGGCGGATATTCTCCTGCCCTCCGCCACGCGCGTGAGTTCGGGCGTGCGGCTCAGAAATGCTGGGACCACGGGAAGTGCGACCGTGCTTTGCGTCGGTTGCCTTGCGAACACCTACAGCTTTCTCGGTCGATTCGAGCAGGCCTTTGCCGCCAGTGCCTCGGCCCTCGCGACCGCAGCGGAGACCAAGCGTCCCTACGACTTGAGCTATGCCCGGATCGCGCAGGGTCTGGCCTCGCTCACCAAAGGCGAATTCGCGCCCGCGATCGAGGACTTCGAGGAGGCCCTGCGGATTTGCCGCGCGGGCGAAATCCACCTCCTCGTTCCCGCGACCGCGCGCTACCTTGCGCGCGCTTACGCCTATGTCGGACGGACCGACGAGGCCTTGCCGCTCATCGAGGAGGCCTTGCGGCTCTCGAACGCGCAAAAATTGGGCTCGCTTCAAGCCTGGTGCGAGAGCAGTTTCGCCCTTGCCCATCTCGCCGCCGGGTCATGGCGGGAGGCGGAGAAGGGCGCCAGCGCAGCGCTCGAGCATGCCCGGCGGCACGGTTACCGTCCGGTCGAGGTGCTCGCCCTGCGCACGCTGGCGCTCGCACTCGCCTGCAGCGCTCCGAGCGAGCTTGCACGCGCCGAGAGCCTCTGCCGCGACGCGCTGGCGATCGCGGACAAGATCGCGATGTGCCCCGAGATCGCCCATTGCCGCGCCGAGCTCGCGCATATCCTCGTGCGGTCGGGGCGACGCGCGGAGGCACAACCCGAACTGGCGGCGGCGATCAAGCTCTATCGTGGGATGGGCATGACGTGGTATATCACTCAGGCCGAGGCGGCGATTTCGTAGCAGAGCGATTTCTGACGAGACGCCCCCGGCAGCCGCAAGCGGCCAACCGCGTTTTATGAGCTTCACCCGACGTCCGTCACTCCACGCCAAGGAGAGATGCCATGGCCAAGACCATCAAGTTCAAGGAAATGTCGAGCATCCTAGCAAAGGCTTCCCGTAATCCGGCATACAAGAAGAAGCTGCTTTCCTCGCCCGCGAAGACGCTGAAGGCGGGGGGCTATGCGCTTCACAAGCAGGCCTTAGCCGTGATCCGCTCGCTCAAGCACAAGAGCTTCGGAGCGGCAGCCAAGCGGCGCAAGAAGAAGAAGCGCGATTCCCACGCCGGCAGCACCGCCGAAGCCTAGACCCCGATCCCATGCGGCGGACGAGGGTCCTTCTCGTCTCGATGCCGCTGTCGGCGCCGCACTATCCCAGCATGGGCTTGAGCCTGCTCAAGCCCATGGTGGAGAAGCTTGGCATCGCCTGCGACGTGCGGTACTTCGCGCTCGATTACGTCGATGCGCTCGGCGCCGATGCGCATGACTGCGTGACCGAGCCGCAATACTACATGGCGCACGTGGGCGAGTGGATCTTCGCCTCCGCCGCCCACGGTGACGCGGAAGGCGACGAGTTCGCCTTCTTCACCGAGTACTTCCGGAAGGCTTATCCCGCCTACCACACGCCCTCTAGGCTCATGACCTTTCTTGCCGCGCGCCAGGAGGCGGCGGCGTTCATCGAGCGCTGCCTCGACGAAGTCGATGGCGAGGCCTACGGCCTGGTCGGCTTCACCTCGGCCTTCCAGCAGAACATGGCCTCGCTCGCCTTGGCCCGGCGGCTCAAGGCACGCTACCCGCAGCTGCCGATCGTCTTCGGCGGCACCAACTGCCAAGGCGAGATGGGGATCGAGCTCCACCGCAAATACCCGTTCGTCGACGCCGTTTGCCTCGGCGAGGGCGATCTGGTGTTCCCCGAATTCGCGCGCCGCACCCTCGCGGGCGAGGAGTGCGCCGGCATGGCGGGGATGGCCGTGCGCAGCGCGCGCGAGATCGTGCTGCCGGCGCGCATGACGGTGCCGGTCGAGGACATGGACAGCCTCCCCTACCCCGACTTCAGCGAGTTCTTCGCCCAGCACGCGCGCTCGCCGGTCGCCGCCAAATACTATCCCCCGGCGGCCGTATTCGAGACCTCGCGCGGCTGCTGGTGGGGTGCCAAGCACCATTGCACCTTCTGCGGGCTCAATGCGCTGACGCTCGCCTACCGCAGCAAATCGCAGGCGCGGGCCTATGACGAGCTCGTCTATCTCGCCAAGCGCTACGGCAACGATCTCGCGAACGCCGACCTCATTCTCGATCAGCGCTATTTCGAGGAGTTCATCCCCCGCCTCGCCGAAGAAGGGCCCGAAGTCACGATCTATTACGAGATGAAGGCGAACTTGAAGCCGGAGCAGCTCGTCCTGCTTTCGCGCGCCGGGATCAAGAAGATCCAGCCCGGCCTCGAATCCCTCGACTCGGAGATCCTCAAGCTGATCGACAAGGGCTGCTCGATGCTGCAGAACGTGCAGACCTTGAAGCTCGCCGCGGAGAGCGGAGTCTACGTGGAATGGCTCGCCCTTCACGGTCTCCCCGGCGAGACGGCCGAGCAGTATCGCCGCATTGCGGCCCTCATTCCCAAGCTCAGGCACCTGCAGCCCCCGAGCGGCTTCATCCGCGCGCGCGCCGACCGCTTCAGCCCCTATTTCTATCGCCCCGAGGCCTACGGCGTGACGCTCGAGCCCGCACCGGTCTACGGTTTCATCTATCCCTTCGAGGAGGCGAGCCTCCGCCGCCTCGCCTATCATTTCGACATGCGCTCGGCGGCCCTCGAGCGGGTCGCCGACTATACCGCCCCCGCCACCCGGCAATTCCGCCTCTGGCAGGCCCACAAGGACGACAGTGCGCTCACCGTCGAGGAGCTCGGCGATCGGCTGCGGGTGACCGATGCGCGCTGGGGCCGCCCGCGCCGGCGCTGGCTCCTCGAGGGTGCCGAGGCGGCGATCATGCGCCTCGCGTGGAAGATCACCGCGCGCCATGCCATCGCCAAGGCGCTCGCCGGAACATTCGGCGAGAAGGCCGTGCACGCGGCCTTGAAGCGCCTGATCGCCCGCGGGTTGCTGCTGCAGGAGGGCGAGCAATTCCTCGCCTTGCCGCTGCGCCAGCCGGGCTTCCGCCGAGCCCCCGCCTGGGAGGAGATCCGCGCCAAGCGGGTGACACCCTACTTGCTGCGCGCGTTCGCCACGCGCAGGGCAATGGCGCCCGCGCATGGCTGAGGCCGGGTTTTGGCCGGACAATGGCGCTTGCGCTTCCCGCTAAGCGATTGCTAGTCCTAGGGCCGTTGCCGCGCGGCTCGGCGCGCCGCGGGCGCGACCCGACTCGAGGAGACCCCGGCGAGATGGCGCACGCCCGCCCTTCCCGAAACCCGGCGCGAACGACGGCAAAAGCCGCCGCGGCTGCGCTCGCGGTCCTCGTCTCGGCATGCACGGTCGGGCCGGATTTCACGCGACCGGAGCCGCCTTCCGTCAAGACCTACACCACCGCGGGCGGTGCGGTGCTCTCGTCCGCGGACGCCAGCAACTACGAGCAGCACCTCGCTCCGGGCAAACCGGTCGCCCCGGAATGGTGGAAGGAATTCGGCTCGTCCGATCTCGATTCGGTGGTCGATCAGGCCGTCGCCGGCAATCGTACCCTCGCAGCGACAAGGGCCACACTCGATCAGGCGCGCGAGGCGGTGACCGCCGCAGAAGGCGCGCTCTATCCGCAGGCCGATTTCTCGGCAAGTGCCGGCGGTCAGAAATACGGCGTGGCCTTCCTCGGCACGACCCCTGCCCATCCCGCGTTCGGTTTTCTCTCGTTCGGACCGGCGGTGAGCTACGCCCTCGACGTCTTCGGGGCCAACAAGCGGCGAATCGAGGGCGAGGCCGCCCTCGCCGACTATGCGGCTTATGAGCTGGAAGCTGCCGTGCTGACGCTGACCGGGAACGTGGTGGACCAAGCCATAGCTCTCGCCTCCGTCCGCGCTCAGATCCAGTCGGTCGAGCATATCCTCAGGGACGACGAGAAGAATCTCGGGCTGGTGCGGACGGCGCGCGCGGCGGGTGCGGTGTCCGACGTCGACGTCCGGACCGCGGAAAGCCAGCTCGCCAACGACTACGCCCTCCTCCCCGCGTTGCGCCAACAGCTTGACGTCGCCCGCCACGCCCTTGCCGTCCTGGCCGGCAAGGCACCGGCGGAATGGAGCCCACCCGAGTTCGACCTCGACCAGCTCGCCCTGCCCCGCGACCTCCCCTTGCGTCTTCCCTCGGAACTCGTCCATGAGCGCCCGGACATCTTGGCCGCCGAGGCGCAGCTCCATGCCGCGAGCGCGACGATCGGCGTGGCCACGGCGAATCTCTACCCGCAGCTCACCCTCACCGCCAGCTTGACCCAACAAGGACTTGATATAGCGCATTTATTTACTGCCTCCGGCACGGCATGGAGTGCAGTCGGCGGCTTGACAACGCCCCTCTTCCATGGCGGCGAGCTCGAGGCCGAGCGCCGTGCCGCGATCGACGCTTACAAGAGCGCCCTGGCGCGGTACGAGGAGGTGGTCCTCGAGGCCTTCGGCCAGGTGGCCGACGCACTGCGGGCACTCACCCACGACGCCGAGCAGGTGGCCGCTCAGAAGCATGCGGTCAGGGCCGCCGACGCGTCGCTGGGGCTGACCCGCCTGAGCTATAGCGCCGGCAACTCCGGCATCCTGTTGGTGCTCGATGCGGAGCGCCTCTACACCCAGGCCCGGCTTGGCTTGGTGCGCGCCGAGGCGCAGCAGTACGCCGACACCGCGCAGCTCTTCCTGGCCCTCGGCGGCGGTTCCTTGTCGGCCGACAGGCCAGCCGTAAAGTGAGCGGCCTGACTGCGTGTTCCAGCCCGGCGGCGGCGCTCAAAATGCCAAGAGGATGAGGTCGACGACGACGGCGGCGATAACCACCATCCAGGACAGGAGCGAGAGCTTGGAGAGCACCATGACCGTGCGGGCGGTGTCATAGTTTGCCGCCTCGAGCCAGGCCGAGCGCCAGCCCAAGAGAAAATCCGTCATGTTCCTCTCGATCCCCTTGATGAGCTCGGGGTCATGGCGGTTTCTAGCCAACATGCGCTCGATACGGTTCGCGAGCGAGAGGCGGATGAGGCCGGCAAACCAAACGCCGGCAGTGACGATGAATAGCGGAATCATTCCCTTGAGGCCGATGGTGCGGTCGACCACGATGGTGATCCCGAGAATCCAGAAGGCGAGGCCCAGCGCGATGAGGAACGTCGCGGTGTCGCGAAAGAATTTCGCCGTCACCGCGACGCCGGAACTCAACACCGCGAGGTCGCGCTTGATCTCGTTGAGATCGCCAAGAAGCGAGCTTTTGAAGTCCTCGCCCGGGGAGCCATCGGCCATGAAAAATTCTAGCATGGCGCCTTGATGATTTCCCCGGGGACCGCACCTCAGGAGGTCGGCTACTTTGGTTGCCTCGCCTGCTCGACCGCGCCCGCCGCCCGCAAGGTTTCGGGAGAGGGCACGTAGAAAGGAAGCCATAGATTTCAGGTGCTTAATTGGCGCTGCCCGACAAAATAGCAATAATCAAGAAGAGCGGGGCGATCGGGCTCGGCCTCGTTCTCGTCGTGGCCGGGCTCGTTGCCTGGCAGGTCTCCCGCACCTCGACCGACGCGGCCGGGCGCGCCTTTTCCGACCCCCTCATCCCCGTCGTCGCCGGCATGGCCGAGGCACGGGACATGCCCGTCTACATACGCGGCATCGGCACGGTTCAAGCCTTCAACGCCGTCGCCGTGCGTACCCGGGTCGACGGCCAGATCGTGCAAGTCCGCTTCACCGAAGGCCAGGAGGTCAAGGTCGGCGACCCGCTCTTCCAAATCGACCCGCGCCCGTTCCAGGCCGCCCTCGACCAGGCGCAAGCCGCCAAGGAACGCGATCAGGCTCAGCTCCAGGGCGCTCAGCTCGATCTCGAGCGCTACAGCGGCCTCCTGACCAAAGGCTTCCAAAGCCGCCAAAGCTACGACGACCAGAAAGCGCAAGTCGGAGCGCTGCAGGGTGCCATCAAACTGGATCAGGCTCAGATCGAGAGCGCCAAGCTCAACCTGATCTACGCCGACATCCGCTCGCCGATCGCGGGCCGGACAAGCGCCTTGCTCGTCGATCTCGGCAACTACGTGCAAGCCAGCCAGAACACCTCGCTTGTCACCATCACCCAGCTCAAGCCGATCTATGTGAGCTTCACCCTGCCGCAGGCCTCGCTTGACGAAATCCGCCAATACCAGGCCAAGGCCCCGCTCGACGTGATCGCCTACGCGAGCGACGACAAGACCAGGCTCGCCGAGGGAAAGCTCACCCTGATCGACAATCACGTCGATACCGCGACCGGCACCATCCATCTCAAGGCGACCTACGACAACGGCGACGAGCGCCTGTGGCCGGGCGAATTCGTGGCCGCGCGCTTGGTGCTCCGGGTGCGCAAAAACGCCGTGATCGTGCCGTCCGAGACCGTGATGCAAAGCAACAACGGGCCCTACGTCTATGTGATCAAGCCCGACAACAGCGTCGACCGGCACGACGTCGAGGTCGCATCGGTGCAAGACGGTCTGGCCGTGATCACGAAGGGTCTCGCCTCCGGCGAGCGCGTCGTAGTCGACGGGCAGTACCGGCTCACCAATGGTGCCAAGGTCAAATTCGACACCCAGGCGCAGACCGCACCTGCCGGTTGATCCGGCGCGGCGGACGTGCACAGCGATACGGCAAGGTTCGGCACCCCATGAGCGTTTCCGAGATTTTCATCCGCCGGCCGATCGCCACCTCGCTGCTCATGATGGGTATCCTGGTCTTTGGCGCTGCGACCTACGGCTTGCTGCCGGTCGCCGCCATACCGACCGTGGACTTTCCGACCATCACGGTCGCGGCGCAACTGCCGGGGGCGAGCCCCGACACCATGGCCTCCTCGGTCGCAACTCCCCTCGAGCAGCAATTCGCGGCCATTCCGGGGCTCACCCAGATGACCTCGACGAGCGGGCTCGGGTCCACGACCATCACGCTCCAATTCGAGCTCAACCGCAACATCGACGGCGCCGCCGGGGACGTGCAGACGGCGATCAACGCGGCGAGCGGGCTTCTGCCCAAGGATCTGCCCAATCCGCCGACCTACAAGAAGGACAATCCCGCCGATCGTGCCGTCCTCATCTACGCCGTCTATTCCGATGCGCTGCCGGTCTACAAGGTCGACGACTAC
>DATJAC010000049.1:0-2481 GCA_035516655.1 Alphaproteobacteria bacterium | reverse complement strand
GAGGGCTGCGGGGACTGCAGCGTCAAATCCAACTGCCTCTCGGTCGTCCCGGTCGAGACCGAGTTCGGGCGCAAGCGCCAGATCGACCAGTCGAGCTGCAACAAGGACTTCTCCTGCGTGAACGGCTTCTGCCCGAGCTTCGTCACCGTGCACGGCGGCCGCTTGCGCAAGAGCAAGGCGGGGGCGGGGGCGAGCGATCCCGCGGCCGGCCTGCCCGAGCCGGCACTGCCTGCGATCGGTGCTGAGCCCTACAACGTCCTGGTGACCGGGGTCGGCGGTACCGGGGTAGTGACCATCGGAGCACTGCTCGGCATGGCGAGCCATCTCGAGGGCAAGGGTGTGTCCGTGCTCGACATGACGGGCCTGGCGCAGAAGGGGGGTGCCGTGCTCAGTCACGTGCGCATCGCACGGCAGCCAGAGGACATCCACTCGACCCGGGTCGCCGCGGGCGAGGCCAATCTCGTGCTCGGCTGCGACCTCGTGGTCGCGGCCGCGAGCGAGGCCCTCGGCAAGATGCGCGAGGGCGTCACCAAAGCCGTGGTCAACAGCCACGAGACTCCGACCGGCGATTTCACCCGCAATCCCGACATGGCCTTTCCGGCGGCAGCCCTCCTCGACACCGTGAAACAGTCCGTGGGCATGGCCGCGACCGACGTCGTCGAGGCGACCCGGCTGGCGACGGCCCTCCTCGGGGATGCGATCGCGACCAACCTCTTCATGCTCGGTTTCGCCTACCAGCGCGGGCTCATCCCGGTCTCGGGCGAGGCCATCCTCGCCGCCATCTCGCTCAACGGAGTCGCCGTCGAGATGAACCAAGCCGCCTTCCACTGGGGCCGGCTCGCCGCCCATGATCTCGCGCGCGTGGAGCGTGCGGCAGCCCCCAGGGCCGTGATGGCGGCGCGTCTCATCTCGCGCTCGCTCGAGGAGATCGTCGCCCGCCGCGTGGGCGAGCTCACCGCCTATCAGGATGCCGCCTACGCCGCCCGCTACAAAGAGCTCGTCGAGCGCGTGGCCGCGGCCGAGGCCGCGCGCGCCAAGGGCATGTCCGGCCTCGCCGAGGCGATCGCGCGTTATTACTACAAGCTCCTCGCCTACAAGGACGAATACGAGGTCGCACGGCTCTATACGGACGGCAGCTTCATGCGCGCCCTCGCCGAGCAGTTCGAGGGCGATTACAAGCTCGAGTTCCATCTCGCCCCGCCGCTCACGGCCGAGCGCGATGCCGTCACGGGCGAGCTCAAGAAGCGCAAATACGGACGCTGGATCTTCCCGCTCTTCCGCCTCGTGGCATGCTTCAAGGGCCTGCGGGGCACCGCCTTCGATCCCTTCGGCCGCACCGCGGAGCGCAAGCGCGAGCGCGCCCTCATCGCGGAATACGAGACGGTGATCGAGGAGCTCCTCGCCCGTCTCGACCACGACAACCATGCGCTTGCCGTCGAAATCGCGGCGCTGCCCGAGCACATCCGCGGCTACGGCCACATCAAGGACCGGCACATCGCGGACGTGAAAGTGCTGGAGGCCGAGCTCCTCGCCGCCTTCCGTGCCCCGCCCGCGCGTCGCACCGCGGCGGAATAAGCGCGCGCCCGAGTCCAGGCCGGAGACGGCGCCATCACAAGCGAAGGGATTGTCTATGGCAGAGCGTGAGGTTGCCGTCGTCGTCGGCGTCGGGCCGGGGCTGGGTGCCGCCCTGGCGCGGCGCTTCGCCAAGGCGGGTATGAGGGTCGCGCTCGCGGCACGCCGGCGCGAGCGCATTGTCCCCCTTGCCGAGGAGCTGGGCGGCAGCGCCTACGCCTGCGATGCGACGAGCGAGGCGGAGGTCGAGGGTCTCTTCGCCGCGGTCGCGCGCGAGCTCGGGCCGCCCCGTCTCGTGGTCTACAACGCGAGCGCCTTCGTGCGCAAAAGCATCCTCGAGACCACGGTCGAGGAGTTCGAGCGCTGCTGGCGCGTCGCCTGCCTCGGCGGCTTCCTCGTCGGTCGTGCTGCCGTGCGGCTCATGCTCCCGCGCGCGCCGGAAGAGGGCCATGGCGGGACGATCCTCTTCACAGGCGCCACCGCCGCCTTGCGCGGGGGTGCGCTCTTCCACAATCTCGCGGTCGGCAAGTTCGGCTTGCGCGCACTCGCCCAAAGCATGGCGCGCGAGTTCCAGCCCAAGGGCATCCACGTGGCGCACGTCGTCATCGACGGCCAGATCGCGGGCGAGCGCCCGGGCTATCGCCGGGAGGAGCGCGGGACCGACGCCGTGCTCGAGCCCGACGCCATCGCCGAGGCCTATTACCAGCTCCACCGCCAGGCTCGAAGCGCCTGGACGCTCGAGCTCGATCTCAGGCCGTGGGTGGAGAAGTTCTAGAGCGGAATTTGGTCAGGCGGACTCGCCATTCTCCCCGTCATTGCCGGGCTTGACCCGCAATCCATGGACCCGCGGGTCAAGCCCGCGGGTGACGGCTAGAGCTGAATCCGATCAAGTAGAACATCTCTTTCGTC
>DATJAC010000048.1:0-8962 GCA_035516655.1 Alphaproteobacteria bacterium | reverse complement strand
CATGGCGGCGGCCCAGAAGACCTATGGTGCCCGCATCCGCTGGCTTGCCTCCATGCCGTGGGAATATCCCAAGCTCGCGGTCAAGGAGCTCAAGCGCGCATGCCGCAAGGGTGCCGTCGGCGTGATGGTGCTCGCGAACGTCGCGGACCGCTCGCTGACCGACCCGCTCTTCGCCCCCATCTGGGCCGAGATCAACCGCCGCGCACTGCCCGTGCTCGTGCACCCCACCGCACCTCCCGCCGTCAAATATCTCGACATGCGTCGCTTCAACCTCGTCGCCCAGATCGGCTTCATGTTCGATACCACGCTCGCCATCGCGCGCATGATCTACGACGGCTTCTTCGACCGCTATCCCGACATCAAGATCATCGCCTCGCACGGCGGTGCGGCACTCCCCTATCTCGCCGGCCGGCTCGACGTCTGCTTCGACAACATGGTCGCGGTGCGTGAGAAGATCAAAGAGCCGCCGCGCGAGTACCTGGCGCGCATCTATTACGACGCCGTCGTCTATCGCCAGGACGCGCTCCAGATGTGCATTAACGTCGGCGGCGAGGGCAACGTGATGTACGGCTCCGACTGGCCGCACAACATCGGCGACATGAAGGGCTGCCTCGGCCGCGTCAACTCGCTCGCCTCATCCGCGCGCAAGGCCGTGAGCAGCGCCAACGCGGAGCGCATCTTCAGGCTCTGAGCGCCGCCTGGACTTCAGCCGGAGTAGCGCTTCTCGAGTGCGACATAATCCGCGAGGCCGACGAGCGCCTCGCGCGTGGCGAAGGAGGCGAGACGGCCCTCGATCGCGGCGCTGTTGCCCTCGGCCTTGATGACGGCGAGCGTCTCCTCCATCGCCCGGATCGAGGCGCGCTGCAAATCCGAGGGGATGATGACGAGCTTGTAGCCGAGCTTTTGCAGCGTCGCGAGCGGCACCAGCGGCGTTTTCCCGCCCTGGAACATGTTGATGAGCTTCGGCTGCGGCAGGGCTTGGGCGATCCGCTCGATCTCGGCGAGCGAGCGCGGAGCCTCGACGAAGAGCACATCCGCACCCGCCGCCGCATAGCGCGCGGCGCGCGCTAAGGCGCTGTCCAGGCCCTCGACCGCGATCGCATCCGTGCGCGCGATGATCACCAGCCCCGAAGGCTCGGCGGCCTCGCGCGCGGCGCGGATCTTCTGCGTCATGACCTCGGCGGGTTCGAGTGCTTTGTCCTCGTAATGGCCGCAGCGTTTGGGGAAGAGCTGGTCCTCGATATGGAGGGCCGCCACGCCCGCGCGCGCGTATTGCGCCACCGTGCGCCGCACGTTGAGCGCGTTGCCGTAGCCGGTATCCGCATCCGCGATCACCGGCAGGTGCGTGGCCTCGACGATCGTCTCGATGCGCGCGATCATCTCGGAGGAACTCAAGAGGCCGAGATCGGGTACCCCCGTGCTGCGCGCAATGGCGCCTCCGCTCGCGTAGACCGCGGCGAAGCCCGCGCGCTCGACGAGCCTGGCCGAGAGCCCGTCGAAAACGCCCGGAGCCACGGTGATGTCGCTCGCCTGCAGGAGCTCACGCAGCCGGTCTGTCGCGCGCATGGCTCGATTCTCCTCTGGTGACCAAGGGCACGGACTCTAGCACGGGACGCCACGGCACTCGCTATCGCGGCCTCCGCCCGGCCGAGGTTTCCTGGACGGCGTCCTCGCGCTCTCCGGGCCATTGACGGCATCCCCGGGCCATGCCAAGGCTTTGCTGGCCGAATGCGGCGCGTTTCCGAGAGGCGCATGAAGAAAAGCGAGCAGGTAGCGCGGAGTGCCTATGACGCGAGTGCTCTTTGGGACGCGGCGCGGGGCTATATGCGCGTCCTCCTCCGCGACGTGGAGGTGGAGGTGCGGGTCGGCCTGCATCCGTGGGAGAAATACCCCGAGCGGCCGACGCGGCTCGTCGTCAACGTCGAGCTCTTCGCCCACGTGCCTCCCGCAGGCAGCCTGTCCCCCTCCGGCAAGCCGCTGATCGACTATGACGATATCCGCGAGGAGCTGCGCAAATGGCCGGGCCGGCCGCACACGCCGCTGCTCGAGAGCCTGGTCGACGAGCTCGTGCGCCTCGCCTTCCGCAATCCGCATGTCGAGGCCTGCCGGGTATCGATCGTGAAGCCCGACGTCTTCAACGAGGCGGCCGGCGCCGGGGTCGAGGTCTACCGCCTTCGGCACGAGCTCAAGCCCGCGTCGACTTAGCGCCGCGCAGCGCCGCGGGAGAGATCCGGCCATGCCGCAGCAGCCCGAGAGCACGGACGCGGTTCTGGTGACGGGGGGTGCGCGCCGCGTCGGAGCCGCCATCGCGGGCGCTCTGGCGGAGGCGGGCTGGCGCGTTTTCCTCCACTATCACCGCTCGGTGCAGGCGGCCGAAGCGCTGGCGCAAGAAATCGAGCGCAAGGGCGGGCGCTGCACCCCACTCCAGGCCGATCTCGCGCGCATCGAGGAGGTCACCGCACTCATCCCCCGCTGCCTCGCGCAGGTAGGAGCCCTGCGCTGCCTCGTCAACAACGCCTCGGCCTTCGAGCGCGACAGCATCGCGAGCCTCAGTCCCGAAAGCTGGGCCCGGCATCTGGCCCCCAACCTCACCGCACCCGCCTTCTTGGCCAAGAGCTTCGCCGAGCAGGCCGATGGCAGCCGCGACAACGTGATCATCAACATGCTCGATCAGAAGGTCCGCAATCTCAATCCGGACTACTTCTCCTACACGATCAGCAAGCTCGGCCTGCTCGGCCTGACCGAGACCCTCGCCTTGGCCTTGGCGCCGGCCGTCCGCGTATGCGGCATAGCACCGGGGATCACGCTGCCGAGCGGGGCGCAGACGGAGGCGCAGTTCGCGCGGGCCTGGCAGGCCCCTCCGCTCGGCCGCAGCACCTCGCCGGAGGAGATCGCCCTTGCGGTCAAGTTCATTCTCGCGACCCCCTCGATGACGGGGAACATTCTCTACCTCGACGGCGGCGAGAGCCTGACCAAGCGCGCGCGCGACGTCGCCTTCGAGGTCGAGTGAGCCGATCAGCGCGAAGGCGCATTCATTGTCTTGAGAGGCTGGCGGGAAACGAACGCGCTATCTTCAATGCATACCTGCCACCCGTCGTCATTCCCGCGAAAGCGGGAATCCATCGTCGGCCTTGAGTCGGGCTTCAGACGTGGACCCCGGCGTTCGCCGGGGTGACGAATAGAGCATTGAAAGTGAACGGATCATTTTGAGTCAGGCTCTGAGGACGAATTCCTGGAAGCTCGCGGCGCGGCCGGCGCGCGCCGCCTCCATGAAGCTGCGGTTGAGTGCCAGCTTGGCCTCGAGCGCACGGCGCCAGACCGAGGCGAGCTCCGCCTTCTCGAAGCGCGACAGACCTCGCTCGCACTCGGCGATGAGGCGGGCATAGGTCGCCTCGGCGCGGGCGCCGGCATCGGGCGCGTGCGAGATCGAGCCCGGCATCACGCGGTAGCGCCAGAGCGGCTGGCCGAGCACGGGAAGGCGCTCGATGTGCTCGAACGCGCGCGCGTTGAACACCACGTCCTCCGCGAAGCGCAGGTCCTCGTCCCACGACGGCAGAACATCGCGCCGAAAGAGGAGACACCAGGGCACGGGCGAGACCATGAGCTCGAAGGGCTCAAGCGGAATGATCTCCCTCGAGGGCGGCAGCACCGTGCCGAGGACGCCGCCGCGGCTTTCGTCGTAGGCCACGACATTGTCGCCCGCGACGCCGTGGCGGAGCGCCAGCGGGACGAGCTCTTGCAGCCGCTCGGGCTCATAGCAGTCGTCCGCGTCGAGCCGCGTCACGAAAGCCCCCGTCGCGTGGCGCTGGCCGAGGTTGCGGGCAGCCGCCGGCCCGCTCGCCGGGGCCGCACTTCCGAGAAAGCGAATGCGCTCGTCGGCGATGCCGGCTTGGGCCAGCACCTGGCGATAGTCGCGTCCGTCGTCGGCGACGATGAGGAGCTCCCAATCGGGATGGCTCTGCGCCATCACGCTGGCGGCGGCGGCCGCAATGGTGGCGGCGGAGTCGAAGGCCGGCATGACGATGCTGACGCGCCCGCTCATGCGCCAGCACGGGCAAGCGCCTGCGGGAACGTGCCCTCAGTGCCCCTCATCCTGGTCGGTGCCGGTGGGGGTAGCGCGATCGGCGCTGCCGAGCATCCAGTACGTCGCACCCAATGCCGCGACGATGACGGCGAGGGCGATCAGCGTCTCCGCACTCTTCGCGTCGATGTCGATGATGATGAACTTGCGGGCAATCGCGAGGATCGCGACCAGCACGACCGTGCGCACCTGGATGAGGTGCCGGTGCTGTTCGAGCACTTGTGCGATCGAGACGTTGAACTCGAAGGCGATCAGCACCGTCATGATGCGCCCGAAGATCTCCTCGTAATCGACGTCGCTGTGCCGCACGAACCCGCCCAGGAACAGCTTGGCCACGTCGAGCGCGAGGCTCGCGGTCGAGGCGGCGATCACGAGCGACACCAGCACGATCAGGATGACGGCGACGACATGCTCGAACTTCGCGTAAAGGCTGAGCTCGCCCCACAGCTTCCGGTATCTCGCGTTGAGATTGGCCGCCTTCATCCCCCGCCCCCCGTGCGCCGCGCACCCTATCCGGCACCCTACGATCCCCGATCCCGCAAGACGCGACAAGCCGAAGCGCTGACCAGGGCCAAAATATCGCTTGACAGGTAATATCGTAAGATATAGTTTTAGATATGTCTTAAAATTAGAGAGGAGATACATATGCGTCATCACACGAGGGAATGCGGGCATCACGGCGACTACGGGCTCATGGGCCGTCATCGCGGGGGTCGCGGCTTTGGCCGGCTCATGGCCGGTCTCGCCGGCGGAGCGGGCATGGGAGCACGGGGCTTCGGGGCCGGGCGAAAGCTGGGCGCAGACGACCTGCAGCTCATCATCCTGGCCCTTCTCGCCGAGGAGGCGCGCCACGGCTACGAGATCATCAAGGCCCTCGAGGAGCGCTCGAGCGGCTTCTACAGCCCGAGTCCGGGGATGGTCTATCCCGCCCTCACCTATCTGGAAGAGCTCGGCTACGCCACCGTCGAGGTCGCAGGGGCCAAGAAGCTCTATCGCATCACCGCGACGGGCAACGCCTACCTCGAGGAGAACAAGGCGGTCGCCCAGTCGATGCTCGAGCAGCTCGCCTGGATCGGGCGCCGGATGGAGCAGATGCGACGGGCCTTCACCGGCGAGGAGGCCGAGGACGCGGGTCCCGGCACGCATGCCGAGCTGCACGAAGCCCGCCACGCGCTCAGGTCAGCCCTGCGCGAGCGCCGCGCGGGTGGGCCCGAGGAGGAGCGGCGCATAGCCGAAATCCTCAGGCGCGCCGCCGACGAAATTCGCGGCAAGTGACAGACAATCCTCGCGGAGGAACCGATCCCCACTAGGCCCTCTCCCGTTTGCGGGAGAGGGGCTCATCGTCTGGCGAACAGTTCCAATCGCTCCGATATCGTCTTAGGATTCGCCTGTAAGCAGCACCGGGATCGCTGCCATGGCGAAGCCGCGGGATGCGCGCCAGAAGGATCTCTTCCGCCCCGCCCTCGATCGCATGATCGACCTGGGCCATCCCCTTGTGCGGCTTGCTGCGCGCATCGATTGGAAGACGCTCGAGGAGCGCATCGGGGCCGTTTGCCGCGCCGGCCCGGGCCGGCCGCCGCTGCCGGCACGCCTCGTTGCCGGCCTCTTCATCCTCAAGCGCATCGAGGGCATGTCGGATGCGGCCCTCTGCGAGCGTTGGCTGGAGAACCCCTACTTTCAGTACTTTTGCGGCGAGGAGGCGTTCCGCCACGCGCTGCCTTTCGAGCGCTCCTCGCTCAGCCGCTGGCAGCGCCGCGTCGGCCGCGAGCCGCTCGCCGCCCTCCTCGCCGAATGCCTCAGAGGCACCGGGACAGGAGCCAAGCGGGCAAAGCGCAAACTGTCGCGCTGACGCTCGGCCCCGCCGGCTCAATCTCGCCGGCGGGCACGGTGCTTGAGGGCTTCGCCGCAGATGGGCTTGGGCCAGCCCGCGCCCTGATGGACCACCGCGACGACCTCGCCGATGCGAAGCTCGATCGTGGCCGGGGCCGCAGCGCAGCCGTCCCGCGCGAAGACGAGGGCCTCGCTCAGAAGCGCAAAATCGGGACCCTTCGCATAACCCTCACCCCCGGCGCGCCAGCGGCCGTCATGGCCCTGGGCGATGAGAATACGCCGCGGGATGCGGACGTCGCCGGCACGGGAGTGCTCGGGCTCGGCGGCGGGCTTGGCGGCCTCCGTGCGGAAGCAGGCGGCGAGCCGAGACCACCACGGCTCGCCGCTCGGCGACCCCAGCCCGATGCGCGGCGGCCAAGTTGCGGCTCGCAGGTGCGTGGCGCTCATGGGGCCCGTGCCTCGCTCAGGTCTCAAGAATGAAGCGGCGCGGTCGCGGAGAAATAGAGCCATAGCCGCAGCACGATGCCGGCCAAGAGCATCGCGGCCAGTAGTGCAAAGGCGGTAATGGTGGGCATGACGCTGCGCAGCGCCGCCCCCTCGCGTCTGGCCGCTTGCGGCACGAGCCGTGCGGCCGCGCCGGGCCGGTCAATGGGGCCGAGGTGCAAGTCGGGGTAAGTCATGGTCGGGACTCGCTTTCGGCGGCGCACCATGCGTCGCACACCCCCAAGATTAGGGGTGCACGCCATATAAATTCGAGACGGAACTCGGCGCCGTTTCGTAAAGAATTCATAAAGGCCGCCCGCGCCGCGGGCGCGCGGCGGGCGAGCTTATTCGGCCGCCTCGTCCGCAGGGATCGAAGGCGCCGGGCCGTCCGGCCGGAAGGTGCGCGATTGGTGCTGCCACAGGCGCGCGTAAGTACCCCCGCTCGCGAGGAGGGCGGCATGCCCACCCTCCTCGGCGATGCGGCCGTGATCGAGGACGACAAGGCGGTCCATGCGCGCGATGGTCGAGAGGCGGTGGGCGATGGCGATCACTGTGCGGCCGCACATCAGCCCGTCGAGCTGCTCCTGGATCGCCGCCTCGACCTCGGAATCGAGGGCCGAGGTCGCCTCGTCGAGGACGAGGATGGGCGCGTTCTTGAGGATCACGCGCGCCAAGGCGATGCGCTGACGCTGCCCGCCCGAGAGCTTGACGCCGCGCTCGCCGACATGGGCGTCGAAGCCTCGCCGCCCTTGCCAATCCTCGAGCCCCTCGATGAACTCGAGCGCATGCGCACTCGCCGCCGCCTCCCGCACCTCGGCCTCGCTCGCCTCCGGCCGGCCGTAGCGGATGTTGTCGCGGATCGAGCGGTGGAGGAGCGAGGTATCCTGCGTCACCATGGCGATGTGCGCGCGCAGGCTCTCCTGGGTGACCTGGGCGATGTCCTGCCCGTCGATGAGGATGCGCCCGCCCTCGAGCTCGTAGAAGCGCAGGAGCAGATTGACGAGGGTCGATTTGCCCGCCCCCGAGCGCCCGACGAGGCCGACTCTCTCGCCTGGAGCGATCTCGAGGTCGATGCCGTGGAGCACGCCGCGCGCGGTGCCGTAACCGAAGCGCACCCGCTCGAAGCGGACGCGGGCGGCACTCACGCGCAAGACCGCGGCGTCGGGGCGATCCGGCATCAGGCGGGGGACCGCGATCGAGCGCATGCCGTCCTGCACGACGCCCACGTTCTCGAAGATCGAGGTGACGTTCTGCGCCACCCAGCCTGCGATGTTGGCGATCTGCCAGGTCAGCGGCAGCGCCATGGCGACCGTGCCTACGGCGATGCGCCCGTCGTTCCACAGCCAGATCGCCACCGCTCCCGTGCCCACCACCATGGCGGCATTGAGGCATACGAGTGCCAGGCCGAAGAGGGTGATCAGGCGCAACTGCCGCCGGAAGGCGACGGTATGGTCGTCGACCGTCGCGCGCACGAAATTGTCCTCGTCCAGCGGGCGCGCAAAGAGCTTGACGGTGAGAATGTTGGTATAGCTGTCGACGACCCGTCCGGTGAGGGTCGAGCGCAGCTCGGACATGCGCCGCGAGCGCTCGCGCAGGCGCGGGACGAAAAAGCGCAAGAGTGCCGCGTAGCCTGCGAACCACAAGAGCACGGGAATTGCCAAGCGCTTGTCGCTCGAGCTCAGCAGCAGCACCGCCCCGCCGCCGTAGACGAGGATGTACCAGACCGCATTCGTCGCCGCGACCACGCTCTCGCGCAACGCCGGTCCCGTCTGCATCACCCGGTTGGCGAGGCGCCCGGCGAAATCGTTCTGGAAGAAGGTCCAGCTTTGCCGCACCACGTGCCAGTGGCTCTGCCAGCGGACGAGGTTGCTGAGGCCGGGATTGATGGCCTGGTTGGTGATCAGGTTCTGGAGCAGGAGGGCCGCCGGCCGGGCGAGGAGGAGTACCGACGCCATGCCGAGGAGCGACGGCCAAGCCTCCCCCAGGAGCGCTCCGGGCGCGTGGCTCGTCACGAGGCCGACCAGCCGGCCGATGAAGAGCGGGACCGTGGTGTCGAGGGCCGCCACCATGAAACCGGCGAGGAAGAGCGCCAGCACCAGCCCGCGCGCCTGCCGGGCGTAATGCCAATAGAAAGCCATGAGCCCGGAAGGCGGGGGTGCCTCCGGCGAAAGGGCGGTGGGGGCCAGCAAACCCTCGAAGAATCCGAACACGGACATCGGGCAGTAACCTCGCGGGCGCGGCCACGGGGCCGCTCCTCAACTCCATCACGCCAGATACGAGCAACACCGACTCAAGCTGGCGCTGTCCGCGCGGGATCGGCGAGCCCGCCTCGGCGACCATCGGACAGCCGGAGATGGAACGCGGCATCTTACGTCATCGCGGCGCCGAGTTCGAGGAAAAGGAGGGGACCGCACGCCGCGCGGACCCTCCCTTCCTTCACAGAACGCTCGAGGCACCGCCGTCGACGACGAGCTGGTGGCCGTTGACGTAGGAGCCTGCCTCGGAGGCGAGGAAGACGACGGCACCCGCAAGTTCGCGCGGGCGACCCCAGCGCGCGAGCGGCACGCG
>DATJAC010000047.1:0-9210 GCA_035516655.1 Alphaproteobacteria bacterium | reverse complement strand
GAGACCGGGTGCCAGAGGGGAGCCATGGCCGGAACCATCGCGCTCAAGGTGAATGGGGCAAGCCGCAGCGTGGCCGCGGCAGCTGAAACCCCCCTCCTCTATGTCCTGCGCAACGATCTCGAGCTCAACGGGGCCAAGTTCGGCTGCGGGCTCGGGCAATGCGGCGCTTGCACCGTGCTCGTCGACGGCGAAGCGGTGCGCAGCTGCGTGACCCCGATCGGCAGCCTCGAGGGGCGCGCCATCACCACGCTCGAAGGCCTCGGCACGCGCGAGAAGCCGCACCCGCTGCAGCAGGCCTTCATGGCGGAGCAGGCCGCCCAATGCGGCTATTGCATCGCCGGCATGATCATGACGGCCGCGGCCTTCCTCGCGGCCACCCCCAAGGCGAGCGAGCGCGAGCTGCGCCAAGCCCTGGCCGGCAATCTCTGCCGCTGCGGGACCCACGGCCGCATCATCCGTGCGGTGCTGGCCGCTGCCGCGGCGATGGGCAAGGCATGACCGCCCCCCGCCTCACCCGCCGCGACTTCGCCAAGGCAAGCCTCGGCCTCACGATCGCCTTCGCGCTTCTGCCGCGGCTCGCCCTCGCGGCCCCCGCCAACGCCTTGCCGGGCAGCCTCGCCAATAATCCCATGCTCGACGCCTGGCTCCGCGTCGATGCCGACGGCACGGTGACCGTCATGACCGGCAAGGTCGAGCTCGGCCAGGGCATCCTGACCGCCCTTGCCCAGATCGCCGCCGAGGAGCTCGCCCTCCCGCTCGCGCGCGTGCGCATGATCTCGGGCGATACGGGGTCGACGCCCAACGAGGGCTTCACCGCGGGCAGCCAGTCGATCGAATACGGCGGCACCGCCGTGCGGCTCGCGGCAGCGGAGGCGCGCGCCATTCTCCTCGATCAGGCGGCGCAACGCCTGGGTGTGGCGGCCGGAGAGCTTTCGCTCGCCGACGGCGTCATCACCGCCGCGGGCGGCCGCGCCGCGGACGGCCGCAGCCTCGGCTACGGCGAGCTCGCGGCCGAAGGCATCTTCCACCGCGAGGCCTCCGCAACTGCGCGGACCGTGCCGCCCGCCGAGCGCAAGCTCGTGGGCAAGCCCATCCCGCGCCTCGACATCCCGGCCAAGGTGACGGGGGGTGCGATCTATGTGCAGGACATGCGCCTGCCCGGCATGCTGCACGGCCGGGTGGTGCGTCCGCCGCGTTATGGTGCGGCCCTTGCCGCCCTCGACGACGACGCGGTGCGCAAGCTCCCCGGCGTGGTGGCCCTCGTGCGCGACGGCAGCTTCCTCGGTGTCGTCGCCGAGCGCGAGGAGCAGGCGGTAGCCGCGCGCGAGGCGCTCGCCAAGGCCGCGCGCTGGGAGGGCGGGGCCGCGTTGCCCGAGGCGGGCGGTATCCACGCTTATCTGCGCGCACTCCCCAGCGCGGACACCGTGGTGAGTGTCAAGGACGGCACGGCACCTGCCGCGGTCAAGACGCTCGCGGCCAGCTACACCAAGCCCTATCTTGCCCACGCCTCGATCGGGCCCTCTTGCGCGCTCGCCGAATTCAAGGAGGGAACCTTGCGCCTGTGGTCGCACACGCAAGGCGTCTTCCCGCTCAGGCGCGACCTCGCCAAGGCGCTCGGCCTGCCCGAGAGTGCGATCCGCGTCCTCCATGCGCAGGGCTCGGGCTGCTATGGGCACAACGGCGCCGATGACGCGGCCCTCGATGCAGCCCTCCTTGCGCGCGCGGTCCCCGGCAGGCCGGTCCGGCTGCAGTGGATGCGCGACGACGAGTTCGCCTGGGAGCCCTTCGGTGCGGCCATGACCATGGCGTTGAGCGCCGGGCTCTCGGCGGAGGGCCGCATCGTGCGCTGGCAGCACGAGCTCTGGAGCAATACCCACAGCACGCGGCCGGGCGAGGCCGACGGCGACAATCTGCTCGCGAGCTGGTATTTGGCACAGCCGGACCGGCCTGGGCGCCCGCACGGCATCCCGCAGCCGGCGGGCGGGGGCGACCGCAATGCCGTTCCGCTCTACGACTTCCCGGTCCAGCGCGTGGTCAGCCACTTGATTCCGGCAATGCCGATCCGGGTCTCGGCCCTGCGCACGCTCGGTGCCTACGCCAACGTGTTCGCGCTCGAGTCCTTCATGGACGAGCTCGCGGCGGCGGCCGGTGCCGATCCCTTAGCGTTTCGCCTCCTTCACTTGAACGACTCTCGGGCGCGCGCGGTGGTCGAGCGGGCGGCGGCAAAGGCGGGCTGGAGGGCGGGGGTACCAGGCGACGGCGTGCGCGGCCGCGGCATGGGCTTCGCCAAATACAAAAATCTCTCGACCTATGTCGCGGTCGTGGCCGAGGTCGAGATCGATCGCGCTAGTGGGATGGTCAGCGTGCCGCGTGCCACTGCGGCGGTGGATGCGGGCCAGATCATCAACCCGGACGGGCTCGCCAATCAGATCGAGGGGGGCATCATCCAGTCGACGAGCTGGACCCTCAAGGAAGAGGTGCGCTTCGCCAGCACAGGCATCGCCTCGCGCGACTGGCTCGGCTATCCGATCCTGACCTTCCCCGAGGTGCCCGCGGTCGAGCTCGCACTCATCGACCGGCCCGAGGAGAAGCCGCTCGGTGCCGGCGAAGCGTCGCAGGGGCCGATGGCTGCCGCGATCGCAAATGCCTTCGCGCATGCGAGCGGCGTTCGCATCCGCGAACTTCCCTTGACACCGGAGAGGGTGAAGGCGGCGCTCGGGTAAGGCGGGGTTTTCCGAGGTGCGCCGCCTCGCCTGCCCTTCCCGTCCCTCTCCCGCAAGGCGGGAGAGGGAGGAAGAGCAAGGATCGGCGCGAGGGCAGGCCGCTCAGCGCTTGTTGAGGGCGGTCTTGATCGTGCGCGAGACCTTGAAGCGCACGCCCTTGGAGGCCTTGATCGCAACCGGCGCGCCGGTCTGGGGATTCCGCCCGGTGCGCGCCCCACGCTTGGAGATCGAGAAGGTGCCGAGTGTGGTGCGCACCGAAGCCCCCTTGACCAGGGCGGTCTCGACCGCTGCAAGCACAGCCTGGACCGCGTCCTTTGCCTGGCGCGCGCTCAGCTTGTTCTTCTTCGCGATTTGCGCGATGAGCTCTGCCTGATTCATGTCCCCTAACCCCCCTTGCAGAATGTGAGTGTGCAATCCTCCAAGCTGTAATCGCGTGCGCGGGATTTGGCAAGAGCGTGCGTGATGTTATCCACAACGTTCACGCCGGGCCCTTTTGGAAGCGGTCGACCCGGAAAGGCGCCAAGGGAAGATTGCTCCGCCCGCCTGTCACCAGCTCGGCGATGAGAGCGCCCACGATCGGGCCAAGCTGGAAGCCGTGGCCCGAGAATCCGAAGGCGTGGAAGAGCTGCTCCTCGGTCGAGCTCGGCCCGATCACCGGAATATCGTCGGGCATGCGCGCCTCGATGCCGGCCCAGGCGCGCACGATCTCGGCCCCGCGCATGGCCGGAAACAGATCCCATACGGTTTCGGCACTCTGCGCCAGGCCGCGGAAGTCGAGCTCGGTCCAGTTGCGGTCGCGCTCCGCCCTGCCCCGGTAGCCGCCGCCGATGAGCACGGTGCCGTTCGCGAACTGCTTGAAGGAAAGCGGGCGCGCGACGGTTCCGACCACCGGCCGGATGAACGGCGGGAGCCGCCCGCTGATCATGAGCATGAGCGCCCATACTTCGAGGGGCACGGGCTCGCCGAGCAGGGCGGCGATGCGGTCGGCCCAGGCACCCGCGCAATTGATCACGACCGGGGACTCGAAGGCAGCACCCTCCGCGGTCTCGATGCGCCACAGGCCGCGGACACGCCGAAGGCCCGTGACCCTACGGCCCTCCTCGATGCGGGCACCCAGGCTCTCGGCCTTGCGCTTGAAGGCGAGCGTGGTGCGATAGGGGTTCGCCGCCCCGTCCGCGCGGCACAGAAGCGCCCCCGTGCAGTGCGGCGAGACCGCCGGCAGGATCTCGCGGAGCCCGTCGGCACCGAGCAGCTCCTCGTGGCTATAGCCGAGGGTGCCGAGCTCGGCCACGCGGCGGCGGAGGATTTCGAGCTCCGCCTCGCTCTCGGCGACTTTGACTTGGCCGTGGCTCTCGAAGCCGCAGTCGTCGTCGACGAGATCGCGGATGCCGTGCCAGAGCTCCATCGCGGCAAGCGAGAGCGGAATTTCGGCCACATGCCGGCCGAGCCGGCGCACCCCGCCCGCATTGACGCCCGAGGCGTGGCGGCCGACGTGATCCTTCTCGAGGAGCGTTACCGCGAGGCCGCGCCGCGCAAGATGGAGCGCACTCGAGCAGCCGTGAAGTCCGCCGCCGATGACGATGACGTCGGGGGCCGCCACGAAGCTCAGCTCCGCTCCACGGCCTTGACGGCCTCGCTGCTCTTGGGCAGGCCGGCAAGCTCCGCGAGCGTGATCGGCTTGACCGGAGGCCGCAGGCGATAATAGCCGACGGCCGCGGGCGAGAGGCCGCGCGCGTCGGCAATGAGCTCGCTCACGGTGAGCCCGCAGAGCCGCCCCTGGCAGGGCCCCATGCCGCAGCGCAAGAAGGACTTCATCTGGTTCGGGCCGCTGCAGCCGAGCGCGACCGCCGCCACGATCTCGCGGGCACTCACCTCCTCGCAGCGGCAGGCGACGACGTCACCCTGCGGCACGCGGAAGGCCTTGGCCGGGCGATAGAGGGTGTCGAGAAAGGCGCGGCCCCGCTCGGCGCGCGCGAGGGCGGCACGATGGGCGGCAGCACGACGGTCGCGTTCAGCGCTCGCGATGCGCCCGAGCTTCGCCGCGGCAGCTAAGGCCGCAAGCCGGCCGCGCGCTTCGGCGGCGGCAGCACCGGCAATCCCAGCCCCGTCGCCCGCGATCGAGACGCCGTCGATCGAGCTCGCACCCCAACCGTCGACGACGGGCTTGAAGCAGAGCTGGCGCTCGTCCCACGCCTGGGCGCAGCCGGTGGCATTGGCGAGATTGAGGTTGGGCGTCACCCCCTGATGCAGCAGCAGCAGGTTGGCCGGCAGGTGCCGCTCGCGGCCGTCTTCCTCGCGATAGACCACGGTCTCGAGCCGGCTTTGGCCCTCGCCAGCGAGGGCGGTCACGTTGCGCACCACGCGCACGCGGCGTTTGACCGCGCGCATGAGGGCGATCCCCTTGGCGAAATAGGAGGAGACGAGGAAGGCCGGAAAATGCCGCAAGGCAGCGCTGCGGTTCGCGCGCGGGGTGGTGTCGAGCAAGGCCGCGATGCGGGCGCCCGCGCGCAGGTACTGGGCGGCGACGAGCCAGAGGAGCGGGCCGCTCCCGGCCAGCACGATCTCGCCCTCGGCCACGAGGCCCGAGGATTTGAGCAGGATCTGTGCCGCCCCCGCCGTCATCACGCCCGGGAGCGTCCAGCCGGGAATGGGAAAGGGCCGCTCGAGCGCGCCGGTTGCGAGGATGACGTGCTTGGCCTGGATGAGCCGCGCCGTGCCGCCGGCCGAGACCCCGATCTCGAGCGCGCGCGAGACGCTCCACACCGCGGCCCCCGGGAGATAGGCGGCCCCGCTCGCGCGAAAGGGGGCGAGGAGGGTGGCACCCTGCCAGTAATCCGCACCCAAGATGGCAGGCTCGCCGAGCGGCGAGCGGGCGATGGCACGGTAGATTTGCCCGCCCGGGCCATCCTGCTCGTCGATGAGCAGGGTATCGATGCCGAGCTCGGCAGCTAAGGTCGCGGCCGCCAGCCCCGCCGGCCCGGCACCGACGACCGCGAGCTCGTAGCTCGCCTTGAGCCCTGCCAAGTCGCTCACCGTCCGACCTCGCGCTTGCCCGCCTGGGTCTCGATGCGCATGCCGTCCGCGACCTGCACGAGGCAGGCCTGGCGGTTCTGCCGCCCGTCGATGGCGAGGAGGCATTCGAAGCATACGCCCATGAGGCAATAGGGTGCGCGCGGCGTCTCGGAGACGGCACTCGTGCGGCAGACGAGCACGCCCGCCGCAAGGAGGGCGGCTGCCACGCTGTCGCCCGCGCGCGCGGTGAGGGCGTTCCCGTCGACGGTGAGGGAGACCGTATCGCGTTTCGCGTCAGGCAGCCGTCGAAACATCGAACCTCCGTGCGCTGAAGACGTCGAGCTCGGCCGCCAACTCCCCCGCCGCCAGCATGGGGGCGAGGACGAGAGCGTGGTTGGCGGCGAGCGTCACGCCGCTGTGGCAGGTGGCGATGAAGGCGCCGGGGAAGCTGGCCGATTGCTCGTAGATGGGAAAGCCGTCCGCCGTCATGACGCGGAGGGCCGCCCAGCTGCGCACGACGTTCAATCCCGCGAGGGCCGGGAAGCTGCGCACCGCGCGCGCGGCGAGGGTCGAGATGACGCCGTGCCCGACCGTGTCGTCGAAGCCCGCCTCCTCGACCGAATCGCCGATCAAGAGGCCGCCCTCGTCGGTCTGGCGCAGGGTCGCGATCGGATAGGCGAGGAAGGGCCGCACCTTCTCGGTGACGATGATCTGGCCGCGCTGGGGCCGCACCGGTGCCTTGAGCCCCACCATGGGAGCGAGCCGCGCGTTGCCGTTCCCGGCGGCGAGCACGACCTTCCCCGCCTGGAGCTCGCCCGCCTTGCTCACCAGACGGAAGCCGCCTTGACGGGGCTCGATGCGCTCGACCAGGCGGTCGGGGAAATAGCGCGCACCCAAATCCTGCATGCCGGCGTGGAGGGCCAGCAGAAGACGCAGCGAGTTGCAATGGCCGTCGAGCGGACAATAGCTCGCCCCCGCCACCTCCGGGCCGATCCCGGGCAAGAGCCTCTCGAGCTCGGCGCGCGCGAGGATCTCGTAAGGATAGCGCACCATATTGGGCTGGTTGTGCAGGCGCTTCAGAAGGGCCGCGCGCGCCTCGAGCTCGCGCTCGGAGAGGCAGAGATGGAATCCGCCCGGGCGCTGGAAGGCGACGTCGCGGCCGGTCTGAGCCTTGAGGAGATCGGCGAAGTGGCGCCAGCCGTCCGAGGAGCGCTTGCTCCAGGCGGCATATTCGGGCAGGCCCAGGCCTTTGCTCTGCACCCAGACGAGGGCAAAATTGCCGCGCGAGGCGCGATAGGCGACGTCGCCCTCGTCGAGCACGGCGACCTTCTGGCCGAGCCGCTGCAGCCCCCAGGCCAGGGCCGAGCCGAGCAGCCCGCCGCCGACCACGGCAATATCGCAATCCGGCACTTGAGCTGGCGCCATCCCCGCCTCACCTCCGCCCCTCGCCGACGAGAAGCCGCTCGAGCCCGTAGAGTCGGTCGAGTACCACCATGGCGGCGACGGTGAGGCCGATGAGGGCGGCCGAGACCGCGGCCACGAGGGGATCGATGTTGTCCTGGATATAGAGGAAGAGACGCACGGGCAAGGTGGTGGTGCGCGGGGAGGCGATGAAGACCGTCATCGTCACCTCGTCGAAGCTGGTGATGAAGGCGAGCACCCAGCCGCTCGCGAGCCCGGGCAGGATCATCGGCAGGGTCACCCGCCGGAACGTGCGCCAGGCCGAGGCGCCGAGCGAGATCGCGGCATGCTCGATCTCGCGCTCGAGACCGGTCGCTGCGGTCAGCACCAGGCGGAGAGCGAAGGGCATCACGATGACGACGTGGCCCAGCACCAGCCCCGCAAACGTGCCGCCGAGACCTGTTTCCGTGAAAAAGCGCAGGAAGGCGATCCCGAACACGACCTGCGGGATCATGAGCGGCGATTGGAGGATGGCGGCAAGCGCCTCGCGGCCGACAAAGCGATAGCGCGCCAGGGCCAAGGCGCTGGGCACCGAGACGGCGATCGCGAGCGTTGCCGACAAGGCGCCCAGCCAGAGGCTCGTCCAGAAGGCGTCGACGAAATCGGGATTGTCGGCGATGGCGCGGAACCAGCGGAGCGAGAGGCCGCGGGTGGGGAGCGAGAGATAGCCTTCGGGCGTGAAGGCGACGGCGCAGACGATCGCGATCGGGGCCACGCTGAAGGCGATGAAGAGCGCATGGAAGAGGAGGGCCAAGGGTCCGTTGCGGCTCATTGGAAGACCTCGGCGTAGCGCCGCTCGACGAGGCGGTTGCAGCCGACGATGATCGCCACGTTGGCGAGGACCAGCAAGACCGCGAGTGCTGCCCCGAGCGGCCAGTTGAGGGTATTGAGGAACTCGTCGTAGACGAGGGTCGAGACCACCTTGAGGCGGCGGCCGCCGATGATGGCGGGGGTCGCGAAGGCGCTCGCGGCAAGGGCGAAGACGATGATCGAGCCCGACAGCACCCCCGGCATCACCTGCGGCAGCACGATGCGCCGCAGCACCGTAGCACCCGGTGCGCCGAGCGAGACCGCGGCATTCTCGATCTGGGGATCGAGGCGCTGGAGCGAGGCCCATACCGAGATCACCATGAAGGGGGCCAGCACGTGGGTGAGGGCGATGACCATGCCGGTCTCGCTGTACATGAACTGGAGCGGTGCCGCGATGAGGCCGAGGGACTGGAGACCCTGGTTGACGAGCCCGGTCGAGCCGAAGAGAAGCGCCCAGCCGAGGGTGCGCGAGACGACCGAGATGAGCAGCGGCCCCAGCACGACGAGAAGGAAGATGCCGCGCCAGGGCTTGCGCATGCGGTTGAGGATATGCGCCTCGGGTGCGCCGATGACGATGGCGAGGCCGGTCACGATGAGGGCCAGGCGGAAGGTGCGTCCGAAGATCTCGTAGAAATAGCTGTCGCTGAAGATGTCGCGATAATTGTCGAGGCGATAGACGTCTTGGATGCCCTTGTACATGCCGAAGCTGTGAAGGGAGAGGAGTGCCGTCGCCGCGAGCGGAGTGGCGAGCATCACGGCGAAGAGCAGGACGGCGGGAGCGCTCAGGAGATAAGGGGCGAGCTCGCTGCGGGTCGCCTTCATTCGCCGCTCCCCGCCGTGACGCGCATGTCCTCCGCGCGCCATGAGAGTGCTACCTGTTCGCCTTCCTTCGGCAGCGGCCCGCCGCTGTTCTGCCGGATCACGGTCACGACGCCCGCCGCGGTCTCGACGAGAAGAAGCCATTGGGCGCCATGGAAGCTCGCGCGCCGCACGATGCCGCCGAGCCCGCCCTCGGCGGCGAAGCTGATGCGCTCCGGCCGCACCGAAACGCTCGCGGCTCCGCTCGGCACGCCCGCGGCCGTGCGCCAGACGGCACCACCGACCGTCACCGCTGCCTCCTCGCCCGCTGCGCGCACGTCCGCGGGCAGCACGTTGGTCTTGCCGAGGAAGCTCGCGACGAAGGGACTCGCGGGGGCCTCGTAGG
>DATJAC010000046.1:0-16873 GCA_035516655.1 Alphaproteobacteria bacterium | reverse complement strand
TAAATGCCACGAGAACGAGCGCCGCGCGGATGGCCTCAGTCCTCTTCCTTGAGCGACATGAGCGTGGCGTTCCCGCCTTGGGCGGTGATGTTGACGCTGAGCGTGCGCTCGACGGCGAAGCGATGGAGGTAATGAGGTCCGCCCGCCTTGGGGCCGGTGCCCGAGAGCCCCTCGCCGCCGAAGGGCTGCGCGCCGACGACGGCGCCGATCATGTTGCGGTTGACGTAGGCGTTGCCGACCCGCGCGCGCCGGGCGACGTGCGCGATCGTGCTGTCGATGCGGCTGTGCACGCCGAGGGTCAAGCCGTAGCCCGTGCCGTTGATCGCGTCGATCACCTCGTCGAGCCTGTCCGCCTTGTAGCGAACGACGTGGAGGATGGGGCCGAAGACCTCGCGCTCGAGGCGCGCGATGCCGTCGATCTCGAAGGCCGCGGGGGCGACGAAACTGCCGTGCGCGCAATCGCCGCCGAAGGCGGCACGATGGATGAGCCGGCCTTCCCGCACCATGCGGGAAGCGTGCGCCTCGAGCATGGCCTTGGCCTCGGCGTCGATCACGGGGCCGACATCGGTCGCAAGCAGGGCGGGATCGCCCACGACCAGCTCGGCGATGGCGCCCGCGAGCATGTCGAGGAGCTTCCCTGCCAGCTCCTCCTGCACGAAAAGCACGCGCAGGGCCGAGCAGCGCTGCCCCGCACTCTGGAAGGCCGAGGCAAGCACGTCCGCCACCACCTGCTCCGGCAGGGCCGAGCTGTCGACGATCATGGCGTTCTGCCCGCCCGTCTCGGCGATGAAGGGGATGATGGGGCCGGGCCGGGCCGCAAGCGCGCGCGCGATCGCACGCGCGGTCTCGGTCGAGCCGGTGAAGACGATACCTGCGATGCGGGCGTCCGCTACGAGCTGCGCCCCCACCACGTCGCCCGGACCGGGCAGGAGCTGGAGTGCATCGCCAGGAATCCCCGCCCGGTGGAAGAGCTCGACCGCGCGGGCGGCCATGAGCGGGGTCTGCTCGGCCGGCTTGGCCACGGCCGCATTGCCGGCGGCAAGGGCGGCCGCGATCTGGCCGGTGAAGATGGCGAGCGGGAAGTTCCACGGGCTGATGCAGGCGAAGACGCCGCGCCCGTGGAGCGAGAGCTCGTTGCGCTCGCCGGTCGGGCCCGGAAGCGCCTGGGGCGAGGCGAACTCGAGCCGCGCGCGGTGCCCATAATAGCGGCAGAAATCGGCCGCCTCGCGCACCTCGGCCACGGCGTCGGGCAGGGTCTTTCCCGCCTCGCGCACGGCGAGCGCCATGAGCTCGGCCATGTGCTCCTCGTAGAGCTCGGCCGTGCGCTCGAGCCGTGCCGCCCGTACGTCCGCCGGCGTCTCGTCCCACAGAGGAAAACTCGCGCGCGCGCGCTGAAGCGCATCCTCGACGTCGGCGGCCTCGCTGTCCCGCACCTCGCCGACGACGCGGCGCCCGTCCGCCGGATCCTTGACCGGCCGGCCCGGACCCCCGCGCGCAATACCGCCGATGATGGGTGCTGCCTGCCAGCCTCGCGCCGCCGCCGCCGTCATCGCCTGCGCCAGGGGCTCGAGCACCGCCGGGTCTGAGAGATCGGGCCCCGGTGAATTGAGCCGCTCCGGAAGGTAGAGCTGGCGCGGCAGCGGGATGCGGGGATGGGGCTTCGCCGCGAGCTTGCGCAGGCGCGCGATCGGGTCGGCGACGATCTCGTCGATCGGGGCCGCCTCGTCGACGATGCGGTTCACGAAGGAGGTATTGGCCCCGTTCTCGAGCAGGCGGCGCACGAGATAGGGCAAGAGGTCCTCGTGGCTGCCGACCGGCGCGTA
Source organism: Alphaproteobacteria bacterium (assembly GCA_035516655.1). GTDB lineage: Bacteria > Pseudomonadota > Alphaproteobacteria > JACZXZ01 > JACZXZ01 > DASPPM01. Next base: position 15,050 of record DATJAC010000046.1, on the reverse strand, counting down.
GATGCGGCAGGGAATGTTGAGCGTCGAGGCACCCACCACCTGCTCGTAGAGCGCCTCGCCCATGCCGTGGAGGCGCTGGAACTCGAAACCGCGGTCTTTGCCGGCGAACTCGAGGATGGCGGCGAGGGTCGCCGCGTTGTGGGTGGCGAATTGGGGATAGAAGGCGTCCTTCGCGGCAAGGAGCCGTCGGGCTGCCGCGAGATAGGAGACGTCGGTCGCCACTTTGCGCGTGAAGACGGGATAGCCGTCGAGCCCGCGCTCCTGGGCGCGCTTGATCTCGCTGTCCCAATAAGCCCCCTTGACGAGGCGGACCATGAGGCGGCGCTTGGCCGCACGCGCGAGGGTCGCGAGCCAGTCGATCGCCGCAAGCGCGCGCTTCTGGTAGGCCTGCACCGCGAGCCCCAGCCCCTCCCAGCCGGCGAGGGTGGCATCACGCGCGAGGGCGGCAAAGACCTCGAGCGAGAGCTCGAGCCGGTCGGCCTCCTCGGCATCGACGGTGAGGCCGATGCCGACCGCGCGCGCGTGTTGGGCCAGGCCGAGCACGCGCGGGACCAGCTCCTTCAGCACGCGCTCGCGCTGCGCCAATTCGTAGCGCGGATGGAGGGCCGAGAGCTTGACCGAGATCTCGGGTGCCATGATCGGCCCGCGGCCGGCCGCGGCAACCCCGAGGGCGGCGATCGCACGGTCGTAGGATTCGAGATAGCGTGCCGCGTCCGGCGCGGTGCGCGCCGCCTCGCCCAACATGTCGTAGGAATGGCGGTAGCCGAGCGCCTCCTCCGCCTTGGCGCGCTCGAGGGCTTCTTGAATGGTGCGGCCCATGACGAACTGGCCGCCCAGGATGCGCATCGCCTGCATCATCGCCTGGCGGATGACGGGCTCGCCGCTCCGCGCCACGAGGCGGCCGAAGACCGCACCGAGGTCGCGCTCGTGGTGATCGCCGAGCCTGACCACCCTGCCCGTGAGCATGAGCGCCCAGGTCGAGGCGTTGACGAAGATGGACTCGCTCTTGCCGAGGTGGCGCTCCCAATCGGCCAGGCGCAGCTTGTCGCGGATGAGCCGGTCGGCGGTATCTACGTCGGGGATGCGCAGGAGGGCCTCGGCCAGGCACATGAGCACGACTCCCTCCTGGCTCGAGAGCGCGTATTCGTGGAGGAAAGCGTCGAGCCCGCCGCGGCCCACGCGCCGGCGCCGCACCTCGGCCACGAGCCCGCGCGCCCGTGCCGCGATGCGGTCGAGTGCCGCGGAGGGCAGTTCCAGCTCGGCCAGGAGACGCTCGACCACGGCCGTCTCGTCCGCCCGGTAATGCGCCGCGAGGGCCGCCCAGGCCGGAGCGGGAACGGCCGCTGGTGCGCGGAAGATCATCGGCGGCGGCGGGAGATCGTTCGGCATCGCGGCTCCAAGGGCAGGGAGTTCGGCCCCATTCATACTCCCCGCGACGAAACCCGCCAAGGCGGCCTCCCGCTTGGACCGATCGGGCGCGGACGAGGCATCATCGCTGCGGCAGCTGACGTCGTCGCGCAATCTATGCCTGCGCCGCATTTATACATGCCTTGCATTCTGAACGCACTGCAGGTATAAGGATGCCGTCATGATCCGCTCCTTCGTAGACCGCGACGCCGAGGCGCTTTTTCGCGGGCGGTTTGCAAGGAAGCTGGCGCAGGACATGCAGCGCACGGCACAGCGCAAACTCCGCTTGCTTCATTACGCCGAGGAATTGCGCGACCTTGCCTCGCCACCCGGTAATCGCCTGGAAGCGCTCAAGGGTGCACGGCGCGGCCGGCACAGCATCAGGATCAATGACCGGTGGCGGATTTGCTTTGTCTGGAAAGACGGCGCCGCCGAGAGCGTCGAAATCGTCGATTACCATCGAGGGTGAGCACGATGCGCGACCTTCCACCGATCCACCCGGGCGAGCAGCTGCGCGAAGAATTCCTGAAGCCGCTCGGGATCAGCGCCTATCGCCTCGCAAAGGACATCGGCGTACCCGTCACCCGCATCCAGGACATCGTTGCCGAGCGGCGCGCCATCACCGGCGACACGGCCCTGCGCCTGGCGCGGTACTTCGACACCACGCCGGAGTTCTGGCTCAACATGCAGCGCGACTTCGAACTTGAGTCGGCCGCGGAAGCCCTCGGCGACCGGCTCAAGCGGGAAGTCAAGCGGCGCGCCGCCTAGCCTAGAGCAGCCCCAGCTCCCTGAGGGCCGCCGCGAGCTTGGGCGGCAGGTCGTCGTCGCCTTTGCTTCGCGGCGGCAGGTCGGGGGGTGCCTCCTCGGGCATGAGGTAGCGCCAGCCCTGAAACGGGCGCCAGGCGACGAGCTGGGTCTTGGTCAAGCGCGGGGCGAGCTCGATGGCGCAGGCTGCCTCGCCCTCCTCGTCCCTGACCGCGCGCAGGCCGATGATGCGCTGGCGCACGCGCACGTAGCCCTTGATCACCCAGTAGAGCGAGCCGCCGGCGAGCACGTCTTGCGCGCGCTTGGGCATGTTGCGCGTCACGTGGCGCAGCCGTGCCTTGGCGTTGCGCCGGCGCATCTTCGCGAGGCGTGCCTTCTGCCATTGGCCGAGATCCTCGACCGAATCGCAGCCGACGCAAAGCTTGATGATGTGGAGCGTCACGGACGGGCTGCTGCTGACTGCTGCTCTCGGATTTCAGGCGGCGATCTTGCCGGCGAGCGCTTGGGAGACCTTGGAGACGGGGGGCTTGCCGAGCTCGGTCGAGACGAAGCGGCCGGCCGCGACGAGCTTCTCGAGCTCGACCCCGGTCGCGATGCCGAGCCCGTTCAGCATATAGAGAACGTCCTCGCTCGCAACATTGCCCGAGGCGCCCTTGGCATAGGGGCAGCCGCCGAGCCCGGCGACCGAGCTGTCGACACTCGCGACCCCGCGCTCGAGGCAGGCGAGGATGTTGGCGAGCGCCTGGCCGTAAGTGTCGTGGAAATGCACGGCGAGCCGCTCGCGCGGGAGCCGCTCGGCCAGCCGCTCGATGAGCGCCTGGGCCTTCCCCGGGGTGCCCACGCCGATGGTGTCGCCGAGCGAGATCTCGTAGCAGCCGAGGGCCAAGAGCTTGGCCGCGACCTCCGCGACCGACTCCGCCGCGACCTCGCCCTCGTACGGACAGCCGAGCACGCAGGAGACGTAGCCGCGCACCTTGACCCCCTCGCGCAAGGCCGCCTCCGTCACGGGGGCAAAGCGCGCGAGGCTCTCGGCGATCGAGCAATTGATGTTGCGCCGGGAGAAACTCTCCGAGGCGGCGGCGAAGATCGCGATCTCCTCGACCCCCGCCTTGCGCGCGGCGAGATAGCCCGTCATGTTGGGCACGAGCACAGGATAGGCGACCCCCGGCCTGCGCCTGACGGCCGCGAGCACCTCCGCCGTGTCCGCCATCTGCGGCACCCATTTGGGCGAGACAAAGCTCCCCGCCTCGACGACCGCGAGCCCGGCCTCGGCCAAGCGCTCGATGAGCGACGCCTTGACCGCCGCCGGCAGGATTTTCGCCTCGCTCTGCAGGCCGTCGCGCGGGCCCACCTCGACCATCTTCACGCGCTTTGCCGTCGTCATGGGCGCCCTGCTTCGCTTAGTGGCGCCGCCGCGGCCGGCGCGAAGACGATGAGCTCGACCCCTTCCTCGACCTGGTCGCCGGCGGCGAACTTCACGCGCTCGACCCGGCCGTCCGCGGGGGCCGCAATGGTATGCTCCATCTTCATCGCTTCCAAGATGAGAAGGGGTGCTCCGCGCTTGACTTCCGTGCCGTCTGTCACCAGCACTTGCGTGATCTTGCCGGGCATCGGGGCCGCCAGGCTGCCCGCCACCTGCTCGAGCCCGGCCGAGGCCGCGAGCGGATCGACGAGCTTGAGGCGATGGCGCCTTCGGCCGAGGAACACCGTGAGCTCGCTTCCCAGGCGCACCACGCTCGCCCGGCAGCGCTCGCCCGCAATGTCGGCGGCCAAGGCATTTTCGCCCGCGAGCTCGCCGCTCACTCGCGCGCTGCCTCCGGGCAGGTCCATGACATAGCCTTCCGGACGGTAATGCACCGTGAGTGCTATCTGCCGCTCGCCGTCCTCGAAGCGCACCACATGGTGATTGTCGTCGTTCATGCGCCAGCCGTCGCAGATCGCCCAGGGCGAGTGGGGATCGCCCGAGCTTTGGGCCACAGTCCGCGCCGCCCGTGCGCGCTCGAGGAAGAGGGCAAGGGCAGCCACGGCCAGGACGCGGTCGGAGGCGGGCTTGCCCTCGGGCCGGAGCGTGGCACCGTGGCGCGCGATGAAGCCGGTATCGAGCTCGGCGGCGGCAAAGGCCGGATGCGCCGCGATGGCCGCGAGGAAGTCGACGTTGGTAGCAACCCCCGCCACCTCGCAAGCACCGAGGGCGGCGACGAGGCGCTTCCGCGCCGCCTCGCGGTCGCGGTCCCAGACGACGAGCTTGGCGAGCATGGGATCGTAGTGGATCGAGACTTCGTCCCCCTGGGCGACCCCGGTTTCGATGCGTACATTCGGCCCCTCGGCGGGATAGCGCAGATGCGCCAGCCGGCCGACCGCGGGCAGAAATTCGCGCGCAGGATCCTCGGCATAGAGGCGCGCCTCGAAGGCGTGGCCCGAGATCGCGAGCTCGTCCTGCCGAAGCGGCAGCGGCTCGCCGGCCGCGACCCCGAGCTGCCACTCGACGAGATCCTGGCCGGTGATCATCTCCGTGACCGGATGCTCGACCTGGAGCCGCGTGTTCATCTCCATGAAGTGGAAGCGGCCCGCCTCGTCGACGATGAACTCGACGGTACCCGCACCGCGATAGCCGATGGCGCGCGCCGCCGCCACGGCCGCCTGCCCCATCTCGGCGCGCCGCGTGTCCGTCATGCCAGGTGCGGGCGCCTCCTCGATCACCTTCTGGTGGCGGCGCTGGAGCGAGCAATCGCGCTCGAAAAGATGGAGGACGTTGCCATGGCCGTCGGCGAAGAGCTGGATCTCGATGTGGCGCGGCCGCGTCAAATATTTCTCGAGCAGCATGCGCTCGTCGCCGAAGGCGGACGCCGCCTCGCGCTTGGCCGATGCCAGCGCGGCGGCGAAAGCTCTAGCGCTCTCGACGACCCGCATCCCCTTCCCGCCCCCGCCGGCGGAGGCCTTGATGAGGACGGGGAAGCCGATGCGCTCGGCCGCCTTACGGAGCTTCACCGCATCCTGGTCCTCGCCGTGGTAGCCCGGCACGGTCGGGACCCCCGCCTTCTCCATGAGCCGCTTCGCCTCGCTCTTCGAGCCCATGGCGCGGATCGCCGCCGCGGGCGGACCGACGAAGACGATCCCTGCCCGCTCGCACGCCTCGGCAAAGGCGGCGTTCTCGGAGAGAAAACCGTAGCCGGGATGGATCGCCTGCGAGCCGCTCGCCCGGGCCGCAGCCAGGATGGCCTCGATCTTGAGATAGCTCTCGCGCGCGGGGGCCGGGCCGATGAGAAAGGCGCGATCCGCAAGCTTCACGTGGCGCGCGTGCCGATCCGCCTCGGAATAGACCGCCACGGTCTCGATCCCGAGCCGGCGTGCTGAGCGGATGACGCGGCAGGCGATCTCGCCGCGATTGGCAATGAGAAGTCTATCGAACATGACGCCCGTGCGCCGAAGGAAGTTTCACCACGGAGATCACGGAGGACACGGAGGAAGGGACAATGTCCGCGCGCCCTCTCGGCGTGCTGCGCACGCCGTAAATTATCCAAGCAGCGTCCCTTCGGCCGCGCGGCGCGCAAGAAAGCCGTCTCCGTGTCCTCCGTGATCTCCGTGGTGAAAGACTTCTATTCACGGTCGCTTACATCCGGAAGACGCCGAAGCGGGTCGCTTCGATCGGCGCATTGAGCGAGGCGGAGAGGGCCAACCCCAGCACGCGGCGGGTATCCTTGGGATCGATCACGCCGTCGTCCCACAAGCGCGCACTCGCGTGGTAGGGATGCCCGCCCGCCTCGTACTGGGCGCGGATCGGCGCCTTGAAGGCCTCCTCCTCCTCGGGCGGCCAGCTCCCGCCCCGGGCCTCGATGTTGTCGCGGCGCACGGTCGCGAGCACGTTCGCCGCCTGCTCGCCCCCCATCACCGAGATGCGCGCGTTGGGCCACATCCAGAGGAAACGCGGGCCGTAGGCGCGGCCGCACATGGCGTAGTTGCCCGCACCGAAGCTGCCGCCGATGATGACGGTGAACTTCGGCACGCGCGCCGAGGCGACCGCGGTCACCATCTTGGCCCCGTCCCTGGCGATGCCGCCGGCCTCGTACTTGCGCCCGACCATGAAGCCGGTGATGTTCTGGAGGAAGAGGAGCGGGATGCCGCGCTGGGCGCAGAGCTCGATGAAATGCGCCGCTTTGAGGGCCGATTCCGAGAAGAGGATGCCGTTGTTCGCGACGATGCCGACGGGATAGCCGAAGATGTGCGCGAAGCCGCAGACGACCGTGGTGCCGTAGAGCTGCTTGAACTCGTCGAGGACCGAGCCGTCGACCAGGCGGGCGATCACCTCGCGAACGTCGTAAGGCTTGCGCACGTCGACGGGGACGATGCCGTAGAGCTCGCTTGCGTCGTAAAGCGGCTCGACCGGCTCCGCAAGGACGAGATCCACCTGCTTCCTGCGGTTGAGGTTCGCCACGATCGTCCTGGCCAACGCCAGCGCATGGAGATCGTTCTCGGCATAATGATCGACAACGCCCGAGGTGCGCGCGTGCACGTCGGCACCGCCGAGGGCTTCGGCACTCACCACCTCGCCCGTCGCCGCCTTCACGAGCGGCGGGCCGCCCAGGAAGATGGTCCCCTGGTTGCGCACGATGATGCTCTCGTCCGACATCGCCGGCACGTAGGCTCCGCCCGCGGTGCAGGAGCCCATCACCACCGCGATCTGCGGGATGCCGTCCGCCGACATGGTCGCCTGGTTGTAGAAGATGCGGCCGAAATGGTCGCGGTCGGGAAAGACCTCCTCCCAGGTCGGCAGGTTGGCCCCGCCCGAATCGACGAGGTAGAGGCAGGGTAGGCGGTTCTCGCGCGCGATCTCCTGGGCGCGCACGTGCTTCTTGACGGTGACGGGGAAATAGGTGCCGCCCTTGACCGTCGCGTCGTTGGCGACGACGACGCACTCGCGCCCGGAGATGCGGCCGATCCCGGTGATGATGCCCGCGGCCGGCACCTCGCCGCCGTACATGCCGTGCGCCGCGAGCTGGCTCAGCTCGAGGAAGGGCGAGCCGATGTCGAGGAGGGCGCGCACGCGCTCGCGCGGGAGGAGCTTGCCGCGCGCCAAGTGCCGTTTGCGCGCCGCCTCGCCCCCGCCCTCCTTGATCGCGGCGACCTTGGCGCGCAAATCGGCGACGGCGGCACTGAGCGCCTCCGCATTGCGGCGATAGTCCTCCGCCTGCGTGTCGAGGGCCGACTTGATCACCGCCATCGGAACTTTTCTCCTTTTCGCACTCGTTGGGACGCAAGCGGGGCACGCTCGTTCCCACTGTCGTCACACCCGCGAAAGCGGGTGTCCAGGGAATTCAGGCAACGCGCTGCGCCGATAGCCCTGGATGCCCGCGTTCGCGGGCATGACGAACGCAAATGATTCATGTTTTCCAGCCTGTCCTCATGGCGACCCGCGGGCCGGCGGATCATCCCGCCGCGATCTCGCGCGCGATCACCATGTGCTGCACGTCGCTGGTCCCCTCGTAGATTTTGGTGACGCGCACGTCGCGATAGATGCGCTCGACCGGGAAGTCGCGCAGATAGCCGTAGCCGCCGTGGATCTGGATGGCGTCGGAGCACACGCGCTCGGCCATCTCGCTCGCGAAGAGCTTGGCCATGCAGGCTTCCTTGAGGCAGGGCTCGCCGCGCTCGCGGAGCTCGGCCGCGTGGAGGACGAGCTGGCGTGCCGCCTCGATCTCGGTCGCCATCGCGGCCAAACGGAAGGCGACCGCTTGGTGCCCGGTGAGCGGCTTGCCGAAGCTCATGCGCTCCTTGGCATAGGCAAGGGCCGCCTCATAGGCAGCCCGCGCCATGCCGAGCGCCTGGGCGGCAATCCCGATGCGCCCGCCCTCGAGGTTGGCAAGCGCTATGCGGTAGCCCTCGCCCTCCTCGCCGAGGAGGAGATCCGGGGTGAGCCGGCAGTCCTCGAAGACGATCTGGCAGGTGTCGGAGGCGCGCTGACCCATCTTCTCCTCCTTGCGCGCCACCTGATAGCCCGGCGTGTCCGTCGGCACGATGAAGGCGGAGATGCCTTTCTTGCCCTTGGCGGGGTCGGTCACGGCGAAGACGATCGCGACTTTGGCCGTGCTGCCGCTGGTGATGAACTGCTTGGTGCCGGAGAGCACATATTGATTGCCCTCGCGCCTGGCACGGGTCTTCAAGTTGGAGGCGTCCGAGCCCGCCTGCGGCTCGGTCAGGCAAAAGGCGGCGAGCCACTCCCCGCTCGCCATGCGCGGGAGGAAGCGCTTTTTCTGCTCCTCCGAGCCGTAGCGGTAGATCGGCATATAGCCGACCGAGTTGTGCACGCTCATGATGCCGGCGCACGAGCCGTCGCCGGCAGCGATCTCCTCGAGGGCGATCGCGTAGCTCACCGGGCCGGCCGCAGCCCCGCCCCATTCCTCGGGCAGGAGCATGCCCATGAAGCCGAGCCGGCCCATCTCGGCGAGGGCTTCGGCGGGAAAGCGGGACTCGCGGTCCCAAAGAGCCGCGTGAGGTGCGAGCTTCTCGCGCGCGAAGGCACGCGCCGTGTCGCGGACCATCGCTTGCGCTTCGCTGAGCAACATTGAGTCTTCTCCACCCTACCAAGGGATCTCGGCGCCGTCGTAATCCAGGAAGCGGCCGTTGTCGGAGGCCTTGAGCCTGGCGATCACCGCGCGCATGCCGGCGATGCTGGTCTTGGGGTCGAGGGCAGCGCCGGCACCCCCCATGTCGGTGCGCACCCAGCCCGGATGGAAGACCACGCTCGTGATGCCGCGGCCAGCAAGCTCGAGGGAGAGGCCGCGCACGCCGGCATTGAGGGCGGCCTTGCTCATGCGGTAGGGCTGAACGCCGGCACCCATGCGCGCGATCGAGCCCAGCTGGCTGGTGATGAAGACCATGAGCTTGAGCCCGCTCTTGGCCACGTTCTCGGCCAGGGCCGAGGCGACGCGCAAGGGGGCGACCGAATTGACGTGGAAGACCTCGAGCCAATCCGCGTCGGAGACGTTCGCGATCGACGCGCCGCGCGGGCCGTAGATGCCGGCATTGTTGATCAAGAGATCGATCGCCTCGCCGGCAAGCGCGTCCCGCAGCGCCGCGATCTGGCCCGCGTCGCGGACGTCGAGCGGATGCGTCAGCACCTCGCCCTTGGAGGCCTCCGCTTTCTCAGGCCGTCGGGCGCAGGCATGCACGCGCCAGCCTTGGGCGGCATATTGGCGGACGAATTCGAGGCCGAGCCCGCGCCCGGCACCGGTGATGAGGACGGTCGGCATCAGCGCTCGGCTCCCTACGGCAGGATTTGGAACTGCGCGTCCATCGGCGTGCAGGCGGCTCCGTTGATCGGCACAATGTCCTGCGGGCAGGCGGAGAAGGCGACCACGCAATCCATCTCCGCGCGCAGGGTCACGTAATCGCCGGGCTTGGAGAGGGCAGGCTCGAAGCTCAAGCCGCCGTCGGAGCCGACCGGGATGTTCATGAAGAGATTGAGGGGGCTCGGCGTCTCGGGTGGGGTCATGCCGAGCTCGGCGAGGGATGCTGCCAAATTGTCCGTGCAGCTGTCGTGGTGGCCCTTGCAGCCGAGCTGCTCGTAGCGATAGCGGTCGCAGGCCGCGAGCACCGTGTCGTGGATGCCGGGCGAGGTGTCTTCGACGAGGGTGAGGATAGGACGGCGGCGGTTGGTGACGAAGCTGTCGCCGGACTTGGGGAAAAGCCTCAGGAGATGGGTGCGCGTGTGCTCCATCGACATGAACTCGCGCGGGTCGCGCAGGCTGAAGGCCCAGGTATCGACGACCTGGCTGCCGTGGATGTTGATGACCCGCACGCGTTCTCCCCGGCGCAGGATCGCGGCCTTGCCCTTCCTTGCCGGGATGGTGATGCGCTCGCCTTCAGCCATGATCTTCGCCTCGGTTTTTGCTCGCGAGCGGCGCGGCGACCGACGGGGCATCGCCTACGCTCTCCGCCATCGCATCGTCGGATTGCGCCTGACCGCGACGGTCCGCGAGGAAGGCGTCGACCGAGAATTGCGGGCCCTTCATCCCCCTGGCAACGCGCTCCTGGATACGGCGCAGACGCGCCGCACGACTCTGCAAGTCCGGCGTATTTCCCTCCCTGCTCATCACGCGCCCCCGAAGTCCAAGGGTTTGGCGATAAGAATCGAGGCTCCGCGCGATTTGCTCGTGCCCACGCTGCGACTCTTACCTCCGGTACGGAACTATATTTACCATGGCCGGCCCCCTCAAAGCATGCCCTCGATCGCCGCCCGCGTCTCCGCCGACGGCACCACGGGCACGATCTCGAACTCGATGAGGTCGCCCCAGAAGGCCACCCACTGCTGGAGGAGGCGCGCGTCGTCGCATTCCATGAGCTGGAAGCAGCGCTCGAAACTGGCCTCGATCCAGCTGTTGACGTAGGTGAGCCCCTCGGGCGCACCGCGCCCCTGCTCGCGGAAGCGGCGATAGACCGCCTTGGCGTCGCGGTCCTTGAAGCGCTCGACCACCATGAAGAGCATCGCCGTCTCCCTCCCCCTACGCCGTCTCCTCGAAGAGCTCCCGCCCGATGAGCCAGCGCCGGATCTCCGAGGTCCCGGCGCCGATCTCGTAGAGCTTGGCGTCGCGCAGGAGCCGCCCCGTCGGATAGTCGTTGATATAGCCGTTCCCGCCCAGGAGCTGGATGGCGTCGAGGGCCACCTGGGTCGCCTTCTCCGAAGCATAGAGGATGGCCCCGGCCGCGTCCTTGCGCGTGGTGCGGCCGCGGTCGCAGGCCTTGGCCACGGCATAGACATAGGCCTTGCAGGCGTTCATGGTCGTATACATGTCGGCGAGCTTGCCCTGCACGAGCTGGAAGCTGCCGATGGGCTGGCCGAACTGCCGGCGCTCGTGCACGTAGGGTGCGACCACGTCCATGCAGGCCTGCATGATGCCGCAGGGGCCGGCGGCGAGCACCGCGCGCTCGTAGTCGAGCCCGCTCATCAGCACGCCCACCCCCTTGCCGACCTCGCCGAGCACGTTCGCGTCCGGCACCTCGCAGTCCTGGAAGACGAGCTCGCCCGTGTCAGAGCCGCGCATGCCGAGCTTGTCGAGCTTCTGGGCGGTCGAGAAGCCCTTGAAGCCGCGCTCGACGATGAAAGCGGTGATGCCGCGCGGGCCGGCCGCCGGATCGGTCTTGGCGTAGACCACCAGCACGTCTCCGCAGGGGCCGTTGGTGATCCACATCTTGCTGCCGTTCAGGAGATAGCGCTCGCCCTTGCGCTCGGCGCGCAGCCGCATGCCGACGACGTCGGAGCCGGCTCCGGGCTCGCTCATGGCGAGGGCCCCCACATGCTCGCCCGAGACGAGCTTCGGCAAATAGCGCCGCTTTTGCTCGACGCTTCCGTTGCGCCGGATCTGATTGACGCAGAGGTTCGAGTGGGCACCGTAGGAGAGCCCGATCGAGGCGGAGGCCCGGCTGATCTCCTCCATGGCGACGCAATGCTCGAGATAGCCCATGCCGGCACCGCCGAACTCCTCCTCGACCGTGACGCCGAGGACGCCCAGGCGGCCGAGCTCGGGCCAGAGCTCGCGCGGGAAGCTGTTCGTGCGGTCGATCTCCTGGGCGCGCGGGGCGATCCTGTCGGAAGCGAAATCCCGCACGCTCGCGCGCAGCATCTCCGCGGTCTCGCCCAAGTCGAAGTCGAAGCCCGGCGGCTGGTTCGGGATCATGGCACGGCTCCTCCCCTCGACCGAGCTTGCGACTCTAGCGGGAACGGCGGGCGCTGCGAAGGCCGGGGTTGGGCGAGGGCCTTCCCCCGTCCGTCACCTTGGGCCCATCGGTCCTGCCGGCGAGCGTCATGAGGGTCGACAAAGAGGCCGCGATCACGACCTCCTTGCCCGCCCGCAAGGCTGCCACCCTCGCCTCGGCGACGACGAGCGTGCGCCCGGGCCGCAGCACGCGCCCGCGCGCGATCAGAATCTCGCCCTCCGCCGGGGCCAGCAGATTGAGCTTGTACTCGACCGTGAGCACGCTCGCCTCGGCCGGCATCAGACTGAAGGCCGCGTAGCCCGAGGCGCTGTCCGCGATCATGCCGACGATGCCGCCGTGGATGAAGCCGTGCTGCTGGGTGAGATCCTCGCGGTAGGCGAGCTCGATCTCGACCTCGCCCGGACGCACCCCGCCCAGCCTGGCGCCGATCAGCGCCATGGCACTCTGGCGCGCGAAGCTCGCGCGCACGCGCGCCTCAAAATTCGGGTCCGGCGGCTCGAAGCGGGCCATGCTCCCCCATGCGGCGAAAGACCGCGATCCTACCTTACGTTTACGTAAACGTCAATAGCGCGCCGCGGGACCTTCCCTCCGGGCGCCATGCCACGCGCGGCCGCGCGTTCAGTCTCGCCGCGCCAATGCGCGCAGGCGCCAAGCCGACATGAGCCGCACGAGATCCTCCACGGCGAGGCCGTAGCTATCGGGGAGCGCGCTGTTGCGTCCGGCAAGCGCCACATTCACTTGCGCAATGCGACCCTGTGCCGCCGATCGGTCGTTGAATCCCGCCGCCTTCATGGTTCGCGCACCCTGCCCCAATGGCACTTCCGAAACCGCGAACTCGTCGACGTCGCTCCAGCGATATGTCGAGCGCCGGAACAGGCTGCGCATCACGAAGCCCTCCCTATCGAGCGTCAGTCCCGATGCACCCGGCAGAAGGGTGACGACGATGACGACCGAGCCCAAGCCGAAGAACACGAGGGCACCCCAGCCCGCAATAAAAGTCATGCCGGCCGGTCCGAGGCTGATCATCCACCCGCCGATGGCGGCGAACGCCAGCCCGACCGCGAGAAACCGCAGCCATCTCCGCTTCGAGACGTTCAGCGTCACCGGCCCCGGGAACCGCGCGACTATTGCCGCGACACGGTCATCAAGCGCACCGGCGGCGCTCATCCGAGGATCATCCCGCCGATCGACGTTGCCGCGCGCGGACTGCCTCCCGCCTCAAGGTCCGGTGCCCATTGCATCGAAGGGTAAGGCTCGCATGCCACCGCCGCAAAAGCTGCCGGCGACGCATCCCCGCTTGCGATCCATGCCGCGCTTGGGCGATGCTGCGTCGCGTTCGAAACTTGGCCCGCAAATGCCGAACGACCGTGCGCCGATGCCTGAGAGGGGACGACGATGAAGCTCATCCTGATCATCATCATCATCTATCTGCTGCTGCACGGCGGGGGCTACTACGGCTATCGCCAGGGCCATTACGGCTGCGGCTGCCTGGGCTGCGTGAGCGTGATCCTCCTCGCTCTCATCCTGATGACGCTCCTCGGCGGGCCCTATTGGGGCTGGTACAGCATCGACTGGTACCGCTACTGATCGCTCGCGCGCTTGGTGCCGCGCTTGCGGCGCGCGGCAGCACCGCCGAGCTCGCCGAGGCGGCCCTGGCAGCGCGCCTCGATGCTCGCGAGCTCGGCCAGGGTCACCTCGATGTCCTCGCGCTGCTGCTCGAGCTGGCGGCGGCGCTCGGCGATCTTGCCGAGGAAGTGGCGCAGCTGGCCCGCCTCGCCGGGCGCACCGTCGTAGAGATCGAAGATCTCCTTGATCTCGGCCAGGCTGAAGCCGAGGCGCTTGCCGCGCAGAATGAGCTTCAACCGCACCCGCTCGCGCGGACTGTAAAGCCGCGTCTGGCCGCGCCGCTCGGGAGCGAGCAGGCCCTCGTCCTCGTAGAAGCGGATGGTGCGCGTGGTGACGTCGAACTCGCGCGCGAGCTCGCTGATCGAATGGTGCGGCTCGCTCGGCGGCGGATTGACCCGCACGGCGGGGCCCTCAGCCGGCATAGAGCCGCGCCACGAGGCGGCGGGCGAGCACGCCCGCGACCCGGCGGCGGTAATGGCCGGGGGTGAAGGTCGTCTTCATCGCCATGATCTGGTCGCGCACGAGCGCGTCGAGGCCGGCCTCGACGCGGCTGTCGAGCGGGCCGCCGCAGAGAGCGGCGGTGCCCTCGAGCAGGACGGGCCGCGGATTGGTGCCCGTGAAGGCGACCCTGAGGTCGGCGAGCAGCTCTCCCTCGCGGCGGAGGGCGACCGCGACGCCGGCGACCGGATATTCGATCGAGCGGCGGATGCGGATCTTGTCGTAAGCGGAGCGCAAGCCCGGGAGGTGCCGCGCGCGCACTGCCGTCACGAACTCGCCCGGCTTTAGCGCCAGATAGCGCTTGCCGTCGCCGCTGCTGCCGTCCTGGCGGGCATGGCCGATATAGAGCTCACCCAAGGGAAGGCGTCGCGAACCCGCGGGCCCTAGGAGCTCGACCTCAGCACCGAGGACGAGCAGGGCGGGGGCGAGATCGCCGCTGAAGGTGGCGAAGCACACGCCGCGGCTCTTGGGCGCCACGTGGCACATCGTACCCGTGGTCTTGAGGCAGTGGTGATTCGCACCCCGCCACCATTCGCTCTGGTTATAGTAGATGCAGCGCGTGTCGAGGCAGAGGTTGCCGCCCACGGTTCCCATGTTGCGCTGGGTGGGTCCGGCGATCGACGCCGCGGCTTGGGCCAGCACGGGGAAATGCTCGGCGACGCCCGGATGGGCCGCGAGCTCGGCGATGGGGAGCGAGGCGCCGAGTTCGAGCCCGTCACGCTCCGCTTTCAGGGTACGCAGCTCCGCCACCCCGTTCATGTCGACGAGCGTTGCAGGTGCTTCGATGCCGCGGCGGATATTGACGACAAGATCGGTGCCCCCGCCCAAGAGCCGCGACTTGGGATCCGCCGCCAAGGCTGCCACCACCTCCGCGGCACTCCGCGGATGCAGCAGCCGGAACTCGGGCAATGCCTCCATTAACCCTCTCCTCCTCGAGCGCTTAAAGCGGCCCCGGCCGTGGCACGGCCGCGACGGCATTTCTCAAGGGCCGCAAACACGCGGTCGGGGGTGGCGGGGAGCTCGTTGAGGCGCAGGCCGATCGC
>DATJAC010000045.1:0-8257 GCA_035516655.1 Alphaproteobacteria bacterium | reverse complement strand
AGAAGGCGCTGCCGTTCGAGCGCATCATGGTGCCCTTCAGCCAGGCGGAAGGCTATGCACCCAAGCATCCCGCCGTGCTTGCCGCCAATCCCAAGGGGCAAGTCCCGGTGCTGATCGACGGCGAGCTCAGCCTCTTCGATTCGACCCTCATCTTCGAGTATCTCGAGGATGCCTATCCCGCCCCGCCGCTCTACCCGGCGGAAGCGAAAGAGCGCGCGCGCTGCCGGCTCATCGAGCTAAGCGCCGACGAGATCCTCCTGCCCCAGGTGCGCGCGCTCATGTATCGCACCGTACCGCCCGACCCCGATTTAGAGCGGCGGCAAGCGCAGGAGGCCGAGGGGCTGCGCGCGGAAGCGGCGATCCTCGCGCACTATGGCGAGCTCGAAGCCCGGCTCGCGGGCAAGGACTATTTCTGCGGCGACTTCTCCGTCGCCGACATCGCCATGTTCATGACCCTGCTCTTTGCTTTGCGCCTCAAGGGGCCGCCCCTTGCCGGCCACCCGCGCTTGGCGGCCTGGTACGCGCGCGTGGCCTCACGCCCGGCGGCGGCCAAGGTTGCCGCGGAGATTGCCGCCGCCGATCGCGAGCTCTCGCCGCCGCTCTGAAACGGCTGCCGCGCCGACCCCCATCGGCTGATAGAAGACGCCGATCTCGCCCAACGCCTTGCGCCAAGCCTCGGCCGCGTCCGCGCGCGCGATCTCGAAAGCATCGAAGCCGCAACGGTGCATGAAGAGGAGCTGGTCGCGCAGGACCTGACCCACCGCGCGCAGCTCGCCCTTATAGCCGTAGCGCTCGCGCAGAAGCCTCGCGTAGGAATAGGCACGCCCGTCGGTGAATTTGGGAAACTCGAGCGCGATGAGGGCGAAGCGCGCGACCTCTTCCGCGACGGCTTGCGGGTGCTGGCCCGCCTTGAGGCGGAGGCCGAGCGGGGCCGCGCGCGAGAGGAGCGCATTCTGCTCCTGCTGCCAGCGCTCGAGGGTGACGGCGATCGGACCCTCCGCGGGTGCGGCCTCATCGTCGGCGAGAAGGCGCCAGGGGTCCTCGACGACCTCGCCTCCCTTAATGAGCGGCATAGAGCTTGTCCTTGAAGGGCTGCGCGCCGACGCGGCGGTAGGCGTCGATGAAGCGCTCGCCGGGCGCGCGCAAGCCGAGGTAGGTCTCGACCACGCGCTCTACCGCGTCGACCACGTCCGCACTCGAAAAGGCGGGCCCGATGATGGTGCCGAGCGAGGCGTCCTCCTCGGCGTGGCCGCCGAGCGTCATCTGGTAGAACTCCTCGCCCTGCTTGTCGACGCCGAGGAGGCCGATGTGCCCGACGTGGTGGTGCCCGCAGGCGTTGATGCAGCCCGAGATCTTGATGCGCAGCTCGCCGATCGCCTCCTGGCGCTCCACGTCCTTGAGGCGCTCGGCGATGCGCTGGGCGATGGGGATCGAGCGGGCGTTCGCGAGTGAGCAAAAATCGAGGCCTGGGCAGGCGATGATGTCGCTCGCGAGGCCGATGTTGGGGGTGGCGAGGCCGAGAGTTCCGAGGGCCTGCCACAGCGTGTAGAGCTCGCTCGCCTTGACGTAGGGCAGGGTCAGGTTCTGCTCGTGCGTGACGCGGATCTCGCCGAAACTCAAGCGCTCGGCGAGATCGGCCAGGGCTTCCATCTGCCCGGCGCTGATGTCGCCGGGCACGGCCCCGGTCGCCTTGAGCGAGATATTGGCGATCGCGTAGCCCGGCTTGACGTGAGCGGCGGTATTGTGGCGCAGCCAGCGCGCAAAGGCCGGATCGGCGCGCCGCTCGGCCTCGAGGCTCGCGCCGGGGGGTGCTATCTCCTCGTAGGGCGGGGAAGCGAAATGAGCCCGGATGCGCGCGAGCTCGGCCTCGGGCAGCCTGAGGGCACCCGCGCGCGTCGCGGCCCACTCCGCCTCGACCAGCTCGGCGAACTTCTCGATCCCGAGCTCGTGCACGAGGATCTTGATGCGCGCCTTGTAGATGTTGTCGCGCCGGCCGAACTCGTTGTAGACGCGGAGGATGGCCTCGATATAGGAGAGCAGGTCCGCTTCCGGCAGGAACTTGCGCAAGGTCTTGGCGAGGAAGGGCGTGCGCCCCTGCCCGCCCCCCACCACGACCTCGAAGCCGAGCTCGCCCGCGGCATTCCTCCTGATGAAGAGCCCGATGTCGTGGGTCTTGACCGCCGCGCGGTCGCGGGCACCACCGGTCACCGCGATCTTGAACTTGCGCGGCAGGAAGGAGAACTCCGGATGCAGGGTCGCCCATTGCCGGATGATCTCGGCATAGACCCTGGGATCGGCGATCTCGTCGGCGGCAACGCCAGCATACTGGTCGGCCGTGGTATTGCGCAGGCTGTTGCCGCTCGTCTGGATGGCATGCATCTCCACTTCGGCGAGCTCGGCCAGGATGTCGGGGGTCTCCTCGAGCCGCACCCAGTGGAACTGGATATTCTGACGCGTGGTGAAATGGCCGTAACCGCGGTCGTAGGTCCTCGCTAGATGGGCGAGCTTGCGGAGCTGCAAGGCCGAGAGCACGCCATAGGGGATGGCGACCCGCAGCATGTAGGAATGGAGCTGGAGATAGACGCCGTTCATGAGCCGCAGCGGCTTGAACTCCTCGTCGCTGAGCTCGCCGGCGATCCGGCGCCGAACCTGGTCGCGGAACTGGGCGACGCGCTCGTCGACCAGGCGCTGGTCGAATTGATCGTAGCGGTACATGGCTCAGACGATCTCCCGGCTTTGTCGGCCGGACCCGGCGGCGACCGTCGGACCCTCGGCGCGGATGCGCTCGCGTCGGCGCGCGGGGACCAGGTGCCCACCCTCCTCGATGACCTCGATGAGGTAGGGGCCTACGACCTCGTTCCGCTCGACCGAGCGCTCGGCGAGCGCTAAGAGCGCCTGGGCCGCGGCCGCACTGCCGGCCAGCCGAGCCTCCTCGAGGTTCTCGCTCCAGCCGCTCTCCCCGAGATAGACGGTGCGGCCGTCCTTGAGCCGGTTGGCGGTCACGACCTCCAGGTTCATGGCGGGCCCCCTCAGGCGCTCGCGGCGAGGGCGAAGCTCTCGGCCCCCTCCGCGCGCGCGAAGGCCGCGACCTCGCCGATCACCATGAGGGCCGGAGCCGCGATGGGATAAGCGGCGGCAAGCCGGCCGAGCTCGGCGAGGGTCGTGCGCCGGATGCGCTCGTCCGCGCGCGTGCCGTTCTCGATGACGGCGACGGGGGTCGAGGGGTCGAGACCATGGGCCGTGAGCTCACGCGCGACCGCCTGAGCCTCGCCCGCCCCCATGTAGACGGCGATCGTACCCGACAACCGCGCGAGAGCGGCCCAGTCGACCGCCTGCCCGCCGGCACTGGCTTGCGCAGAGACGAAGGTCACCGCACCGGCATAAGCGCGGTGGGTCAACGGGATCTGGGCCGCGGCGGCACAGCCTAGGGCGGCGGAGATGCCGGGGACGACCTCAACCGCGATGCCGTGGGCGCGCAAAGCCTCGAGCTCTTCCCCACCGCGCCCGAAGATGAAGGGATCACCCCCCTTGAGCCGGACCACGCGCTGGCCCCGGGCCGCGAGCTCGACGAGCAGCCCATTGATCTCGTCCTGGCGCAAGCTGTGGCGGCCCTTGGCCTTGCCCACAGGGATGCGCTCCGCGTCGCGGCGCGCAAGTTCGAGTACGCGCGGATCGACCAGTCGGTCGTGCACGATCGCGTCGGCCTCGTTGAGAAGGCGATGGGCGCGCAATGTCAGGAGCTCGGGATCGCCCGGACCGGCACCCACGAGATGGACGATGCCGCCGGCGCGGCCGGTGCGACCAGCATTGCCGGCGCGGTTGACCAAGGCCAGCATGGCGGTCCGGGCCCGCGCGTCGTCGCCCGCGAGCACGGCGTCCGCGACCGCGCCCTTGAGGCACTGCTCCCAAAAGCGCCGGCGCGCAAGCGCACCCGGAATGGCGGCCTGGGCGGCAGCGCGGAACTGGCGCGCGAAGCGGGCGAGGCGACCGAGGGACGCGGGCAGAAGGCGCTCGATCGCGAGCCGGACCTCGCGGGCGAGGAGGGGCGAAGCGCCGCCCGTCGAAATCGCCACGAGCACAGGGGAGCGATCGACCACGGCGGGTGCGATGAAGCTCGAGAGCTCGGGCCGATCGACGACGTTGACCGGGACGCCGGCCGCCTCGGCGAGCGCTGCGGCCCGGCGGGCGAGCGCTTGATCGTCCGTCGCGACGACGGCGAGGGTCGCCCCGCGAAAATGCTCAGGCAGAAGCGGGCCCGCGAGATGGCGGAGCTTGCCCGCCAGCACGGCTTCGGCCAGCTCGGAGCTCAGTTCCTCGGCGACGACGGTGAGCCGGCTCCCCGCGCGGAGCAGGAACTCGGCCTTGCGCGCCGCGGCGTGGCCCCCGCCGACGAGCACGGCCTTGCGATCCGCGAGCTTGAGAAAGAGGGGATAGACATCCATGGGCGTGCCTTGGTTTCCGCCGATTTTTGCGCCCCGGAGCACTCGTCCGCAGCACTTTAGCCTGGGAATGCGCGGCCGCCGACGCCAAATAACACTCTCTAGCCGCAGAATCGGAAATTAGTTTCTACATTTTTCATAGTCAATATGTATTATATAACACTATAAAATAGTATTATATGCCGACAACCGGGCGCCCTCGGGATCGATCGAACTCCTCAAGCGGTCTTGGGCCGACGAATTTCCGATTTGGCGGCGGCTTCGGCGCCGGCGGGCTTGGCGTGCCGGGGCGGCTTATGGGCGTGGCGCCGCGGCACATGGTGCCGCTTCAGCTCGCCGCGCTCCTCGGCGCGCGCCTCGAGCAGGGCCTTGTGGTAGGCGAGCACGAGCTCGTGCACGTCGACGACGCCCACCATGCGCATGCTTTCCTTGTCGCGCACCACCGGGATATGGCTCCCCATGCGCGCGTCCATGAGGCGCAAGGCGCGGCGCGGATCGTCGCCGGCCTCGAGAAAGACCGGCCGCGCATCGGCAATGTCGACGGCGATGACCGGCACCCCGCCCGGGATGATGCTGTCCGCCATGGGGGCGAGATCGGCCACGCTGATGACACCTTTGAGCCGGCCCTCCTCGTCGACCACGAAGACGAGACCGAAGGGAGCGGTGCGCAGCGCCTCGATCACCGCACTGATCGGCGCCTCGGGCAGCACCGAGGTATAGGCCCGCCGCATGAGATCGGCGATGGGGATGGAGCTGAAGATGCTGATCTCGCGCGCGCCGCGCAGGTTGATGCCGCGATGCTCGAGCTTCATCATGTACATGGAGCGCCCGAAGGTCTCGCTCACGATCAAGGAGGAGATGACGACCGCGATCATCACCGCGAGGGTCATGGCGTAGTCGCCGGTCATCTCGAATATGATGAGGATGGTGGTGATGGGCGCCCCCAGCACCGGACCCGCGACCGCCCCCATGCCGACCAGCGAATAGGCGCCGTGGCTCGAGGCGAAGTCGGGAAAGATCTGGGAGGCCACGAGGCCGAAGGCACCCCCACTCATGGCACCCAGGAAGAGCGAGGCGCTGAAGTCCCCGCCGCCGAAGCCGGTGCCGATGCAGATCGAGGTCGCCGCGGTCTTCGCCACCACCAGGCCGATCATGAGCCAGAGCGGGATCGTGCCGAAGAGCGCCTGGTCGATCGAATCGTAGCCCACGCCGAGTACATGCGGGAAGCCGATCGCGATGATCCCGAGCAGCAGGCCGCCGCACATGGGACGCAGCCAGCGCGGGATCCCGAGGCGCTCGACCGCGCGCTCGACGATCTGGGCCGAGGTCATGAAGCTCAGGGAGACGACTGCGCAGACGAGGCCGAGCAGAGCAAAAGCGAAGAACTCCCACGGGCTCACGATCTGATACTGGGGCAGGATGAACGAGGGGAAATCCCCGTAGTAGAGCCGGCTGATGACGGTGCCGATGACCGAGGCGACGACGAGGGGGGCAAAGGTGCTGATGGCGTAATTGCCGATCACGACCTCGAGGGCGAAGAAGACGCCGGCGATGGGGGCATTGAACGAGGCCGCCACCGCCGAGGCGACGCCGCAGCCGAGGGCCGTGCGCAGCATCGCCGGCGGAAGCCGCATGCGTTGGCCGAGCCAGGACGCCATGGTGGCGCCCAGGTGGATGACCGCGCCCTCCCGGCCGACCGATCCGCCGACCCCGATCGAGGCCGCGTTGGCAACGGCCCCCGCGATCGTGGCCCTGAGCGAGAGGCGCCCCCCGCGGAGGGCCGCCGCCTCCATCACGTCGGGCACCCCTTGCGCCCGGCGCCCCGGCACCACGTAGCGGACGAAGAGCCCGATCACGAGGCCGCCCAGGGTGGGGGCGAGCAGGATGCGCCACCACGGCAAAGTACGGGCGAAATCAAGTACATGGGGCGAGTCGAAGCCGAGGGCGCCGAGCTGGAAAACGCTGATGAGGTCGCGGAAGCCGATGACGCCGAAGGCGCCGAGGGCGCCGATGACGAGAGCGATCAAGACCAGGAGGAGCTGGTCGTTCGCGATCGCCCGGCGCAGCCGGATCATCCCGCGAAGAAGGGCGCGCCGGTTCGGCATGAGCTCAACCGCTCGGAATCATCGCGCGCCCGCCGGCCCGGGTCGCATGGCAATTGGAATCGCTCATCGCCTTCACCGACGGCCCCTTGAGGGGACGCGCCGGCCCGTCATCGATCGCACCTGGCTGCCGCAACGCTGCCATGTCGAAAGGGAATGTCCTCCGCCGGCGCGGCGAGAAGACATCGCCCAGCTTTGAGGAATGCCCGCCCCCAACACAGCTTCTGCTCCTTAGAATACAATACTGTGCCGATTTCAAGGCTGGAGTTTGTCTTTATCGCCGCAAGTAAAAGGCAACGGCCGACTTGGCAAGCGCCTGCACGTCGGCACCGCGCGGGCAGCACCGGCGCTTGCCCAAGGAGCCCGGGTTAGCGTAAGGGCTGAGCGATGAAAGCGCCCGCCCTCTCGTGGCAAGCCTTGCGCGCGAGCTTGGCCCCCGATCCCAAGGACCGCCGCCGCCTGATTCTCCTGGGCGTGATCCTCGCCATGTTCATGTCCTCGGTCGAAGCCACCATCGTGGCGACCGCCATGCCCACCATCATCGCCGACCTGGGCGGCTTCCAGCTCTTCAGCTGGGTCTTTGCCATCTACCTCCTCACCCAGGCCGTCTCGGCGCCGATCTACGGCAAGCTCGCCGATATTTTCGGCCGCAAGCCGGCACTTTTCGCCGGGTCCGCCCTCTTCCTCCTCGGCTCGTTCCTCGCCGGCCTGGCGCCCGGCATGCTCTCGCTCATTTTCTGCCGCGCCCTCCAGGGCCTGGGGGCCGGGGCGGTCCAGCCGGTCGCGATCACCATCGTGGCCGACATCTACAGCCCCGAGGAGCGCGCCCGGGTGCAAGGCTACCTCTCGAGTGCCTGGGGCACCTCGGCCGTGATCGGGCCCGTCCTCGGCGCCTTCTTCGTCGAGCATGCCAGCTGGTCTTTCGTCTTCTGGATCAACCTCCCGCTCGGCGCCGTGGCCCTCCTCCTGCTCGCGCTCTTCCTCGACGAGGAGAAGCCCCACAAGACCCATCAGATCGACTATCTGGGCGCTGCCCTTCTCATGACGGGGACGACGGCGCTGATGCTGGCCCTGATCCAAGGGGCGGTCCTGCCGCCGGCCATCGTGGCAGCCCTGGCGCTCAGCGCAGCCACCCTCCTCGCCGTCTTCTTCTGGGTCGAGCGACGGGTGCTCGAGCCGATCATGCCGTTCGCCCTCTGGCGCCTTCCCGTCATCGCGACCGGCAATCTCGGCCAGCTCCTCACCGGTGCGGTGATGATCGGGGCCGCCACCTTCGTGCCGACCTACGTCCAGGGCGTGATGGGCCGCTCGGCCGCAGCCGCCGGGCTTGCGATCGCGGCGATGTCGATCAGCTGGCCCATCGCGAGTGCCGTCGGCGGCCGCCTCATGGTCGCGACCTCGTTTCGCCTGACCGCCGTCCTGGGCTCGCTCACGCTCGTGGTCGGGAGCCTGCTCCTCGCCCTCTTGACACCCGAGCGCGGTCCCGCCTTTGCCACCGCCGGCTCTTTCGTCATCGGCTTGGGCATGGGCTTCACCAACGCGACCTACGTCGTCGCGGTGCAGACGAGCGTGGAGTGGCGCGAGCGCGGGGCGGCCACCTCGGCCAACATCTTCATGCGCATGGTCGGCCAGGCGATGGGGGCGGCACTCTTCGGCGCCATGCTCAATTACGGCGTGGTGCGGCACGCGGGCGTGGAGAGCGACATCGTCAACCGC
>DATJAC010000044.1:0-11797 GCA_035516655.1 Alphaproteobacteria bacterium | reverse complement strand
CGGAGGTGCCGTGGAGGTTGATGTTGGCCCCCATGCGGACGAGCTCGGGGGCATGCATGAAGCGGTTCTCGAAAATGGTCTCGGTGATCATCGACGCCCCCTCGGCGAGCGCCATGAGCGCCATGAACTGCGCCTGCAGGTCGGTCGGGAAGCCGGGGAAGGGCTCGGTCATCATGTCGACCCCTCTCAAGGCCCCGTTGGCGCGGCCGACCTTGACGCCCTGGTTGGTCTCGAGGAGGGCCACCCCCGCCGCCTTGAGCGTCTCGGCCACCGCCCCGATCATGTCGAGGCGCGCGCCGAGCAGCTCGACCTCGCCGTCGGTGATCGCGGTCGCGATGGCATAGGTGCCGGCCTCGATGCGGTCGGGGATGATCTCGTGGTGGGCGCCATGCAGGCGCTCCTTGCCCTGGATGCGCAGCGTCTCGCTGCCGATGCCCTCGATCTCCGAGCCCATGGCGACGAGACAACGCGCCAGGTCCGCCACCTCGGGCTCGCGGGCCGCGTTCTCGATCACGGTCTCGCCCTTGGCAAGGGTCGCCGCCATCAGCACGTTCTCGGTAGCTCCCACCGAGACCATCGGGAAGGTGATGTGGGCACCCTTGAGGCCCGCGGGTGCCTTCGCGTTGACATAGCCGCCCTCGAGCTCGATCTCCGCGCCGAGTTGGGCCAGGCCCTTCAAATGCAGATCGACCGGGCGCGTGCCGATGGCGCAGCCGCCGGGGAGGGACACCTTGGCCTCGCCCATGCGCGCGAGGAGGGGCCCGAGCACCAGGATCGAGGCCCGCATCTTGCGCACGAGATCGTAGGGTGCCGTGGTATTGACGATGCGCCGGGCGGTGAGCGAGAGCGCGCGGCCGGCGTGTCCGCCGTTGGGCGCGTGGCCGTTCATCTCGATGTCGACCCCGAGCTCTGCGAGCAGGCTCACCAGGGTGGTGATATCGACGAGGTGGGGCAGGTTCGAGAGCGTGAGGCTGGCGTCGCTCAAGAGGCTCGCAGCGAGAAGGGGCAAGGCCGCATTCTTGGCGCCGCCCACGTGAATGGTGCCCTTGAGCTTGCGGCCGCCGCGAATGCGGATCTTGTCCATGCGAAATCCTCGGGGAGGATGGAGAGGCGGTCCCACGTGCCGCAGCACGGCCGCTCCGGTGCCGGACCCGGCGATGCGTCCCCTCCCCCGCCGTCCGGTGGTCGAGCGCTCCTTATAGCGGTCGGGCGGCGGCCAAGGCTAGTCTTCCGAGAGGGGCCGAGAGGCGCCCACGACGCCGGTCGAACGCTTCGCCGCCGCCCGGCCGCGGCCGCTCCCCGGCGGTGCTACCCCATGCTACAGTCGAGCCCGCCGGCAGTCGGTCACGGAGGGAGAGATGTTGAAGGAATTCAAAGAATTCGCCATGCGCGGGAACGTCATCGATCTGGCCATCGGTGTCGTCATCGGTGCAGCCTTCGGCAAGATCGTGAGCTCGCTCGTGAGCGACCTGATCATGCCGCCCATCGGCCTCGTTCTCGGCCGACTCGATTTCTCGAACCTCTTCATCGACCTCTCGGGCAAGGGCTATGCCAGCCTGGCCGCGGCAAAAGCGGCCGGTGCCCCTACCCTCAACTACGGCCTCTTCGTCAACAGCGTGATCGACTTTCTCATCATCGCCTTCGCGATCTTCCTCGTCGTCCGCCAGATCAACCGCTTCTCCCGCAAGCCCGAGGCGGCGGCGGCGCCGAGCCAGAGCGAGCTCCTCCTCGGCGAGATCCGCGACTTGCTCAAGGAGCGGCGATAGCGCCTACCGGGCCGCGAGCGCGAACGCCGGGGGGAGAAGCCCGTGACCGGCCCGAGCCGCCGCGGCGGCCGGAGTCCCCGGAAACCGGCCGATTCCCGCGGATTCGGCCTTTTAAAATGCAAAAGATCATTGTATCTTGGCCGTGGGGAGCTGCGACTCACGACACCACGCACCCATCGAACAGGGCAGGCTGAATGAGAACGGCAATGGCGCGCCTCGGCGCAATCGCAACCGGCCTATTGGCGCTCGCCGCATGGTCTGCTCCGGCAGCGGCCCAGCATCCGCCGAACGGCTTCTATATAGGCGGCGAGGCTGGGGCGACCTACCAGACCGACCAGCAGATCTCCGGCAACGGCGTCACCGCCGTGACCAAGCCGGACATCGGCATGGCCATCCTCGGCACCTTCGGCTACCGCTTCTGGGACGACTTCCGGATCGAGGAAGAGCCCGGCTTCCGCCGCGCCACGATCTCGAAGATCAACGGCGCCTCGGCCACGGGCAACATGTCGGCGTTCAGCGCGATGTCCAATCTCCTCTACGACATCCCGTTCCTCGGCGGGCCCGTCGTCCCCTTCGTAGGCGTGGGCATCGGCTTCGCCTATACCGGCTTCAACAGCATCGGTCCGGTCGGCGGCGGCACGCTCAAGGACAACGACACCGTCTTCGTGATGCAGGGCATCGCCGGCGTGTCCTACAACATCAACCCGAATCTCGCGATCACCGCCACCTACCGCTATTTCGCGCCCGACGGCTCGAACGTGGAGACCGCGTTCGGCACCAAGGTGCAGGCCGCCGACCAGTCGCATACCTTCACGCTCGGCGTGCGCTGGAGCTTCGGCGAGGCCGAGGCGGCACCCAAGCCCGCCCCCGCCGCGGCCCCGGCGCCTGCGCCGGCACCTCCGCCGGCGGCCCCCGCCCCGGCCGTGCGCTCCTTCGTGGTGTTCTTCGCCTTCGACAGCGCCACCCTCGACGACAGCGCCAAGAAGGTCGTCGCGGAGGCTTCGGCCTATGCGCGCCAGAACCAGCTCACGCGCATCGAGGTGACCGGCCACACCGACCGCTCCGGCCCCGAGAAGTACAACGAGCGGCTTTCCTTGCGCCGCGCCAACGCCGTGAAGGCGGAGATGATCCGACTCGGGATCGCCGCCGACCAGATCGCGGTCGCGGCGAAAGGCATGGCCGATCCTGCGGTGCCGACCCCGATCGGCGTGCGGGAGCCGCGCAACCGCCGCGCCGAGATCACCTTCTGATCGCCTGGCGGCAAGTCTGACTGATCGCTTAGCGCCAGCCTTCACGACTCCGGCGTCACCCCACCCCACCCTCCCCCCTTCGCGGGGGATCGGCCGCCCGTTGAGGAGCGGCCGATGGGTGGGGGGTGCCTCAGCGCCGCGGGGGATCCTCCTCTTCTCCTTCGCCGCTGTCGGCACCTTCCTGCCGTTGCGCAAGATCGGCTTTGCGCCGGCCGAGATTGGTGCGGAGTGCCGCGGCGAGCTTGGCCGCGCGCGCGCGCCGGGCGGCGTCAGTTGTGGGCGTGAAGTGCGGGCCGGCTGCGCCGCCGCCTTTGCCTCCTCGCTTCGCTTTGCCCATCTGCGCTCCTTGCTTCGATGGTGCTGGGCCCGATGCTAAGGCGCGTTGCAGCCTCCCTCAGCTCCGCATGCGCACCCCTTGCGGATCGAAAGGAGGTGCCAATGCCAGCGCGGCGGGGCGCCGCTCGCCGAGGATCTCGACCTCGAAGCCGTCACTCTCCCCGGCAAGCGCAGCCGGAATGTAGCCGAGGGCGAGCGAGCGGCGGAGGTGATGCGCGTAGCCGCCCGAGGTGATCCAGCCGATCACCTTGCCCTCGTGCCAGACCGGCTCGTCGCCTACCGCATCCGCTCCATCGTCCTCGATCGCGAAGCTCACGAGCCGGCGGCCGCCTCCTGCTTCCTTTTCCTTGAGGGCCGCATCGCGACCGATGAAATCGTTCTTGCGCAAGCTCACGAAGCGGCCGAGGCCCGCCTCGAACGGCCCGTAGATCGGGCGGTACTCCCGCGCCCAGGTGCCGAAGCTCTTCTCGAGGCGCAGCGAATGCAGCGCCCGCGCGCCGAAGCGACGCAAGCCCAGTTCGCGGCCTGCCGCGAGGATGTGGTCGTAGAGGGCGCGCTGATACTCCACGCTGACCCAGATCTCGTACCCGAGGTCGCCCGTGAAGGTGATGCGACCGACCTTGGCCGGAACCATGCCGAGCTCGAGCTCGCGGAAGGAGAGAAAGGGGAAGGCCGCGTTCGAGACCTCGCCTTGGGCGAGCCGCTCGAGGAGGGTCCGCGCGCGGGGACCCGCGAGCGAGAAGCCGACGAGCTCGTCGCGCAAGGGGCGGATCGCGACCCCCTTCTCGGGCAGCTGCGCCTCGAACCAGCGCATGTGGTAGTCCTCGGCGATGCCCGAGCCGAAGACGTAGAAGCGCTCGTCGGAGAGCTTGGCGACCGTGAAATCGCCGATCAGCTTGCCGTTCGGGTTGAGCATGGGTGCCAACACGATGCGGCCCGCGGCCGGCATGCGGTTGACGAGGAGGCGGGAGAGCCAGGCCTCTGCTCCCGAGCCCGTCACCTCGTACTTGGCATAGGTCGAGATCTCCATGACGCCCACGGCCTCGCGCACGGCACGGCATTCCTCGCCGACGATGGCGTGGGCGTTGGAGCGGCGGAAGGTCACGTCCTCGCGCGGCTCGCTGCCCTCGGGAGCGAACCACAAGGCGTGCTCGAGCCCGAAGGAGACGCCGAAGAAGGCACCCTCCGCCTTGAGCCGGTCGTAGACCGGGGTCGTGCGCAAGGGTCGGGCGGCCGGGAGCTCCTCGTTGGGAAAGCGGATGCGGAAGCGGCGCGAGTAGTTCTCGCGCACCTTGGCATTGGTGTAGGCCATGGTGGCCCAATCGCCGAAGCGTGCCGCGTCCATCGCCCAGACGTCGGAGCCTGGATCGCCCTCGACCATCCAGTTGGCGAGGGTCAAGCCGACCCCGCCCCCTTGGCTGAAGCCGGCCATGACGCCGCAGGCAAGCCAGTAATTGCGCAAGCCCCTGACCGGCCCCACGACCGGATTGCCGTCGGGGGCGAAGGTGAAGGGGCCGTTGATCACCTTCTTGATGCCGGCGCGCTCGATCGCCGGATAGTGCTTGAAGCCGACCTCGAGGCTCGGTGCGATGCGGTCGAGATCGGGCGGCAAGAGCTCGTGGGTGAAGTCCCACGGTGTCGCGCGCTCCGACCAGGGCACGCCGGCGCGCTCGTAGGTGCCCATCAGCATGCCGTTCCCTTCCTGGCGCATGTAGATCTCGCCCTCGAAGTCGATGACGTGGAGCATCTCGTGCGGCGAGGCCTTGACCTCGGGAATCTCCTCCGTGATGAGATATTGATGCTCCATCGCGAGGACCGGGAGCTCGAGCCCGACCATGCGGCCGACCTCGCGCGCCCAGAGCCCGCCGGCATTCACCACATGCTCGGCATGAAGCGAGCCCTTGTCGGTCACGACGGTCCAGCCGCCCTCGGCGTGCTGCTCGAGCGCCGTCACGCGGGTGAAGCGATAGATTTCGGCCCCGCCGATGCGCGCGGCTTTGGCGTAGGCGTGAGTGACGCCCGAGGGATCGACGTGCCCTTCGATCGGGTCGTAGAGCGCACCCACGAAATATTTCTTCTCCATGAGCGGGAAGCGGCGGGCCGCCTCGTCGAGGGAGACGAATTCCGTCTTCATGCCGAGATAGCGGCCGCGTGCCTGGACCTGCTTCAGCCAGTCGAGCCGCTCGGGAGTCCCGGCGAGCATGAGCCCACCCGTGATGTGCACGCCGCAGGATTGGCCCGAGATCTCCTCGATCTCCTTGTAGAGATTGATGGTGTATTGCTGGAGCTTGGCGACGTTGGGGTCGAGGTTGATCGTGTGCATGCCGCCCGCGGCATGCCAGGTCGAGCCCGAGGTGAGCTCGTCGCGCTCGATCAGCACGACGTCCTTCCAGCCCGCCTTGGTCAGGTGATAGAGCACGCTGCACCCGACCACCCCGCCGCCGATCACCGCGACTTGCACGTGCGATTTCATCGCTCTCCTCTCAAGTTCTCCTCCGAGACCCTCGTGGCGGCCCCTTTCGCGAAATCATATGCCATCGTCCACGGTCTCGCACAACGTAGTGCTTGCCCCGCCGGCCGCTCGGTTTCACCCCCTCCTTCGAGACGCCGCCTGCGGCGGCTCCTCAGGATAAGGCAAAATTCTAAACACGGAGGCCTCATCCTGAGGAGCGTCGCGCATGCGACGCGTCTCGAAGGATGAGGATTCAGCCCGCACCGCGGGCGTTTGACCCTCATCCGGCGCGGGGCTATCCTGCCCGAAGCGGGCCGCAGAGAGCAACGACGGCTCGGGAACCTCAGGGAGGCAGCGATGCGCCGCGGACGGCGCGCCTGCCTTCGTTTTCGTCGGACGGCGGCGGCCGGGGGACGGGCGATGGCGCGGTTCCTGCTGAAGCATCTCCTCTTTCTCTGCCTGACGCTCGTCGTCGTTTCATTTCTCGTCTTCATCCTGACCGAGCTCACGCCCGGGGACGTCGCGCGCAAGTACCTCGGCGCTTATGCCACACAGGAGCAGGTCGAGATATTGAGCAAGCGAATGGGGCTCGACCGGCCCGTGCTCGTCCGCTACGTCGAGTATGTCGGCAAGATGCTCTCGGGCGACCTCGGCGTCTCGACGCGCTTCCGCGTCCCGGTCAAGGACATCATCTTCGACCGCTTGGCCAATACCGGGCTCCTGGCGCTCGTCTCGTTCCTCTTCATAGTACCCCTCTCCATGTTGTTGGGCATCGCAGCCGGCATGCGCGAGGGTTCGCTGCTCGACCGCGTCATTCTGCTCACGAGCGCCGTCCTCGCCTCCGTACCCGAATTCGCCATGGGCGTCTTCCTCGCCAGCATCTTCGTGGTGAGCCTAAGGTGGCTTCCCGGCACCGCCACCCTCGAGCCCGGCGGGTCCTGGCCGATCGCCACCCAATTGGTCCTGCCGGTTACGGTCATCGTGCTGTTCGACATGGGCTACGTCGTCAGCATGGTGCGCGCCTCCATGGTCGAGGTGATGCGTCAGCCCTACATCCGGACCGCCGTGCTCAAGGGGATGAGCTTCCGCGGCGTGGTGCTCGGCCACGCGCTGCGCAACGCCATGATCAATCCGGTCACGGTGATCCTGCTGCAGATCAATTATCTGGTAAGCGGGGTGGTGGTGGTCGAGAGCGTCTTCGCCTATCCGGGGTTCGGCCGCATGATGCTCGAAGCCTCGCTCTACAAGGACATCGCCCTCATCGAGGCGGGAGCGCTCGTCTCCGTCTTCGTCGCCGTCGTCACGCAGATTCTCGGCGATCTCGCCTACTTGCTGCTCGACCCGCGCATCCGGCGCTGAGCGAGGAGGCCGCCACGGACCTCGAAGCTGCCCGAGCCATGGATGAAGCCCCGCGTCGCGGCGCGCAGCGGGGCCGCGCGCTCGCGGCCTGGCTGGCGCCGTTGGCAAACCTCGCCGGGTCGGGGGCAACGCTCGTGGGTCTCGCCATCGTGCTGTTCTGGGTCGCGGCGGCGCTTTTGGCCCCGCTCCTGGCCCCCTATCCGCCCAACGCCACCGACGTCCTGGCGGCAGCGCACCCGACCCCCTCCGCCGCCCACCTCCTCGGCGCGGACCAGCTCGGCCGGGACATTCTCTCGCGCCTGCTGTGGGGGGCGAGACGCGTGCTCACCGTGGCCCCGATCGCGGTCCTCTCCGCCGTGATGGTGGGCTCCTTTCTCGGGCTTGCCGCGGGCTATTACCGAGGGTTCGTCGACCTCCTGGTCTCGCGCCTGGCCGATATCCTGCTCTCCTTCCCCGTGATCATCCTCTACATGATCGTGCTGACGCTCTTCGGATCGTCGGCCTTCAACATCATCCTCGTCGTCGCCATCACCAAGGCGCCGATCATCGCGCGCATCGTGCGCGGCCTCACGCTCCAGCTGCGCGAGCGCGAGTATGTCGCCGCGGCCAAGATGCGCGGCGAGTCGGCCCTCTACATCATGCTGGTCGAGATCCTGCCGAACGCGCGCGGGCCCCTCATCGTCGATATGTGCCTGCGCATGGGCTACACGACGATCATCATCGGCGTGCTCGGCTTCCTCGGCATCGGCCTCCCCCCGCCCGATCCCGATTGGGGCGGGATGGTCAAGGACACCTACGGCATGATGTCGGTGTGGCCGCATATGTCGCTCATTCCCTGTGCTGCCATCTCTTCCCTCGTCATCGGCTTCAACCTCCTCGCCATCGGCCTGCGGGAAAGCGCCTTCCGTGACTGAGGCCGCCCCCATCCTCGAGCTCGACCGCCTGCGCCTCTCCTATGCGACGCGGCTGGGCGAGCTCAACGTGACTCCCGGCCTCAGCCTCACCCTCGCGCGCGGCGAGGCCCTCGGCCTCGTCGGCGAGTCGGGCTCGGGCAAATCGACGGTCGCTTTCTCGATCGTGCGCTATCTCGGACCCCTCGGACGGGTCGTGGGCGGACGCATCCTCTTCGAGGGGCGCGACCTCGCCGCCATGAGCGAGGCCGAGCTCGGCACGCTCCGGGGACGGCGCATCGCCATGGTCTATCAGGATCCGATGAGCAGCCTGAACCCGGTGATGCCGATCGGCCGCCAGCTCATGGAAGTGCCGATGCTGCATGAGGGGGTAGGGACCGAGGAGGCGCGCGCGCGTGCCGCCGCCATGCTCGTCGAGGTCAACTTCGCCGATCCCGCCGCCATCATGGCGCGCTATCCGCATCAGCTCTCGGGCGGGCAGCAGCAGCGCATCGTCATCGCGATGGCGTTGATCGGCAAGCCCGCGCTTCTCATCATGGACGAGCCGACGACCGGGCTCGACGTGACCGTCGAGGCCGCCGTCCTCGACCTCGTGAGCGCCTTGCGCAAGCGCCACGACACCACGCTGCTCTTCATCAGCCACAATCTCGGCACCGTGGCACAGCTTTGCGAGCGCATTGCCGTGCTCTACGGCGGCGAGCTCGTCGAGGATGGTCCGATCCGCGACGTCTTCCGCAACCCGCGCCATCCTTACACGCGCGGCCTCCTCGACTGCCTCCCTCGGCTCGGGCGCAGCAAGCAGGAAGGCAAGCTCAAGCCCATTCCGGGCCACGCGCTCTCGCCCGCGTCGCGCCCGCCCGGCTGCGGCTTCGCACCCCGCTGTCCCCACGCCGAGGCAGGGCGCTGCCTCGCCGGACCCATCGCGCAAGTCGATGTTCCGGGCGAGCCCGGCCATCGCGCGCGTTGCGTCAAGGCCGCGGAACTGGCACCTTGGCGGCCGGCACCCGGTGCCGCGCACGAGGCGAGCGATGCGGCAACGCGGCCGCTTCTCTTGCGCGCCGAGAAGCTCGAGAAATCCTACCGCCCCGCGAGCGGCCTCTTCGCTGCGGGCGGTCGTGTCGTGCGCGCCCTCAACGCCATCGACCTCGAGCTCAGGCGCGGCGAGACGCTCGCGATCGTCGGCGAGACAGGCTGCGGCAAATCGACCTTCGCAAGGGTCTTGAGCGGGCTCGAGACGGCAAGTGCGGGCCGGGTCGAGCTCGACGGCGAGGAGATCGGCACCCGCCGCGTCGAGGCCAGGCCGCAAGCGCTCAAGCGCAAGCTCCAGATGGTGTTCCAGAACCCGGACAGCACGCTCAACCCGAGCCACAAGGTCGGCTATTCGGTGGGCCGCGCGCTGCGACGCCTCAAGGGACTCGATGCAGCTTCGGCCAAGCGCGAGACGCGGCGTCTTTTCGAGGTGGTGAGCCTCGCCCCGGAGCTCGCCGAGCGCAAGCCCGAGCAGCTCTCCGGCGGCCAGAAGCAGCGCGTCGCCATCGCGCGCGCACTCGCCGGCGGTCCCGACATCGTCATCGCCGACGAGCCGGTCTCCTCCCTCGACGTCTCGGTCCAGGCCGCGATCATCAATCTCCTCTCCGAGCTCCAGGCCGAGCGCCGCGACAGCCTCGTCTTCATCTCCCACGACCTCGCCGTGGTGCGCTATCTCGCCGACCATGTGGCCGTCATGTATCTCGGCAAGGTGGTCGAGTTCGGAGCGACCGACGCGGTCTTCGCCCCGCCCTACCACCCCTATACCGAGGCCCTCCTCTCCGCCATTCCCGAGCCCGACCCGGAGCGTCGGCGCGCGCGCATCATTCTCGAGGGAACCTTGCCCAGCACCGGGGAGGCGCCCGCCGGCTGTCCCTTCGCCTCGCGCTGTCCGCGGAAGGTGGGCGAGATCTGCGACACCACACCGCCGCCCGAGCAAGCGCTCGCCGCCGGCCACCGCATCGCGTGTCACATTCCGGCGGCGGAGCTCTCCTCGTTTTAGGCGTCATTGCGAGGAGGCGGAGCCGACGAAGCAATCCAGGATCACGGGCGGGGACCCTGGATTGCTTCGCCTTCGGCCCGCAATGACGCCCTTAGCTTGTCGGTGTTAGGGACTCCGCCCGCCCGTAGCGGCGCGTCTTGAGGCGCTCGGAGCTCATGGTGCCTGGCTTGGTGTCGTAGCCGAGAAGGGCGATGAGACGCGGCTCCGCACCCTCGATCGCGGTGACCCGGTGGATCGAGTAGCGGCCCTGGAAGAGCACGAGCGTGCCCGGCGCCATGTCGAGGGCGATCACATCCTCGCGGGCGCCGTCGAGCAGGCGCCAGACCTTGTCGTAGTTCGGCTCCTCGGCCTTGCGGATGAAGGGCGCATATTCGAAGACGCCGCCGCTGGCACACTTCTGCAAGAGGAGCGAGACCACGAAATCGGTCTGGTCGAAGTGCCAGAGGAGCTCCTCGCCCGCTTCCATCACCGCGACGTTGAGCGCACCGAGCGGGTCGGCGTAGCGGTAGAGCTTTCCGCTGCCGAGGACGCGGGCGAGAAACGCGAGCAAGCCGTCCCATTCGTAAAGCCGGCGCACGAGGGCGGCCGGGGGAATGAGATCGTAGGCTACCGCCCCCACCGAGGTCGGCTGCAGGCGGCGCTTCGGGTGGGCGGGCGGAAAGCTCTCGTCGGGGGCTTCGAGATAGGCCGTGCTGCGGCTCCCGGGCGTGCGATGGGCGCGGGGGACGAGGTGCCGAGCCTCTTCCGCCATGGCAGCGAGTGCCGCCGGCGTCAAGAAGCCCGGCAGCAGGCACGCGCCCGTGGCCGCGAGCTGACGCCGGCAGTCCGCGATGAGGCTGCCGGCAGCGGGCGTCTCGAGATCGCCGATCGGAAAGCGCGCGAGATCGATCAGTCCCGCCGCATGCTGCGCCTCACGCGGAGAGGATCGCGATCTCATTGCCGAAGATGTAGCCGGTGGGGTGCATCTTGAAGCCCATGACGCGCTTGTCCATGAAGGTGAAAAGCGAGCGCCAGACCGGCTGCACGATCGGCCCGTCGTCCTGCATGATGGCCTCGAGCTTGGCCATCACCGCGCGGCGCTTCTCGACGTCGAGCAGGCCCTCGGCCTCCGAGAGGAGCTTGTCGAACTCCGGGTTCGAATAATGCGACTCGTTCCACGGCACGCCCGTGCGGTAGGCCAGTCCCAGCACCATGATGCCGAGCGGACGATGCGCCCAGGTGGTGAAGCCGAAGGGCACCTTGGTCCAGACGTCCCAATATTGCGTGGACGGCATGACGTTGATCTTGACCCGGATGCCGGCCTCCTTCCACTGCTCGACCATGGTCTGCACCGCGACGAGCTCCCAGTCGGGCTGGGGGCGTGCCGCGATCTCGACGTCGATGCCGTTGGGATAGCCGGCCGCGGCCAGGAGCTCCTTGGCCTTGGCCACGTCGCGCGCGAAGGGGGCGAGCTTGTCGTACTCGGGGTGGACAGAGGCCACATGGTGGTGCTCGCCGGCCTGGCCGAGGCCGCGATAGGAAATCTGCAGCACGCTTGCCGAATCGACGGCATAGCGCAGCGCCTGGCGCACGCGCTTGTCGTCGAAGGGCTTCTGCGGCTGCACCCGCGCGACCGCGGTATAGGCGGTGCCGACGTCGTACATGGCGACGTGGGAGAGCTGCTTCATGGCGTCGAGCTGGCCGATATCGCCTAG
>DATJAC010000043.1:0-9988 GCA_035516655.1 Alphaproteobacteria bacterium | reverse complement strand
AAAAGCTCATCCAACGTGCAGAAGGTGCTGTGGTGCTGCGACGAGCTCGGCATCCCCTTCGAGCGCGTCGACCTCGGCGGCCGCTTCGGCGGCAACGACGATCCGAAATACCGCGCCCTCAATCCGAACGGGCTGGTGCCGACGATCGACGACAACGGCTTCATTCTCTGGGAGTCGAACTCGATCACCCGCTACCTCGCGCGCAAATACGGGAAGGGAGCCCTCCTGCCCCAGGATCCGGCCGCGGCGGCGACGGCCGAGCGCTGGATGGACTGGCAATTGAGCCACCTCAATCCGGCGATGGTGCCGATCTTCTTCGGCTATGTCCGCACCGCGCCCGAGAAGCGCGACATGGCGGCGATCGAGGCGGCGCGCAAGCGCGCGATCGAGCTCTGGCGCATGGTGGAAGCGCAGCTCTCAGGCAACCTCTACCTCAACGGCAAGGAGCTCTCGCTCGGCGATTTCGGGGTCGGCATCTGGGCCTATCGCTGGTTCACCATGCCCATCGAACGCCCCGATCTGCCCAATTTCGCCGCTTGGTACAAGCGGCTCTCGGCGCGCAAGCCCTACCAGAGCGAGGTGATGATCCCGCTCGAATGAGGCGCTGTCCGGGCACCGCCGCCTGAATGACGTCCGCTCCGACCCGCAGCAAAGCCGCCGCAACGCCGGAGCACAACTCGTGGTAGACTTCGAGGGCCGGACGGAGAAAGGAGCCAGACCGATTTGACCGCGCGCGATTGGGAATTTCCGGCGGAGGTGAGACCGAACGTCAAGGACGTGGCATTCGACCTTGACGCCGCCCTCTCGGCCGTCGTGCATCTGCGCGCCGAGGTCCCGGAGGACGCCTTCACCGCCTCCATCCTCGGCACCGAGCGCGACGGCAACGGCGTCGTCATCCGCGAGGACGGTCTCGTGCTCACCATCGGCTATCTCGTCTCCGAGGCGGAGACCGTCTGGCTCACGACGAACAAGGGGGAGGCCGCCGCCGCCCACGTGCTGGGCTACGACCAGTCGACCGGCTTCGGGTTGGTCCAGGCCTTGGGCCGCCTGGGCGTGCCGGCACTCCCGCGCGGCCGCTCGACCGCGTGCGGCGTCGGCGACCTCGTCATCATGGCCGGCCACGGCGGCCAGCGTCACGCGCTCCAGGCCCGCATCGCCTCCAAGCGCGAATTCGCGGGCTACTGGGAGTACGTGCTCGACGAGGCCATCTTCACCTTGCCGGCACACCCGCAATGGGGCGGGGCGGCCCTCATCGGGCACGAGGGCGAACTGCTCGGCATCGGCTCGCTCCTCGTCCAGGGCGTCGCCGAGTCGGGCGAGCAGGTCGATGCCAACATGATCGTGCCGATCGACCTGCTCGAGCCGATCTTCGAGGACCTGCTCCGGCTCGGCAGGAGCAAGCGTCCGCCGCGGCCCTGGCTCGGCATGTACACGACGGAGACGAACGATGGTCCGACGGTGGTGAGCTTGGCGCGCGGCGGGCCCGCCCATCGCGCCCAGATCCGCGCCGGCGACCGGGTCGTCGCCGTCGCCGGAGCGCCGATCGAGAGCTTGGCCGATCTCTATCGCAAGATTTGGGCGCTGGGGCCGGCCGGCACCGAGGTGCCGCTCACGCTTGTGCGCGAGGGCGATACCTTCGACGTGCGGATCGGCTCCGCCAACCGCGACGACTTCCTCAAGAAGCCGCACCTGCATTGAAATCGTGCCCGGAGTCGATGATCACGGCGGTGAGGGCGGCCTCCGCCACGAGCGTGCGCTCGACCCGCGCCATGCCGCGCAGGCGCGAGGTGGGGCCGAACTGGCGCTCCTTGTTCACGTGGAGGAAGAGCGTGTCGCCGGGCCTGACCGGCAGGTGAAAGCGCACCTCCTTCAATCCCGTCAGCAGCACGAGCTTGCCCGCCGTGTGCGGGCCGAGGGTATGGACGGCCCCCACCGCCGCGGTCTGCGCCATGGCCTCGACGATCAGGAGGCCCGGCATGGCGAGCCCGCCCGGCGGCATGTTGCGGAAGTAGGGCTCGTCGACGCTCACATACTTGACGCCGACCCCGCCCTTGTCGGCAACGCAATTCAGCACGCGGTCGATGAGCAGAAAGGGATAGCGATGGGGGATCATCGCCTTGATCTGATCGGTGTCGAAGTCCACACCCTGATCGGTCATCCCCGCCGCTCCCCGTCGCGCATTGGGACCCAGATTGCGCCTAGACTCCCGAATAACGGCGCGCTGCGACGACCGCGTTGTGCCCGCCGAAGGCGAACGAATTGGAGATCGCGACCTCGGCCTGGGCCGCGCGGGCCGCGTTCGGCACGTAGTCGAGGTCGCATTGCGGGTCGGCCTCGGTGAAATTGGCGGTCGGCGGAATGAAGCCGTCGCGCAGTGCCAGCACGGAGGCGGCGAGTTCGATGGCCCCCGCGGCCCC
This sequence comes from Alphaproteobacteria bacterium, assembly GCA_035516655.1. Classification (GTDB taxonomy): domain Bacteria; phylum Pseudomonadota; class Alphaproteobacteria; order JACZXZ01; family JACZXZ01; genus DASPPM01. The sequence goes on along the minus strand of DATJAC010000043.1, from coordinate 7,571 downwards.
CAGGGCATGGCCGTGCATCGATTTGGTCGAGGAGACCATGAGCTTCTTGGCGTGGGCGCCGAAGGTCATGTGGATGGCCTTGGTCTCGGTCACGTCGTTGGCGGTGGTACCCGTACCATGCGCGTTGATGTAGTCGACATCCTCCGGCTTGAGGCGCGCGTCGGCGATGCAGGCCTTCATCGCCGAGGCGGCACCCCCCGCGGCGGGCAGCACGATGTCGCCCGCATCCGAGCTCATGCCGAAGCCGACGATCTCGCCGTGAATGCGCGCCCCGCGCGCCTTCGCCCGCTCGAGGTTCTCGAGCACCAGGATCGCGGCACCCTCGCCGAGCACCATGCCCTTGCGGTCCTTGCAGAAGGGCCGGCAGGTGTCGGGCGCCATCACGCGCAGCGCATCCCAGCCCTTCATGGTGCCGTAGGTCACGGTCGCCTCGGCCCCGCCGGTCACCGCCGCATCGGTCGAGCCGCAGCGGATCATGTGGAAGGCGAGGCCGATCGCATGGTTGGCGGACGAGCAGGCGCTCGCCACCGAGAAGGAGGGACCGGTGATGCCGTGCTCCATGCTGATATGGCTGGTGGGCGCGTTGAGCATCAGCTTGGGGATGGTGAAGGGATGCACGCGCTTGGCACCCTCGGCGTAGATCTTGTGATAGTTCTCGTCGAGGGTGGTCTGGCCGCCCACGCCGGAGCCGATGATGACGGCGGTGCGCGCGCCGAGCCCGTCGCGGAAGGAGAGGCCGCTGTCGGCGACCGCCTCGCGCGCCGCGATCATGCCGAACTGGGTGAAGCGGTCGAGGAGCGTCAAGCGCGATTCGTCGAAATAATCTTTCGGATCAAAGGGGCCGACCTCGGCCCCGATCTTGACGACGAGTTGATCCGTGCGAATGAAGGTCAAGGGACCGATGGCACACTTGCCGGCGCGCAAGGCGGCCTCGAACTCGGCGATATTCTTGCCCAGCGCCGAGAAGGCGCCGAGCCCGGTCACCGCCACCCTGTTCATGCTACGAATGCTGCTCAGGCGGTCTTGCGCGCATCGCGCTCGGCCACGAGTTTCGCGATCGCGTCGACCACGTCGCCGATCGTCTTGAACGAGACCCCCGAGGCGGCACCGGTCGGATCGTTGGCGTTGTAGGGCACCGAGATGTCGAATTTCTCCTCGAGCGCGAAGATGATTTCGACGACGTCGAGCGACTGAATATCGAGATCCGCGAGATTGGCGTCGCGCGTGAGCTTGGCGCGGTCGATATTCCCGTGCTTCGCGATGATGTCAAGAACATCGTCTTCAAGGCTTGCCATAGACCGTTCCCTCGTCAATCGTTCGCCGGAAGACACGAGTGTCGCACCGCGCGCGTCCGCTCAAGACGATGCCTCGTCCTCAGCACCCACGCTTACCGCGCCCCCATCGCCTTTTTGGCCGTCAAGTGCTGCCACCCGCCGTTTCAACGCCTCCACGTCGCTCATGATCCGTTTGGCGCGCCGGATGGTCAAGAGCGTGGTGAAGGTGTCGCGCGGCGACTGCGGCGGCCAGCCCATGAGCAGCGATTTCGGCCGCACATTGATGCCGATCATGGTGCCGCCGCCGATCACGGAATCGCTGCCGATCCGCAGGTGATCGGCCACGCCTACCTTGCCGCCGAGCACGACGCGGTCGCCCACCACGGTGCTGCCGGCAATGCCGACTTGACCGCATAGCATACAATTTTCGCCGATGACACAGTTATGTCCGATCATCACCAGGTCGTCGATCTTGGTATTGCGGCCGATTCGGGTGGCGCTCACCGTGCCGCGGTCGATGCAGGCGCAGGCGCCGATCTCGACGTCGTCCGCCAGGATCACCGTACCGGTCGAGTTGACCCGCACGAGGTCCTGGGTGCTGGCGCGGATCTCGCCCAAGGCCTTCGCACTCTCGACGTTGCCCTCCTCGGGCGTGACGAAGCTGAAGCCGTCGGCCCCCAGGCTCGCATTGTGGTGGACGATGACGCGCTCGCCGATCACGACGCGCTCGCCGATCCGCGCACCCGGATAGACGAGGCAGCGGCGCCCGATGCGCGCGTCGGCGGCGACGGTGACGTGGGCGAGGATGATCGTGCCGGCCTTGATCTCGGCGCGGGGCCCGATGTAGCAGAAGGGACCGACCCGCACGTCGGGGGCGAGCACGGCACTTGGATCGACGAGTGCCGTCGGGTGGATGCCGGGCTCCGAATGGGGCGGGCGCGGGAAGAGCTCGAGGAGCTGCGCCATGGCGTAGCGCGAGCGCCCCACCACGATGTAGCCGTCCAAGGCACCCTGGGGGAGCTGGCCCTCCTCGCGCACGAGGGCCGCGCGCGCCGGGCCGCCCTTGAGGAGGGCTACGGTCTCCGCCTCCATGGCAAGGGCGAGGTCCCGCCCGCTCTCCGCGTCGATCGGGTTGACCGGGCGCTCGATCTCGATTGAGCCGTCACCGACCAGGCGGGCGTTGAGGGCGGTGGCGATTTCGCTCAGCTTCATCACGGGCCGATACTCGCAAAAATCCGCACAAATCCGCGGCCTTGGGCCGCCAAAGGGCTGCATCCATAGCACGGGTCCCGGAGAAAGGCGAGTTTTGGGCGGGGGCTCCCGAGCCCCCGTCGCGGGCGCTGCGGCAGCACCCAGCCCCTTCCCGAGAGGCCCCAAGACGTGCACCATCAATGCCGCCGCCATTCGAGCGCGCGTCTCCCGGTCCGTTTCCAGCACGAGGGGGCCCGGCGTCGAGGCTCCCTGGTCCCTCCTTGAGCGAGAGGAAGATGCCTGAGTTCGCCACCCTTCCGCTCGCCGAGCCGTGGTTCCTCTTGGTCGTTGCCGGCACCGTGGCGGCGGGACTCGTGCGCGGCCTCGCGGGCTTCGGCTCCGCGCTCATCGTCGTCCCGATCCTCAATATTTTCTTCGGGCCGGCAATCGGCGTGCCGACCTTGGTGCTGTTCGATCCCTTGCTCACGCTTCCCCTGGTCCCCTCGGCCTTCCGCCGCTGCAGCTGGCGCGAGGTGCTGCCGCTCGTGATCGCGGCAGCGCTGTTCGTGCCGCTTGGGGCGCAAATCCTCGTCCTCATCGACGGAACCGTGCTGCGGCGCGCGATCGCCCTCGTCATCATCGCCTTTGTCGCGGTGATGGCCTACGGCTGGCGCTACCGCGGCAGGAGCAGCACGTTTCTGAACCTCGGAGTCGGCGCCTGTGCCGGCGTCATGAGCGGAGCCATGGGTACCAGCGGCCCGCCGGTGATCCTCTTCTGGCTCGGCGGTCCCTCCGATGCCTCGACCGTGCGCGCGAACGTGATCGCCTTCTTCGCCCTCCTGGCCCTTGCCACCGTGGCGACCTTTTGGGCGAACCACCTCTTCACCCGCGAGGTCGTGGCCTTGGCCCTCGTGCTTGCACCCGTCTACGCCGTCTCCCTATGGCTGGGCGCGCGCGCCTTCAGGCTGGTCTCGGAGCGCGTTTTCCGCATTTTCTCCCTCGGGCTCATCGCCCTGGTCGCCGTCGCGAGCCTGTTCGCGTGAAGGTCAGTGTCCTGACTCTGAAATTCACGACGTCAGAGAAAATGCCCGTCATTGCGAGGCGCCCGAAGGGCAACGAAGCAATCCAGATCGGTTTTGTACCAAGCGCCTGGATTGCTTCGCTGCGCTTGCAATGACGGCTATCTCAGATGAGACGAACTTCCGAACCAGGACACCAGAGCGTTTTCGTCTCAGATGGGGCTTTCAATTCGATGGGGGTCGGCTAAAGTCCTCGCCGGCAACGACGCGGGGAGAAGCGGCCGCATGGATTTGCAGGTTCCGGAACACTCGCTCCGCCGAGTCGAGGACGAGCGCTTTCTGACCGGACGCGGTCGCTACGTCGACGATCTCAACTTCCCCGACCAGCTCCATGCGCGTCTCCTGCGCTCGCCGCACGCGCATGCCGTCATCGAGCGGATCGAGACTGAGGCCGCCCGGGCCGTGGCAGGCGTGCGCGGCATCTTCACCGAGGCCGACCTCCGCGCCGACGGCTTGGGCCAGCTGCCCTGCATCGCGACCATCAAGATGCTCGACCCGTTGGTGACCCCGCCGCGCACGGCACTTGCCGGCGAGCGCGTGCGCCACGTGGGCGACCCGGTCGCCCTCGTCATCGCCGAGAGCAGCAGCGCCGCGCTCGATGCGGCCGAGCTCATCGAGGTCACCTACCGCCCGCTCCCCGCCGTCGTCGAAGCGCCCGCAGCCTTGGCCCCCTCGGCCCCCCTTCTCTTCGAGGAGATCCCCGGCAACCTCGCCTACCGCTTCCAACGGGGCGACCGCGCGGCGACCGAGGCCGGCATTGCCGCGGCGGCCCACGTCGTCGAGCTCGAGCTCGTCAACAACCGCATCGTGGTGACGCCGATCGAGCCGCGGGCCGCGATCGGCAGCTACACCGCCGCGAGCGGCACTTTCGAGCTGATCCTGACCGGACAGGAAGTGCACACGATCCGCCGCCAGCTCGCGCAATTCATCTTCCATGTGCCGCTCGAGCGCGTGCAGGTGTCGGCTCCCGACGTGGGCGGGGGCTTCGGCATGAAGAACTTTCTCTATCCCGAATGGATCCTCGTGCTGTGGGCGGCACGCCGGCTTGGCCGGCCCGTCAAGTGGGTAGGCGAGCGGAGCGAAGATTTCCTGAGCTCGACGCAAGGCCGCGACAACCACACGCGCGCGCGCCTGGCCCTCGACGAGGACGGCCGCTTCTTGGCCCTTCACGTCGCCACGATCGCCAACCTCGGGGCCTATCTCTCGAGCGTCGGCCCGACCAGCTCGACGCAAGCACCCTCGACCGCCATGGGCGGGGTCTACGCCATTCCCGCGATCTTCATGGACGTGCGCGGGGCCTATACCAATACAGTACCCATCGACGCCTATCGCGGTGCCGGCAAGCCCGAGGCCAATTATGTCATCGAGCGCCTCGTCGACTTGGCCGCGCGCAAGCTCGGCATCGATGCGATCGAGCTGCGCCGGCGCAACATGATGAGCGAGTTTCCCTACCGCAGCGCGATGGGCATGCTGATCGACGGCGGCCGCTTCGCCGCCAACCTCGACGATGCGGCAGCACTCGCCGATCGCGCGGGCTTCGCCCGGCGCCGCACCGCCGCGAGTGCTCGCGGTCGCCTGCGCGGCATGGGGATCGGCTGCTTCATCGAGACCGCGCGCGGCCAGCCCGAAGAGCGTGCCGCCATCCGCTTCGAGGCCGACGGCCGGATCGCGCTCGTCGTCGGCACCCAGTCGAACGGGCAGGGGCACGAGACGAGCTTTCCTCAGGTGGCCTCGGCCCTGCTCGGCCTGCCGCTCGATGCCTTCCGCTACGTCCAAGCCGACACGCGCTCGATCGCGAACGGGGCCGGGCACGGCGGGGCCCGCTCGCTCCACATGGGCGGGACCGCTCTCGTCAAGGCCGCCCGAGGGGTGATCGCCAAGGGCCGGGTCTTGGCTGCTCGCCTCCTCCAGGCGCAACCGGAGGAGGTCGTTTTCGCGGACGGGCGCTTCAGCGTCGCCGGGACGGATCGCCACATCGGGCTCGCGGCCCTCGCCCGCGCAGCGCGCGATCCGGCGAGCAATCCGGAGGGTGTCAATGCCGGCCTCGACGTCGAGGTGCACCACCATTGCGAGGCCTATACCTTCCCCAACGGCTGCCACATCGCGGAGGTTGAGATCGATCCCGCGACCGGCCGGGTGACGCTCGAGCGCTATACCGTGGTCGACGACTTCGGCCGCCTCGTGAACGCGCTCCTGACCGAGGGCCAGGTGCAAGGCGGGGTGGCGCAGGGGATCGGGCAGGCGCTCCTCGAGCGCACGGTCTACGATCCCGCCTCGGGCCAGCTCCTCTCCGGCTCGCTCATGGACTATGCCCTCCCGCGCGCCGACGACCTGCCGCCCTTCGACATCACCTTGAGCGGGGTCGCCACCTCCGCCAATCCGCTCGGTACCAAGGGCTCGGGCCAAGCCGGCGCCATCGCCGCCCCCCACACGGTCATGAACGCCGTGCTCGATGCCCTCGCCCCCTTGGGCATCCGCCATCTCGACATGCCGGCAACGCCCGAGCGCGTGTGGCGCGCGATCCGGGAGGCGGGAGGGAAGGGGGCTTAGAAGCTGCTGGGGGCTGTGCGCTCTTTTCCACCGTCGTCACACCCGCGAAATCAGGTGTCCAGGCGCCTCGGCAAAGCGCCCTATTAGCAACTCTGGATGCCCGCTTCCGCGGGCATGACGACGACAGAAATGACTCTTCGTCACCCCGGCTCGAAGCCTTTCGCTTTGAAGACCGCTGCGGCCGCAGGTCCGGTGAGGAAGCGGATGAGCGACTTCGCCTCCTCCGGTATCTTGGTGCCGGCCCCTAGCCCCGCGGCGAAGTACGTCGCACTGGCAAGCTCTCCCGGCAGCGGGCCCACCAATTGGGCGCCGGCCACGGGCACGATCTCCGACGCCGCCGCCACGCCCATCTCGGCTTCGCCCTTGGCGACGACCTCGGCGGCTTGGGGGCCTGGAACCAGAACGGTCTTGGGCTGCATTTGCGCGGCGAGTCCCAGGCGGTCGAGGACTTTCGCGAAATAGACCCCGCTCGCCCCGCCTTTCGCCGGATCCGCATAGGCGATCGATTTGGCGGCGAGCAGGGTACGCTTGAAGGCGTCGACCGAGCCGATGTCCGGCTTCGCAGCTCCCGCCCGCACGACGACCGCCACCGCCGTGCTCGCAACATTCACGAGTGCGCCGGGTGCCAGCTTGCCCTGCTTTTGGAGCTCCTCCATCGCCGGCGGCGAGAGAACGATCACGTCGGCGGTCTCGCCCGCGAGGATGCGCTTTTTGAGGTCGGCAATGAGGCTGTAGCCGATGGTGAGCTTGTTCCCGCTCGCGTGCTCATACTGCGGAGCAAGCTCGCCGAGTGCCGAGGTCAGGGCCACGGACGTCAGGACTTTGATCTCGGCCGCTTGTACGGCGCTCGCGGCAATCAGGAAGAAGAGCAATCCGCCCGTAACCGTGCTCGCTGCTCTTGCCGTGATCGACGTCCTGGTCATGGCCGGTTCCTCCTATGCGCGCCCGCCCGGCCGTGGATACCGGCTTCCGCCGGTATGGCAGGGAAGAGATGGGTCAACGGAGATCGAGCGAATCTCTGATCTACGACACTAGAGCGGATTCCCATCAAGTGAACATCTCTCTCGTCACCCCGGCGAAAGCCGGGGTCCATGTCCGAAGCCCGGCTCGAGGCCGACGATGGGTTCCCGCTTTCGCGGGAACGACGACGTGGATTGATTCCATTTGATCGGATCGCCCTCTAAAACTCCGCCAACAAGCGCCCGAGCCCGGGCTTGCGGTCGGCGATGCCGCACTGGCGCAAGGCGTGCCAGTAGGTGGCGGCGTTAATCGCGATGACGGGCTTGCCGAGCCAGCGCTCGGCCTCGGCGGCGAGGCGGAGGGCGGGGAGGTTGGTGCCGAACTGGACGATGGCCTCGGCCTCCGCACAGTCCGCGGCCTGGAGGGCCACGCGCAGTTCGCCCTCGCTCACATGGGCGATGAGCGTCGGGCTCTCGCAGGAGAGATGCCGAGCGCCCACGAGCCGGTAGCCGATCGC
>DATJAC010000042.1:0-15783 GCA_035516655.1 Alphaproteobacteria bacterium | reverse complement strand
GGTCGCCAATTATTCCAAGCAGATCGACGGCGGAATCGGCTACGTCGAATATGCCTACGCGCTGCAGAACAAACTCGCCTGGACCGAGCTGCAGAACGCGGCGGGCAAATTCGTCAAGCCCACGGCGGACGCCTTCATGGCCGCGGCGGCCAACGCCGATTGGGAGAAGGCGCCGGGCTTCCATCTCCTCCTGACCAATCAGCCGGGAGACGCCAGCTGGCCGATCACGGGGGCGACCTTCATCCTCTTCTACAAGTCGCAGGATAAGCCCGACGTGGCCGCCGCGGTGCTCAAGTTCTTCGACTGGGCCTACCACAACGGTGCCAAGATGGCGGAGGAACTCGACTACATCCCGATGCCCGCGAACGTGATCAAGCTCGTGGAGCAGACTTGGCAGAAGGAAATCATGTCCAAGGACGGCAAGCCGATTTTCACGGCCGGCATGGTGGCGAACTGACGCGGCAGGCGTCCGCGGCTCGGGGGGCCTCCCGCGAGCGAGGCACCCTCGGCCGCGGCGCGCGCCAGGCGCCGCTCGCGCGTCGCCGATCTCATGCTTGCGGCGGGGCGATGGTATCGAAACCGCACAGATCATGATGACGTTGCTCATGTTCCGGACCTACGGTTCGGGAATAAATCGCCGGGGTCGAAATCGTAGCGGAAGTTCTACGTTTCGCTCTGCGTCCCCATGGTAAGGAAGCCCATGGCCGTCGCCGAAACCACTTCCGATCGACCGCGCGCCGCCAGGCTCGCCATGCCCGCGGCCGGGGCCAGCACCCTGGGGGACAAGGTCTTCTTCGCCCTGACCTATTCCTTCGCGGCCTTCGTCCTCCTCATCCTCGCCGGCATCCTGCTCTCGCTCGCGATCGGCAGCTGGCCCGCCTTGGCGAAGCTCGGCTTCGGCTTCTTCACGAGCACCTCGTGGAATCCGGTAACCGAGAAATTCGGCGCCGTGGCTCCCGTCTTCGGCACGCTCGTCACGTCCGTGATCGCCCTCCTCTTCGGCGTGCCGATCAGCCTCGGCATCGTCATCGTGCTGACCGAGTTGGCACCGGTCTGGCTGCGCCGGCCGATCGGCACGGCGATCGAGCTGCTCGCCGCCATCCCCAGCATCATCTACGGCATGTGGGGCCTCTTCGTCTTCGTGCCCTTCTACAAGGAATATGTGCAGCCTCCCCTCGGTGCGACCCTCGGCAAGGTCCCCATCGTCGGCGCCCTCTTCGACGGCCCGCCCTTCGGCGTCGGCATGCTGACGGCGGGCCTCATTCTCGCGATCATGATCCTGCCGTTCATCGCCTCCGTGATGCGGGACGTGTTCGAGACCGTACCCCCTCTCCTGCGCGAGTCCGCCTTCGGGCTGGGGGCCACCACCTGGGAGGTGGTGTGGCACGTCATCCTGCCCTACACGCGCACGAGCGTGGTGGGTGCGGTCATGCTCGGCCTCGGCAGGGCGCTCGGCGAGACCATGGCGGTCACCTTCGTGATCGGCAATTCGCACGACCTCTCCGCATCGTTGTTCCTGCCGGGCTCGACCATCTCCTCGACCATCGCCAACGAGTTCACCGAGGCCGTGGGCGACGTCTATTCCTCCTCGCTCATCGCCCTCGGCCTCACCCTCTTCCTCATCACTTTCGTCGTCCTCGTGCTTGCAAAGCTCATGCTGCGGCAGCTCGCGAGCAAGGTGCGCTGAGCCATGATCTCGCTCTATCGTCGCCGCCGGTTGCTGAATTACTTCCAGATGACCGTCTCCGTGCTGGTGACGGCACTTGGCATTTTCGTTCTCGCCTCGATCCTGTGGACGCTCATCGGCTACGGCTTCGAGGGCCTCAGCCTCAAGATGTTCACCGCCATGACCCCGCCTCCCGGAAACTCGGGGGGCGTGCTAAACGCGATCGCGGGCAGCATCGTGCTCACGGCTCTCGGAATCGTCATCGGCGCCCCCATCGGCGTGCTCGCCGGTACGTATCTCGCCGAGTACAGCGAGCGGGGCAAGATCGCGGAGGCTACCCGCTTCATCAACGACATTCTGCTCTCCGCACCCTCGATCCTCATCGGCCTCTTCGTCTACGAGGTCGCGGTCGTTCCGAGCCGGCATTTCTCCGCCTGGGCCGGGGCGATCGCGCTCGCACTCATCGCCATTCCCGTGATCGTGCGGACGAGCGAGGACATGCTGCGCTTGGTGCCGAACGACCTGCGGGAGGCCGCGACGGCCCTCGGCGCGCCGCGCTGGAAGATGATCACGCAGGTCTCCTACCGCGCAGCGCGGGCGGGCATCCTGACCGGCATTCTGCTCGCCCTTGCCCGCATCGCCGGCGAGACCGCACCGCTCCTCTTCACCGTTCTCAACAATCAGTTCTGGTCGAGCAACCTCGATGCGCCGATGGCCAATCTGCCGGTCGTGATCTTCCAGTTCGCCCTCAGCCCCTACGCTGACTGGCAGCAACTGGCCTGGGCGAGCGCGCTTCTCGTCACGGTCACCATCCTCGGGCTCAACATTTTCGTGCGCTTGACGCTCGGCAAGCGCGACAAGCGTTCATGAAGGAAATAGCGATGTCGGAAATTCCCGCGCCCGAAGCAAGCCCGCAAGGCGGCAATGCGATCGAGTTGAAGGCGCCGACGGCGCGCATCGAGGCCGGCGATGCCGCGGCCCGACCCGCGAGCAAGATCGAAGTGCGGGGCCTCAAGTTCTATTACAACCAGTCGATCGCGCTGCGCTCGATCGACATGAGCATCTACGACCGGCGCGTCACCGCACTCATCGGGCCGTCCGGCTGCGGCAAGTCGACGTTCCTGCGCACGCTCAACCGCATCTACGAGCTCTATCCCCACATGCGCGCCGAGGGTGAGGTCATCCTCGACGGCGAGAATATCCTCGGGCCCAGCGTCGATCTCAACCGTCTGCGCGCCCGCGTGGGCATGGTCTTCCAGCGGCCGACCCCGTTCCCCATGTCGATCCACGACAACATCGCCTTTGGCATCCGGCTTTACGAGAGGCTCTCGGCCGTGGAGATGGACGAGCGCGTCGAATGGGCGCTCACCAAGGCAGCCCTCTGGGGCGAGGTCAAGGACAAGCTGCGCGCCTCGGGGCTCAGCCTCTCGGGCGGACAGCAGCAGCGTCTGTGCATCGCCCGCGCGATCGCCCTCAACCCGGAGGTGGTGCTGCTCGACGAGCCGGCCTCCGCCCTCGACCCGATCTCGACCCAGCGCATCGAGGAGCTCATCAAGGAGCTGCGCGAGGACTACACCGTGGTGATCGTCACGCACAATCTGCAGCAGGCCGCACGCGTGGCCGACTACACCGCCCTCATGTATCTGGGCGAGCTCGTCGAGTTCGACGATACCGAGACCATCTTCACCCGGCCCAAGAAGAAGCAGACCGAGGATTACGTCACCGGCCGCTTCGGCTAGGGCGACGGGCGGGGCTATTCGCCCGCGTGCGGGCTTGCCGCCGCGCGCTTCTTGAACAGGCGCCGGCCTTCGACATATTGCCAGTGGGCGACCGCGGGCAGGCCGATGACGAGCTCGCGCAGGCGTTTGGCGAGCGAGAGCGCCAATCCCGCCTCGGGCGGCACGCCGAGCATGGCGCCGAACAGCATGTAGCCGCCTTCCTGGACGCCGACCGATCCGGGAATGACGAAGCCGGCGCTGCGCGCGGCCTGGCCCAGGCTCTCGAGGATGAAGGCCTCGCGCCAGCCGATCGCCACACCCATGAAATGGAGGGCCAACCACACCTCGACGGCACCAAGCGCCCACGAGAGGAGGTGCCACATGGCGCTCTGGGCGAGTGCCAAGGGCTCGCGATAGATGACCTGGATCGCGGCATTGAGCCCCTTGACCCCGCCGAGCGAGAGCCAACGGGTCTTCTGGGCCACGCGCTCGAGGGCGAGCTCGATCAGCTTGAAGACGCCCAGGCGCTGGGAGACGACGAAGGCGGCGAGCAGCACCGCGGCCGCGGTCAGGCCAAGGGCCAAGCCGCCCAGGCCGGCCACGCCCGCGTCCGCGCGCACCAGGAGGGCGACGCCGGTGAGGGTGAAAACGAGCTGGGCCACCACCTCGACCGTCAAGTCGACGACCACGGAGGCACCCGCGAGATCGCCGCTCAAGCCCTGGAAGGAGAGCATGCGCGCGCCGATGATCTGCCCGCCGATGTGGGCGAGCGGGAGCAGGCCGTTCGTCCCTTCCCGGATCCAGCGGATCCTCACGAGATGGAGGATGGGGCGCGGGGCGCCGCGGTTGATGAGCGCGCGCCAGCCGAGCGCGCAGAGGAGGATCTGCACCGCGTGAACGAGAACGAGCGGGATGAGGCCCCAGCCGAGCAAGGAGAGCGTGCCGAAGACCTCGCCAGCACCCTGATAGGCGATCAGGCCGACCGTCAAGGCGATGCCGGCGATGAGAGCCAAGCCAAGACCGAACTTCATTGCCCCTCTTCCCGCAGGTGCTGCGGATGCAGGCTCCGGCAGAGACCGGCCGCGGTACTCCTCAGGCGTGGTTCTCGCGCTGGCGGAGGAAATGGAAGAACTCGACCCCTTCGCGCAGGCGGCGCTTCATCATCTGCGCACTCGTCAGCATCTCCCAACTGAGCTCGGCGATCTTGCCGGGCCGGAAGTAGAAGCGCTTGTAGAAGACCTTGAGCGCCTCGAAGATCTCCTCGTTGGAGAGATGGGGGTACTCGAGCGAGCTGATCTGCACGCCGTCGGCGCCGACGAGGCTGTCGCTGTTCTCGTGCAGCCAGCCTTTCATCACCGCCTCGCGGTAGAGCTCGGTGCCCGGGTAGGGGGCGGCGAGCGAGACCTGGATGGTGTGGGGGTTCACCTCCTGGGCGAAGCGGATGGTCTCCTCGATGGTCTCCTTGGTCTCGCCGGGGAGGCCCATGATGAAAGTGCCGTGGATGGTGACGCCGAGCTTGCGGCAATCGGCCGAGAACTTGCGCGCGACATCGATCCGCATGCCCTTCTTGATGTTGTGGAGGATCTGCTGGTTGCCCGACTCGTAGCCGACGAGGAGGAGCCTGAGGCCGTTCTCGCGCAGCACCTTGAGCGTCTCGTAGGGCACGTTGGCCTTGGCGTTGCACGACCAGGTGACGCCGAGCCGCCCGAGCCCGCGGGCGATCTCCTCCGCGCGGGGGCGGTCGTCGGTGAAGGTGTCGTCGTCGAAGAAGAATTCCTTCACCTGCGGGAATTGGCGCTTGGCAAGCGCGATCTCCTCGACCACGTTCTCGGCACTGCGCGTGCGGTAGCGATGGCCGCCGATGGTCTGGGGCCAAAGGCAGAAGGTGCAGCGCGACTTGCAGCCGCGCCCGGTATAGAGCGAGAGGTAGGGATGGAGGAGGTAGCCGATGAAATAGTCCTCGATCACGAGGTCGCGTTTATAGACCTCGGTGACCCAGGGCAGCCGGTCCATGTCCTCGAGGATGGCGCGCTCGGCATTGTGCACCACCTCGCCCCCCACCCTGTAGCTGACACCGTCGACCTCGGCGAGCGGGCGGCCCTCGGCGATCTCCTTGATGGTGAAATCGAACTCGCTGCGCGCCACGAAATCGACGGCCTCCGATGCCGCGAGCGAGGGGCCGGGCGAGACCGCGACATGCGCCCCCACCATGCCGATGAGGAGCTTCGGATTGGCCGCCTTGAAGGCCTCGGCCACCTTCACGTCGGAGGGGAAGGAGGGTGTAGAGGTATGGAGGACCAGGAGCTCGACCTCGGCCGCGAGCGGCAGCACGTCTTCGAGCGCCAGCCCCCGCGCGGGCGCATCGATGAGCCTGCTTCCCGGCACCAGGGCGGCCGGCTGGGCGAGCCAGGTCGGGTACCAGAAGGAGCGGATCTCGCGCTTGGCCTGGTAGCGCGAGCCCGCACCACCGTCGAAGCCCTCATAGGAGGGCGGATTGAGGAATAGGGTCTTCATTGCGGCACCTCGGACGCCCCCCGATTATAGATGACCATCTGCCCATCCGATTGGACGGAGAATTTCTGCTGTCGCCACTCGACCCTGCGGCCCACGAAGCTTGCCGCCCGGACGGCGAAGGTCAGGATATCGCGCAACGGCACGAGCCATGGCCAGAAGAACCCTTCGCTTCCGAACGTCGCGCGTGCCGCGAAATGCATGAGCACGCGCAGGACAAGGGCCACGCCGACGAGGATGAGCCCGCTCGAGCGGAGCCCGGTTGCAAGTGCCACCAGCATCGCGATCGGCAGCGCATCGGTGACGAAGCTCAAGGCATAGCCCCGCGGGCGCACCGCGCGCATCGTGCGCGCCCAGCGCAGCTCGTGGCGGAAGAGCGACTTCAGGTTGGGCTCGTTGATGGTGATCTCGACGATATGGCGCGCGAGCGCCACCCGGTAGCCGCTCGCCGCCACCAACCTTCCCAGCATATGGTCGTCGGCGAGGTAGCACGCAAGCGCCTCGATGCCGCCGATCGCCTCGAGGGCCGTGCGGCGCACCGCCATGGTGGCCCCGAAGCAGTATTCGAGCGGCTCGGACATGAGGGCCACCAGGACCGAGGGCAGGAACCACTCGTTGATGAACATGGCGCCGAGCCGGTCGGCCAAGCGATTGCCGCTCGGGGTCGCGCGGTAGAGGCAGGTGGCGGCTCCCACCTTGGGGTCGGCGAAGACCGCGGCGACCTCGGCGAGGTAGCTCCTGCCCACCTTGCAGTCGGCATCCGAGATCGCGAGGAAGTCGTGCCGCGCGCGGCCGATCATGTTGGCGAGGTTGCTGATCTTGTAATTGCTGCCGATCACGCGCGGGTCGATCACCAGGGCCGCACCCCGCTCGGGGAATTCGCGGATCAGGCGCTCGATGACCGGGATCGCGGGATCATTCAGGTCGCGCACGCCGAAGAGGATCTGGAACTCGGGATAGTCCTGCGCGCAGAACGAGCGCAGGTTCTCGTAGAGCCGCGGCTCGAGCCCGCAGACCGGCTTGAGCACGGTGATCGGCGGCATGAAGCGGGCGGGACTCGGGCTCTTCGAACGGAAAAGCGCCACGCGCAGGAGGGCTACGGCCGAATAGACCAGCGAGGCGACCACGACCGCATAGCCGGCGAGGGTTGAGAGAACGCAAAGGACATGCAGCACAGGCCGGCCTCGCTCCTCTCAGCCGTCTCGCCGATGCGAACCGCGCCCCCCGCACAAGTTGCCCACATGGCCGGCGCCGTCCGCGACGAGGATTCAGGAGTCGAGAGCCTTTTACCCCGGCCAATGCCCCAACGGGAAGCGATTCTTTGCGTGAACAAAGCGTGACCGAGGCCTAGCGCTAGGTGAGCTGGGCGGCCGCCGCCATCAGCTCCGGATATTTGAGGGCCGTCGCGAGGGCCAACGCGAAGAGAAGCGCGAGTACGATCAGCTCGGGGGCGAGGAGCGTGGTCACCAGCCTGGTCGCGAACGGGACCCGGGTTGCGGCCTCGAAGGATTGCATGCTCATGGCCTTCTCTCCTCTTCTGTTCATGAGCGCCCTTCTAAGGGGCAAGCCGGGGGCGCGTCAGTGACCGCGGTCACGCCATTGAACGGGTCTGTTAGACTGGCCGCCCCGGGTCCTCGAGGCAGGTGGGAGATGGCGTCGATCAAGACCGATTACGTTCCGGGCCGGCCGCGGCTCGCCTACGATCACGCGGGTGCGGGGCCTGCCGTCGTGCTCATGCACGGAATCGGCGGCAATCGCACGAATTGGCACGATCAGCTCGCGGCCCTCGCGGCAGATTTCCACGCGGTGGCGTGGGACGCGCGCGGCTACGGCCTCTCGGACGACTACGAGGGCCCGCTCGACTTCGCCGACTTCAGCCGCGACCTCGCGAGGCTCCTCGATCATCTCGGTGCCGCGCGCGCGCATATCTGCGGACTCTCGATGGGCGGGCGCATTGCCCTCGACTTCCATTGGCGCTATCCGGCCCGCGTCGCGAGCCTCGTGCTGTGCGACACTTTTACCGGCTTCGATGCGAGCTTCACTCCGGAGCAACGCGCCGAGTTCGTGCGCTCGCGCAAGGAGCCGCTCCTCGCCGGCAAGGAGCCGCGCGACATCGCCCCCGCGGTCGCCGCAACCCTCATCGGGCCCCGCTCACCGCGTGCTGCCTATGAGCGCGTCGTCGCCAGCATCTCGGCCCTGCACAAGGAGTCCTACATCAAGGCGATCGAGGCGGTGACCGCCTACGATCGCACCGCCGCGCTCACCGAGATCAAGGTGGCCGTCCTTCTCGTCTATGGCGCGGAAGACCGGCTCACTCCGGTCAAGCTCGGGCGCGAGATGGCGGCCCAGATTGCGGGTGCGCGTCTCGTCGTGATCGAGGATGCGGGCCATTTGCCCAACATCGAGCGGCCCGAGGCCGTCAATGCCGCCCTGCTCGAGTTCCTGCGCGGCCAGCGCTAGAGCCCAATCCCCCTCACCCGTTTGGCGGGCGTCAAGCGGGTAGGGCTCGGCTTCGCCGCGCCAACCCTCCGCATCATTCGCTTCCGCGTGCGCCAAATGAGCGCTATCATACGTTTAGTCCAGACTCGTCTGGAGAAGGCCGGCGAAGGCGGCTCCGAGACCGCCGGCTGGGAGGTCATGCGATGCTCAATCGCAGCGCTGGCGACCGCATCGGGCGCGGACGCGTAGGCCGCGGCGGGCCCATGCGCCGGCGCGACGATCGGCGTTCGAGGTCGCACCGATCGGAAGCCGGCGCTTAGGAGCGGGAGGAAAGCACCCATGCAAAACCAAAGGTTCGCTGCCAACGCACTGACGCGCCGGCGCCTGCTGGGTCAAGCCGGGATCGCGGGATTGACGGCTCTGGCCTCTCCGGTCTGGGCCCAGACGATGGTGACTTTGCCGCTGCCTGGCGGACCGGGCGAGCGTTCGATCACGACCGGCTTTCCGCAGAAAGGTGCCATGATCCTCCAGCGTACGCGACCGCCGCTCCTGGAGACGCCGTTCGAGGTCTTCGACAAGGGCGTGTTCACGCCGAACGACCGCTTCTTCGTGCGCTGGCATTGGTCGGTCATCCCGACGAGCATCGATGTCGACAGCTTCCGCCTGAACGTCCACGGCCATGTGAACCAGACGCTGTCGCTGACGCTCAAGGAGATCCTGGCGCTGCCGCGGGTCGAGCTCGCCGCGGTGAACCAGTGCTCGGGCAATTCGCGCGGCTTCTTCCAGCCCCGTGTCCCCGGCGGCGAGTGGGGCAACGGCGGAATGGGCAATGCGCGATGGACCGGCGTGCGCCTCAAGGACGTGCTCGACCGGGCCGGCGTGAAACCGGGCGCGGTGCAGGTCCGGCTCAAGGGGCTTGATACGCCGGTGGTAGCCGACGCGCCGGGCTTCATGAAGTCGCTTGCCGTCGACCACGCGCGCGATGGCGAGGTGATGATCGCCTACGCCATGAACGGCGAGCAGCTCCCGCTCCTGAACGGGTTCCCGCTGCGCGTCGTCGTGCCGGGCTGGTATGCGACCTACTGGGTCAAGATGCTCAGCGACATCGAGGTGCTGGACAGCCCCGACACCAACTTCTGGATGAAGACGGCCTACACGATTCCGGATACGCCGCACGCCGACATGAAGCCGGGGCAGGCGGACGTGAAGATGATCCCGATCAACCGGCTCAATCCGCGCTCGTTCATCACCAATATCGCTTCGGGCACGACCATTCCGGCGGGCAAGCCGGCGCTGATCCGCGGCATCGCCTTCGGCGGCGATTCCGGCGTGAAGCGGGTGGACTTTTCGGCCGATGGCGGCAAGAGCTGGCATGGCGCGCATCTCGGCAAGGACGAGGGCAAATACAGCTTCCGGCGGTGGGAAACGCGGTTCGCCCCGGCGGCGAAAGGGGATTACACGCTCATGGTCCGTTGCACGAACGCGAGCGGCGAGGCGCAGCCGGCGCAGGCCAACTGGAATCCGGCCGGGTTCATGCGCAACATCATCGAATCGACGCCCGTTTCGGTGGCGTGAGGGAGCTCCGCACATGAAGCGCAAAATTCTGCCGCTGGCACTGCTTGCCGGCGCCGCACTGGTCTCGCTGGCGGTGCAAGCGAAGGTCCCTACCAGCCTGAAATCCGTCGACGTCACCTTGCCCGAGAGCACGCGGGCGCTGCCCGACGCCGCCGGGGTGGCGGTCGTGCACGACAACTGCCTCGCCTGTCATTCCGCCGGCATGATCCTGGCCCAGCCGACGATGCCGAAAGCGGCGTGGGAGGCCGAAGTCAACAAGATGCGCAACGTCTACAAGGCGCCGGTCGACGCTAAAGACGTCCCCACGATCGTCGACTATCTGACGGCGGTCAAAGGCCCGAAGTAGCCGGCGTGGCCCGTATGGTCTTGCCGGCGCGGCACCGGGCGCACGGGGCCTACGCTTTTGCGCAATCCATTCTTGCGCAAGCCATGCCGCACCCTCGAATTGGAACACTGCCTTCAGATCGAGCCGCTTGACGCCTAATGCGCTCTTCGCTCAGTCTCATCGGTTCAGGGGAAGGCTTCGAGCCGGACGATCAAAACAACGGGATGGAGGGGTGGACATGGGCATCCATGGTCTTATTGTCTGGTTGATCATCGGCGCCGTTGCCGGCTGGCTCGCGGGGCTTGTGGTCCAGGGCGGGGGCTTTGGTCTGATCGGCGACATCGTCGTCGGGATCATCGGCGCTTTCATCGGCGGCTGGCTGGCCGGTTTCCTGCACATCAACATCGGTGGCGGACTGATCTCATCCATCATCACGGCGACGGCGGGGGCGGTAGTCCTGATCGTGATTCTGCGCTTGGTCAAGCGAGCCTGACGCCGCGGTCGTCGGCTCTCCCGCCGCGCCCAGGGCTCCGCAAGGCTCCTGGCCGACGCGGCTCGCAACCCGAGCCTTTCATTGCAGCGCAAGAGAAGGCAAGATGACCCTCGCGTCGAGGTGCCGAGGGGACTTTGGTCAACACCTTGCCGCAGTCGCCGCCGGCCAACCTATCAGGGGGAGTGCAAGATGCGTCGCTCGGGAGTCCTGCAACGTCTCGCCGCGGCACTTGGCGCCGCCGCGGGTATCGCCCTTTCCTGCCCGGCGCCGGCGACCGCCGCCGAGCCGCTCAAGATCGCCTTCGTCTATGTGAGCCCGATCGGGGACGCGGGCTGGACCTACCAGCACGACATGGGCCGCAAGGAGATGGAGAAAGCGCTCGGCGACGCGGTCAAGACCAGCTTCGTCGAGAGTGTGAACGAGGGGGCGGATGCCGAGCGCGTGATCCGCGAGCTCGCCCAGGGCGGCAACAAGCTCATCTTCACCACCTCCTTCGGCTTCATGAACCCGACCCTCAAGGTGGCGCAGCAGTTCCCCAATGTGATCTTCGAGCATGCCACCGGCTACAAGCGCGCGAAGAACGTCGGCACCTATTCGGCGCGCTTCTACGAGGCGCGCTACCTGACCGGGATCGTCGCCGGCAAAATGACGAAGTCGAACACGCTCGGCTACGTCGCCGCGTTCCCGATCCCCGAGGTGGTGCAGGGCATCGACGCCTTCACCTTGGGCGCCCGCTCGGTCAATCCGAAGGCGCAGGTGAAGGTGATCTGGACGAGCAGCTGGTACGATCCCGGCAAGGAGCGCGAGGCGGCGGACGCCCTCGTGGCGCAAGGGGCCGACGTGCTCACCCACCATACGGACTCGACCGCCGTCGTGCAGGCGGCCGAGGCCAAGCACGTCTGGGCCATCGCCTACCACTCCGACATGACGAAATACGGGCCGCACGCGGAGCTCACGGCAGCGACCCACCATTGGGGGCAATATTACATCCGCGAGGCCAAGGCGGTCATCAGCGGGAGCTGGAAGTCGGGCGACGTCTGGGGCGGGATCAAGGACAACATGGTCGGCCTCGCCCCCTTCAACGCCGCAGTCCCGCAGGAGGTGATCGGGCTCGTCGACGCCAAGAAGGCCGCGATCGTGGCCGGCTCCTTCCACCCCTTCCAGGGCCCGATCAAGGACAATGACGGGCAGCTCAAGGTACCCGCGGGCAAGCACCTGAGCGACGCCGAGATCCTGGGGCTCAACTGGTACGTGGACGGCGTGCAGGGCAAGCTGCCGGCGAATTGACAGATGTCAGATGACAGGTATCAGGTATCAGAGGAGTCTCTGGTCTCTGATCCCTGTCATCTGGCTTCCGTCATCTGCCTACCGCGTAGCCCTGCATGTTGCGCGGGTTGGCCCCGGCCTTGAGGAAGGGGCCGTCCTTGCTGCAGGCGCAGATGCGGCCGAGCGACCAGGGCGGGTTCACGCTGACCTTGTGGCCGCGTTTCCTCAGCGCTTCGATCGTGGCTGCGGGAAAGCCCCCCTCGAGGGCCGCTTCGCCGGGCCGCGCCGCGCGCGGATAGAACGAGTCCGGCCAGTGGAAGGACTGGAAGGACGGCTGGTCGATCGCCTCCTGGAGATTGAGTCCGTGATGGAGGTGGCGCAGGAAGAAGTGGAGCGCCCACTGGTCCTGGCCGTCCCCGCCCGGCGAGCCGAAGGCCATGTAAGGCTCGCCGCCGCGGAAGACGAGGCCCGGGCTCAAGGTGGTGCGCGGGCGTTTCCCCGGTTTGAGGCTTGCGGGAAAACCCTCCTCGAGCCAGAACATCTGCGCGCGCGAGCCCAGGCAGAAGCCGAGGGCCGGGATCACGGGCGAGCTCTGCAGCCAGCCCCCGCTCGGCATCGCCGCCACCATGTTGCCCCAACGGTCGATCACGTCCACATGCACCGTGTCGCCGGCGACGACCCCCCGTGCGGCAAGATTGGGCTCGCCCTCCGCGGCCGCGGCAAGCGCACCCGGCTCGCCCGTGCCGGCCAGGCGCCCCGCCGCAATGCGAATGCCGCGCACGGCCTTGGGCAGCCGCGGCATGTTGGCGAGAGGCGCTCCCGGGCGCAGCTCGAGCGAGGCCTCGGCGCCGACGAGACGGCGGCGTGCCGCGTTGTAGTCCTCGCTCAAGAGGGCCGCCATCGGCGCGGCACCGAAACCCGAGTCGCCGTACCAGGCCTCGCGATCGGCGAAGGCGAGCTTGGCGCACTCGATGACGGTATGAACGAACTCGGGGCTCGTCGGCCCCATGGCGGCGAGATCGAAGCCGGCGAGGAGGGCGAGCTGCTGGAGGAAGACCGGACCCTGGCCCCAGGGGCCGGTCTTGGCCACCTGGTGGCCGTGGTAATCGTAGCTGAGCGGGGCCTCGTAGCTCGCTTGCCAACGCGCCAGGTCCTGTGCGGCGAGGACACCCTTGTGGCGTTCGCCTGAGCTGTCGAGGAGCTCGTTCGTGCGGCAGAAGCGCTCGATCTCCTCGGCGACGAAGCCGCGATAATAGGCGGCGCGCGCGGCCTCGATCTGTTTCACGCGGTCTCCGCCCGCCGCCTCGGCTTCCCTGAGAATGCGCTCGTAGGTCTCGGCCAAGGCCGGGTTGCGCCACAGGCTGCCGGCCTTGGGGGCGGTGCCGTGTGCCAAATAGACCGCGGCCGAGGTCGGCCAGGCGTTGGTGAAGAGCTCGGCCACGCGCTGGATCGTGTCGCTCAGCACCGGCGACACCGGATAGCCGTGGCGGGCGTAATGGATGGCGGGCTCGAGTACGTCGCGCAGCAGAGCAGTGCCGTGGTCGCGCAAGAGCAGCATCCAGCCGTCGAAGACCCCCGGCACCACCGCGGCGAGGAGGCCTGCCCCGGGCACGAGCTCGAGCCCGAGCGAGCGGTAATGGGCGATGGTGGCCTGAGCCGGCGCCGGACCCTGTCCGCAAAGGACCTCGCAGCGCTTTAGCGCCGCATTCCAGAAGATGATCGGCACGTCGCCGCCGAGCCCGTTCTGATTGGGCTCGATCACCTGCAGGGTGAAGGCCGCAGCGGCGGCCGCGTCGAAGGCGTTGCCGCCCTTCTCGAGGCTCGCCATGGCGACTGAGGCGGCGATCCAATGGGTCGTGGAGACGACGCCGAAGGTGCCCTTGATCTCGGGCCGGGTGGTGAACATCACGGGATGCGGAACCTCGGATTGCGGAGCGCGGCGGCGGCACTATAGCGGCCGGGGTGCCGAGGGGCAATCGCGGCCGCTGATGCATTGCGCCGGGCATTTCGCTATCATCCCGCGCGTCCGACAGGGGGAGGGATGTCTTGGAAATAACGCGGCCCTATCTGCTTTTCCTCGGCGACGCCCACGACGATCTCGCCGCCAAGACCGCGAGCGGGATCAAGGACTGGCGGCCCGAGTGGTGCGTCGGTCAGCTGCGGCTCGAGGGCTGCAAGACGAGCTTGGGCCTGCCCGACCTTTCGCTCGAGGAAGCGGCACGGAAAGGGGCCAAGACGCTCATCATCGGGGTCGCCAACCGGGGCGGGGTCATCGGGCCCAAGTGGGCCGCGAGCCTCCTGCGCGCGGTCGAGCTCGGCCTCGACATCGCAAGCGGCCTGCACAGCCGGCTCGAATCGGTCCCCGGCCTCGCCGCGGCGGCAACCAAAGGCGGGCGCAAGCTCCACGACGTGCGCCATCCGACCCAGGAGTTCCCCCTCGGCAGTGGGGAGAAGCGGCCGGGCAAGCGCCTCTTGACGGTCGGCACCGATGCCTCCATCGGCAAGATGTACACGACCTTGAGCCTCGAGCGAGAGCTGAGGAAGCGCGGGCTCGAGGCCGACTTTCGCGCCACCGGCCAGACCGGCATCTTCATCGCGGGCTCCGGCGTCTCGATCGACGCGGTCGTCTCCGACTTCGTCTCGGGTGCCGTCGAGTGGCTGACGCCCGCCAACGACCCCGAGCATTGGGACCTCATCGAGGGGCAGGGCTCGCTCCTCCATCCCTCCTTTGCAGGCGTGACCCTCGGCCTCATCCATGGCGCCCAGCCCGATGCGCTCGTGCTCTGCCACGAGCCGACGCGAACCCACATGCGCGGCTTGCCCCGCCAGCCCATGCCGAGTGTCGAGGAGACGATGGCGCTTTGCCTGGCTGCTGCCCGGCTCACCAACAAGGCGGCCCGCTTCGTCGGCGTCAGCATCAACAGCTCGAAGCTCGCGCCCCAGGAGGCAACGAAGTTCCTCGCGGAGTGCGAGGGGAAGTTCGGCCTTCCGGCGGTCGACCCGCTGCGCACAGGCGTCGGGCGCATCGCCGACCAGCTCCTCAAAGGCTAGGGCCGTGCGCCGGCTCACGGTGCGCCGCGAGCGCTTTCCGCTGCGCGGCGTCTTCGCCATCTCGCGTGGTGCTCGCACCGAATCCGAGGTCGTGGTCGCCGAGATTGCCGGAGATGCCGCACGCGGGCGCGGCGAGTGCGTGCCCTACGCGCACTACGGCGAGACGGTCGCGAGTGTGGTTGCCCAGATCGAGGGGCTGGCGCCCGCGATCGCAGAAGGACTCGGACGCGCAGGCCTCGCCGAGGCCCTGCCCGCCGGGGCCGCGCGCAATGCGCTCGATTGCGCGCTCTGGGACCTCGAGGCCAAAGAGGCGCGGGTCCCCGCCTGGCGCCTCGCCGGCGTTGCCGAGCCCCGGCCCGTGGTCACCGCCTACACCTTGAGCCTCGCGAGTGCCGAGGCGATGGGCGAGGCGGCGCGCGCCAACCGCGAGCGGCCGCTGCTCAAGGTCAAGCTCGGCGGGGCGGGCGACATCGCGCGCGTGGAGGCGGTGCGCGCGGGCGCCCCCGCGGCACGCCTCATCGTCGACGCCAACGAGGCCTGGACGCCCGACATGCTCGGCGACTATCTGCCGGCGATGAAACGCCTGGGCGTCGCCCTCGTCGAGCAGCCGCTCCCCGCGGGGCGCGACGAAGCGCTCGTCCAAGTGGTGCACGAGGTGCCCATCGCCGCCGACGAGTCCTGCCACACGAGTGCCGACGCGGCGGGCCTCGTCGGCCGCTACGACGTCGTCAACGTGAAG
>DATJAC010000041.1:0-14145 GCA_035516655.1 Alphaproteobacteria bacterium | reverse complement strand
GTTCCTTTCGCGCCACGTCGATGCGTCCGGGTTGCCGCCAGAGGGGCGCCAATACATACTTAATTTGCCGCGGCCGGCGCAAGCCTGCGCTCGCGCGGCGGGCTTAATTTGCCGCGACGGGCGCAAGCCTGCGCTCGCGCGCAAACGTCGGGGGAAGGTGGCATTTGAGCGCGCACGGAGAGCGAAAGGCGCGGAAGGCGAAAGTCGGCGCTGCCAGCCCCAGCGTGGATGGGGCCGAAATCGCCCGCTTCTCGGCGCTCGCCGACGAATGGTGGGACCCGCTCGGCAAGTTCCGCCCGCTCCACCGCATCAACCCGGTGCGCCTCGCCTATGTGCGCGAGCGTGCTGTCGCCCATTTCGGCCGCGCCGCCAAGACCCTGCGGCCGCTCGCGGGATTGCGCGTCCTCGATATCGGCTGCGGCGGAGGTCTCCTTGCCGAGCCGATGGCGCGCCTGGGCGGGCGGGTCACCGGCATCGACGCCTCCGAGCCCAACATCGCGGTCGCCCGCACCCACGCGGACGAGAGCAAGCTCGCGATCGACTATCGCGCCGCGACCGCGGAGGAGCTCGCCGAGCAAGGGCTGCACTTCGACATCGTGCTCAATATGGAGGTGGTCGAGCATGTGGCCGACGTGCGGAGCTTCCTTAAGGCCTCGGTCGCCCTTCTCGCCCCCGGCGGAATGATGGTCCTCGCCACCATCAACCGCACGCCCCAGAGCTTCGCCCTCGCCATCGTGGCCGCCGAGTATCTCCTCGGCTGGCTGCCGCGCGGCACGCACGATTGGCGCAAGTTCCTGCGCCCCTCCGAGCTCGCGGCCCATCTTCGCGCCTGCGGGGCCGAGCTCACGGAGCTCAAAGGTGTGCGCTACAGCCTGTTGACGGAGCGCTTCGCCCTCGCCGACGACCTCTCCGCCAACTACATGGCCCTCGCGGTCAGGGGCTGAGCTCGCGCACGGCGCGGACGACCTCGGCGGGGGCTTCGCGCGGCAGGAAATGTCCGGCGCGCGGTATCACGCGCCGCGCGTAGGAACCCGAGAAATGGCGCCGATGGGGCTCCGAATCCTCGGGCGGGCTGACCCCGTCGGCAGCACCGTGCAGCACGATCGTCGGCACGGCGATGCGCGGCTGGGCCGCGAGCAGCCCCTCGCTCGCCTCCATGCCGGGATCGCCGGGGGCGACGCCATAACGGTGGCGGTAGGACTGGATCACGACGTCGACGAAATCGGGATTGTCGAAGGAAGCCGCGGTGCGCTCGTAGCTCGCCTCGTCGAAGTGCCAGTTGGGCGACCACAGCCGCCACAACAGGCGGCAGATCTCGCGCCGCCGGGCAGCTAAGCCGGCACGGCCGCGCTCCGTGTGGAAATACCATTGGTACCAGTAGCGGTATTCCTGCTCGGCTGCGGCGGGGAATCCCGACTTGGCGATGTTCTGGATGTTGTAGCCGCCGATCGTGACGAGGGCAGCGGCGCGCTCGGGCCAAAGGGCGGCCACGATGCAGGCGGCGCGCCCGCCCCAGTCGTAGCCGACGAGGACCGCGCGGGCGAGGCCGAGGGCGTCCATGAAGTCGAGCAGGTCGTGGCCGAGGGCCGCCTGCTGGCCCGAGCGCGGCGTGGCGGGGTCGAGGAAACGGGTCGGGCCGTAGCCGCGCAAGTAGGGAACGAGGATTCGGTAGCCGGCTTGAGCGAGTGCTGGGGCAACCCCGTCCCAGGTGCGCGGATCGTCGGGAAAGCCGTGCAAGAGGATGACCGGCCGTCCGGCCGCAGCGCCGCTCTCCTCATAGGCGATCTCGAGCGTCTTGGTCCGGAGGCGCATCGCAGCAGGGGTGAAGCCCATCTCGCAGTCCTCGTCCGGGCGTCGGAGGTCGGCTCAGCTATTGCCCCGCCGGACCCAGGGAATGCGATGGAACTCGATCCCTTCCTCGGCGAGCGCTTTGGCCTCCTCGTCCTTCGCCTCGCCGTAGATATCGCGCCGCTTCACCTCGCCGTAGTGGATCTTGCGGGCCTCCTCGGGGAAGCGCTCGCCGACATACTCGCAGTTCGCCTCGACCTGCTGCCTGAGTGCTTCGAGCGACTGGCGCGCCATGATCGCGGTACTCTCGCCCGCCGGGGCCGCGGCTGGGGCTGGCTTTGCTTGAGTGCTCGCCGGCTCGCCCTCCGGGGCAGCACCCCGCGAGAGCCGCGGCGCCATGGGCGCCTTGCTCACTTTGGTGCTGCCGCACTCGGGGCAGGCCACCGCCCGGCGCGAGGCCTGGACGTCGTAAGACGAGCTGTCGCGGAACCACGCCTCGAATTCGTGGTCTCGGGCGCACTTGAGGCTGTAGACGATCATGGAGCCGGCATGCCATTCGTAGTGAGGGTCAACCGAATCTTAATATAGGCCCGCGGCACGATTTGGAACATGGCCATCCGCCCCCGCGACGCTCCCGACGACAGGCACGCTGCCGATCCGCCCTCGGACTGGGTCCGCCGCTTCGCCCCCCTCGTGCGGCCCGCAGGAAGTGTCCTCGACCTGGCCTGCGGCTCGGGGCGCCATAGCCGGCTTTTCCTTGCCCTCGGGCACCCGGTCACCGCGGTCGACAGAGCTCCCGAGCGGCTCGCCGAACTCGGCGCACTCCCAGGGGCCGAACTGGTCGAGGCGGATCTCGAAGCCGGGCCGTGGCCCTTGGCCGAGCGCCGCTTCGCGGCCGTGGTCGTCACCAACTACCTCTTCCGCCCGCTCTTTCCCGCCTTGCTGGCAGCCCTCGAGCCCGGCGGAGTCCTCATCTATGAGACCTTCGCACGCGGCAACGCCCGCTTCGGCAGACCCGCCAATCCGGACCATCTCTTGGCACCGGGCGAGCTCCTCGAGTGCGTGCGCGGACGGCTCCACGTCGTCGCCTATGAACACGGAATCGTAACCGCTCCCCGTCAAGCAGCCCTCGAGCGCATCGCCGCTGTCAACCGGCCTGCCGACCCGGACGGGCTGAGCAAGCTCCCGCCGCCGCCGGACGCGCATGACGCGAGATAATACATTAATTTAGTGTGTAATATTTGAATTTCACACGCCACCTTGTGTCCGAGCCGCCGACGGCTTAATTGAGGGGCATGCTCAGGCCGCCAAGGTGCGGCGAAACGGGAGGATGAGATCATGACCCTTCGTCTCGGCGATACGGCTCCGGACTTCGAAGCGGATACCACGCAAGGACGCATTCGCTTTCACGACTGGATCGGCGACGGCTGGAGCATCCTGTTCTCCCATCCCAAGGACTTCACCCCCGTGTGCACGACCGAGCTCGGCTACGTGGGCAAGCTCGTGCCGGAGTTCGCGAAGCGCAACGTCAAGGTCATCGGCCTCTCGGTCGATCCGGTGAGCTCGCACGCGGGCTGGGTCAAAGACATCGAGGAGACGCAGCACGCGAAGGTCGCCTTTCCGATCGTGGCCGACCCGGACCGCAAGGTGGCAAACCTCTACGGCATGATGCACCCCTCCCACGACGAGGTGTACACCGTGCGCACGGTCTTCGTGATCGATCCCAAGAAGAAGATCCGCCTGATGATCACCTACCCGCAGACCACGGGCCGGAACTTCGACGAGATCCTGCGCGTCGTCGACTCCCTCCAGCTCACCGACAAGTACCAGGTCGCCACCCCGGTCAATTGGAAGCACGGCGAGGACGTGATCATCGTGCCCTCGGTCACGGACGAGGATGCGAAGAAGAAATTCCCCAAGGGCTGGAAGGCGCTCAAGCCTTACCTCCGCCTCACCCCGCAGCCGGGCAAGTAACGGGCGACGATGACGGCCGGCTCCGGCACTTAGCGTCTCCGGGGCCGCGTACGCGCGGCCGCCGGCAGAGCGGCAGGGCCGGGTGCTTGCCGGCGCAATGCTCGAGGCAGTGGCGCGACGGACGGCGGCGCACTATCGTCGCCGATACCGGCCTGCTGAGGGGGACATTGCCATAGGACTTGGCGATGGCCGCCGATGGAAAGCGGGCCCGAGCGAATTTGCGGCCCGCGCGACGGAGGTCTCCTCGCTCAACGTCGAGCGCATCTCCCGTTCCCACCTGACTGTCGAGCCCTTCGCACTGGCGGACGGCGAATGCGTGGTCGTGAGCGGACCCTCGGGGGCGGGTAAATCGCTGCTCCTGCGCGCGATCGCCGACCTTGACCCCAACGAGAGCGAGATACTGCTCGACGCCGAGCGTCGCGAGGCGCTGCCGGCACCGCTGTGGCGACGGCGCGTGACCTATGTCGCGGCCGAGTCCGGCTGGTGGGCGGACGCGGTTGGCGCGCATTTCGCGCATCGCGACGCGGCCGCGGCACTGGCGCAGAGCTTGGGGCTGCCCGCGGCTTGCCTCGACTGGCCGGTCAGCCGACTCTCGACGGGCGAACGCCAGCGTTTGGCGCTCGTGCGCGCGCTCGTGCAGAAGCCGCGCGCGCTGCTGCTCGACGAGCCCACGTCCGGGCTCGATCAGAACGCCGCCGAGGCCGTCGAAACGCTGCTCAAGGCGGCGCTCGCCCACGACACGGCAATCCTCATGGTCAGCCACGATCCCGCGCAAGCGGCGCGGCTCGCCCGCCGCCAGCTGCGCGTGGAGGCCGGACGGGTATGGGAGGACAGGCGATGAATTTCGTCCCGCTCGGCTATGGCGACGTCGCCATCGCCGCCGTCCTCGTGCTGGTGAACGGCCTGCTCTCGCTCTGGTTTGCCCTCGGCCTCGAGCGGCAGATCGCCGTGGCGACGCTGCGGATGGTGATCCAGCTGGTGTTGGTCGGCCTCGTCCTCCATGCCCTTTTCAACGCCGAGGCGCCGTTCTGGACGCTTCTCGCCGCCCTTGTCATGATCGCCTTCGCCGGACGCGAGTCCGTCGCCCGGCAGGAACGCCCATTCACGGGCTGGTGGAGCTATGGCCTGGGCACCAGCACCGTGTTGATGGCAGCCGGGCTTGTCACCGTGCTTGCGCTGACCACCGCGGTGCGCCCGCAGCCGTGGTACGATCCGCGTTTCGCCATTCCCCTCCTCGGCATGATCCTCGGCAATACGATGAACGGCATCAGCCTCGGCCTCAACACTTTGACTGTTGCCGCCGCACGGGAGCGCAACGCGATAGAGGCGCGACTGGCGCTCGGTGCCACGCGCTGGGAGGCGCTCGGCACGGTAACGCGCGGCGCGCTCAAAAGCGGCATGCTGCCGATCATCAACTCCATGTCGGCGACCGGGCTTGTCTCCCTTCCGGGCATGATGACGGGGCAGATCCTCTCGGGCGTCGCACCGGAGCAAGCCGTCAAGTACCAGCTGCTGATCATGTTCCTGATCGCGGGTTCGACGGCACTCGGCTCGCTCGCCGCCGTGATGCTCGGCGCCGCGCGTCTCACCGACCAGCGTCATCGGCTCAGGCTCGATCGTCTGCGGCCAGCCCGATAGGCATGCGCTACCCCGCGAGCGGATGCTAAAGGACCGCACGCCGCAGCCGGAGCGCGTTGCCGATCACGGAGACCGAGCTCAAGCTCATCGCGGCACTCGCGATCATGGGGTTGAGCAGGAGGCCGCAGCAGGGATAGAGCGCTCCGGCCGCGATCGGCACCGCGAGGGCGTTGAAGGCGAAGGCGAAGAAGAGGTTCTCGCGGATATTGCGCATGACGGCACGGCTCAGGCGCCGCGCGCGCACGATGCCCCAGAGATCGCCCTTGAGGAGCGTTACGGCAGCACTCTCCAGCGCCACGTCGGCACCCGTCCCCATGGCGATGCCGACGCGCGCGGCAGCTAAAGCCGGTGCATCGTTGATGCCGTCGCCTGCCATCGCGATCGTGCGGCCCTCCATTTCGAGCCGCTTGACGACCATCGCCTTCTGCTCGGGCAGCACCCCGGCGATCACCTCCTCGATGCCGAGCCGGCGGGCCACCGCCTCGGCCGTGGTGCGGTTGTCCCCGGTCAGCATGACCACGCGCAGGCGCTCGGCCTTGAGCGCCTCGATCGCACCCGGCGCCGTCGCCTTGATCGGATCCGCGACCGCCAAGAGGCCCGCGATGCTGCCGTCGACAGCCGCCATCATCACGGTCGCGCCTTCTTGGCGCTGCTTCTCGGCCAGCGGCAGAAGCGCTTTCGGATCGACCGCGAGTGCTTCCATGAGGGCGAGGTTGCCGGCCGCGACCCGGCGGCCCTCGATCGTGCCGACCACACCCTTCCCCGACTCCGCGCGAAAGTCGGCGACGGCGGCCAGGGTCATGCCGCGCGCCTCGGCCCCCGCGACGATGGCGGCGGCAAGCGGGTGCTCGCTCGCGCGCTCGAGGCTCGCCACCAGGCGAAGGAGCTCGTCCTCGGCGACTTCGCCGCGGGCGGCAACGCCGACGAGGCGCGGCTTCCCCTCGGTGAGGGTTCCTGTCTTGTCGCAGACCAGCGTGTCGATCTTCTCGAGGAGCTCGAGCGCCTCGGCGTTCCTGACGAGCACGCCGGCAAGCGCCCCGCGCCCCATCCCGACCATGATCGACATCGGCGTCGCCAAGCCGAGCGCGCAGGGGCATGCGATGATGAGCACCGCGATGGCATTGAGGAGGGCGAAAGCCATCGCCGGCGGCGGGCCGTAGAGGGCCCAGAGGGCGAAGGAGGCGAGGGCCGCCAGCACCACAGCGGGCACGAACCAGGCGGAGACGCGATCGGCCAGGCTTTGGATCGGCGCGCGCGAGCGCTGCGCCTCGGCCACCATGGCGACGATGCGGGCGAGGAGAGTTTCTGCGCCCACGCTCTCGGCGCGCATCAGGAAGCCGCCGGTGCCGTTGAGCGTGGCACCCGTCACCTTGTCGCCGGCACTTTTCGCGACCGGCAGCGGCTCGCCCGAGATCATCGCCTCGTCGATCGCGCTTGTGCCTTCGAGCACGACGCCGTCGACCGGCACCTTCTCGCCGGGCCGGACGCGCAGCACAGCCCCCGCCATCACTTCTTCGAGCGGGACATCCTCCTCGCGGCCGTCCGCGCGCACGACGCGCGCGGTCTTGGGCGCCAGATCGAGGAGGGCGCGGATCGCACTCGAGGTCTCGCTGCGGGCCCTGAGCTCGAGCGCCTGGCCGAGCAATACGAGTGTGGTGATGACGGCCGCCGCCTCGAAATAGACGCCGATCGCGCCGTCGGCACCGCGGAAGGAGGGCGGAAAGAGGCCCGGGAAGAGGGTCGCGACGAGGCTATAAACATAGGCCACTCCCGTGCCGAGGGCGATGAGCGTGAACATGTTGAGCCGCCGGGTGACCAGCGAGGCCCAGCCGCGCGCGAAGAAGGGCGCGCCGCCCCAGAGGACGACCGGCGTCGCGAGGGCTAACTGCAGCCAGCTCGACCAGCCGGGTGCAAGCCACCGTGCGAGCGGGCCGCCGGCGAGCTCGCCCGCCATGCCGAGGAAGAGGAGCGGGAGGGAGAGCGCCAAGCCGACCCAGAAGCGCCGCGTCATCGACGCGAGCTCGGGGTTCTCCGCCCCGGCGGCACTCGGCAGCATCGGCTCGAGCGCCATGCCGCAGAGGGGACAGCTCCCCGGCACCGGGCGCAGAATCTCCGGATGCATGGGACAAGTCCAAAGGCCTTCCTTGACCGCCGGCGGAGGCTGGCGCTCGGTCAAATATTTCGCCGGCTCGGCGAGGAACTTCTGGCGGCAAGCCGCCCCGCAGAAAAAGTAGCGCCGTCCCGCGTGCCCGGCACTGTGCTCGGCCGCGGCAGGATCGACCCGCATGCCGCACACCGGATCAGGCACCAGAGAGGTGGGCCGAGACGTGGTCGCGGGATCGTCGGTCGGGCGCATGTCGTAGGAAGATGGGGCTTCCTACCAGGGGAAGGTCAAGCGCATCGAGCGATCAGAAACGTCCCTGTCTCGTCATGCCCGCGAAAGCGGGCATCCAGGATCGCCCGCCGTCGCCGCCTGGACCCCCGCTTTCGCGAGGGTGACGAATCAAGACCGGTCCCTACTCGCCGGCTTGGGCCAGGCGGGCGGCTGCGGCCGGGCCGGTGAAGGGACGGTCGTGCTCGAGGGAGGGGATCATGCGGCGAGCTTCCGCGATCTTGAGCGGATCGATCTCGGCCGTGACATAGCCGGGTGCCTCGCCGCCGTCCGCGAGGATCTCGCCCCAGGGGTCGACGATGAGCGAATGGCCGTAGGTCTTGCGCCCGCCCGCGTGCTGGCCGCACTGGGCCGGGGCGAAGACGTAGGAGCCCGTCTCGATGGCGCGGGCGCGCAGGAGCGTGTGCCAGTGCGCCTGGCCCGTCGTCTTGGTGAAGGCGGCGGGAATGGTGAGGAATCCGGCCCCCGCCTGCGCGAGTGCGCGATAGAGATAAGCGAAGCGCAGATCGTAGCACACGGTCATGCCGAGCAGCCCCCAGGGGGTCTCGGCGAGCACGGCTCGGTCGCCCGGCTCGACGGTCGCCGATTCCCGGTAGGTCTCGCCCGCCTTGAGCTGCACATCGAAGAGATGCAGCTTGTTGTAGCGCGCGGTGATGCGGCCGTCGGAATCGATCAGATAGGAGCGGTTGTTGACCTTGCCGGGGGAGAGCTTGATGGTGAGCGAGCCCATGAGGAACCAGACGCCGAGCTCTCGGGCGAGGGCCGTGAAATGCGGAATCGCCGGATGCTCGGCCTCGGGCAGCGCCTTGGCGAGCGAGCGCTCCGCACCGAACTCGATGCAGGTGAAGTTCTCGCTCGTGACGATGAAGTCGGCTCCTGCCCCGCGGGCGGAGCGCGCCAGACGGTCGACCTCCGCGATGTTGGGCAGGATGTCCGGACCGGCGTTGTTCTGGATACAGGCGATTTTGAAGCGCTCGCTCATGCGGCCCTCCCCAAGAGCTGGTCGAGCTTGCCCGCGGCCTCGAGGGCGGCGAGCTCCTCGGAGCCGCCGATCGGCTCGCTGCGGATGAAGATCTGCGGTACCGAAGTGCGTCCCTCGGCGCGGGCACTCATTTCCGCGCGCTTGTCGGGGTCGTAGGTCACGTCGATCTCGTGAAAAGCCACCCCTTTCTCGGCGAGCAGGCTCTTCGCCCGATGGCAATAGGGGCACCACATGGTGGTGTAGATGACGACGTCGGGCACGGCACTCTCCGCTTCGGCCATGGCGCAATCCTCGGCTACTCGCCCCCCTATATAATGCAAATGCGGCCGCCCGTCAGCCGCGCCCCGTCAGCCTTCCCCACCCTCCGGCCCCCAGAAGACGACCCAAGTGAGGAGCTCCCCGCCGAAGGCCTCGAAGCGGTGCACGGCGCCGGCTGGCGCAAAAAGCGCATCTCCGGGCCCGAAGGGAGTGCTGCGACCGCCGCAGAGGAACCGCCCCGCACCCCGCGCGATCACATAGAGCTCGTCGCGCGCATGCGGCTTTTGCGGATCGGATTTGCGCGGATTGTAGAGCTTGAGGGTGAGGGTCCCGTGCTCGAAGACGGGGACGGAGCGAAGGGCCGCATCCTCGGGGATAAGTGCCAAGGCCGCCGCGAGGGGCCAGCGGAGCTCGCCCTCGGGTACCGGATGGGGTGCTGCCGCCTCGCCGCCCTCCTGGCCGTAGAAAACCACCCAGACGGCTAGGTCGGGGCTGAAATCGACGAAGCGATGCGCGTTGCCGGCAGGAACGAAGAGGACGTCGCCGGGAGCGAAGGGATGACGTCGCGTGCCGTTCACGAAATCGCCGCGGCCGCGCTCGACGACGTAGACCTCGTCCTGCTTGTGCGGCCCCTGATTGTCGCGCCCGGCCGGCGCATAGATTTCGAGGCTCATGCTGCCGTGCGTGAAGATGGTCGCGTAGGGCACTGCGGCCCCCGCCGGGATCGCGGCGAGGGCTTCGGCGAGCGTCCAGCGCCAGCTTGTCCCCGCACCCGCTACCCCCGCCTGGCGCGCCGCATCGAGCGTCGTCTTGGTCATGGCGTCCTCATCCAAAGGGCTGCGGCCGCACCACGCGGGCGAGCGTCAAGACGTCGACCTCTGCGGCCCCGGCCGCGAGCAGCGCCTTGGCGCAGGCGTCGACCGTGGCGCCCGTGGTGAAGACGTCGTCGATGAGGAGCACGCGGGCACCCGTGAGCCGTCCAGCCGACCGCGCACGCACGGCAAATGCGCCGCGCACGTTCTTCCGCCGCTCGGCCGCATTGAGCCGGCCCTGCGAGGGCGTGCGGCGCCGGCGCAGCAGAAGATCGGGGACCGCGGGGACGCCGCTTGCGGCGGCGAGCGCGTTGGCGAGGAGGGCCGCCTGGTTGTACCGGCGCATGAACAAGCGCGTCCAATGGAGGGGTACGGGCACGATCACGCTGGCGTCCGCCAGGAGCTCGGCACCGGCGCGGGCCATCCACGTGCCGTAGGCGCGCGTGCCGTGGAGCCGGTCGCCGTGCTTGAAGCCGAGGATGAGCGGGCGGCTCGCGTCGCCGTAGCGGAAGACCGCGCGCGCCCGCGCGAAGCTCGGGGGACGCGCCACGCATGCCCCGCAGCGCGCCGCCTCGCCCGGGTCCAGCTCGAAGGGCATGCCGCAGCAGGCACAGTGCGGCGGGGCGAGAAAATCGATCGCGCGCCAGCAGGCGGGGCAGAGCGTGCCCGGCCGCTCGACCACGACCCCGCAGCCGAGACAGCGCGCCGGCAGCACCGCACCGAGCGCTATGTGCGCCCACTGCCGCAGGCTCGGCATCGCGATGTTCGCGCGCATGGCGCAGCATGAAAGCCCCGCTCGGGCGGACTGTCAATGCGCGTGCGCTCCGCCCCGTGCCGTGCCATATAGTGGGCATGACCGAAACGGCGATGGCGGTCTTCGACCGCCGCCTCGTGCGCCGCCGCCGCGAGCGCGCGGCCGCCCGGCTGGAACAGCACGACTTCCTCTTCCGCGAGGTGGCGGAACGCCTCGTCGACCGCCTTGGCGATACCAAGCGCCGCTTCTCCCTCGCCCTCGAGCTCGGCCGCCGCGGCCCGGCACTTGGGCGGCTTGCCCTCGGCAAGAGCGGCATCGAGCGTCTCG
Source organism: Alphaproteobacteria bacterium (assembly GCA_035516655.1). Lineage (GTDB taxonomy): Bacteria > Pseudomonadota > Alphaproteobacteria > JACZXZ01 > JACZXZ01 > DASPPM01. Next base: position 3,220 of record DATJAC010000041.1, on the reverse strand, counting down.
TCGCCCTCGCTCCGGCGCATGGACTCGTCCGCGACGCGGACGCGACGGCGGTCGTTGCCGACGAGGAGGCCTTGCCCTTCGCCGACTCGAGCTTCGATCTCATCCTCAGCAGCCTCGCCCTCCATTGGGTCAACGATCTGCCCGGGGCCCTCATCCAGGCCTGCCGCGCGCTCAAGCCGGACGGGCTCTTCCTCGCGGCCCTCTTCGGCGGCGAGACGCTCCGCGAGCTGCGCGCGGCCCTGCTCGAGGCGGAGATCGAGGTCGAGGGCGGTGCAGGTCCGAGGGTCTCGCCCTTCGCCGACGTGCGCGACGCAGGGAGCCTCCTGCAGCGCGCCGGCTTGGCCCTGCCGGTGGTCGACCGCGACGCGATCACGGTCACCTATCCGGACGCGCTCGCTCTCATGCGCGACTTGCGCGGCATGGGCGAGACGAACGCGGTTGCGGCCCAGCGGCGCAGCTTCAGCCGGCGCGCAACGCTCCTGCGCGCGGCGGCGATCTACGAGGAACGCTTTGCCGGTCCCGATGGGCGCGTCCCCGCGACCTTCGAGGTCATTTACCTCACGGGCTGGGCGCCGCACGGCTCGCAGCAGAAGGCGCTCAAGCCCGGCAGCGCTGCGGCCCGGCTGGCGGCGGCACTCGACAGCGAGGAACGGCCGGCAGGCGACAAAGTCCCGCGCGGCGTGCGCTGACGCTCGCGTGTTGACCCAGGTCAATGCGAAGAGGAGGCGGCGAGCTTAGCGTCGGCATCGAGTGGGCGCCTCGTGCGGGCGCAAAGGGTATGAGGCGCATATGGCAAAGGCTGCATTCTTTTTCTTGCTCGCTATCTCGCTTGTGTTCCCTGCACTTGCACAAGAGAGCAAGCTCACGGGTGATGCGGCACGGGGCCACGCCCTTGCGCAGCATTGGTGCTCGGATTGTCATCTTCTCAAGGGCGCGACCCGGGCCGTTCAGGGCATTCCGCCCTTCCAGGCGATCGCGCGAGACCCGAACAAGACGCCGGATTACCTGCGCGCCTTCCTTGCCGAGCCCCACGAGCCGATGCCGCCGCTCGCGCTCGACCGGCGCCAGATCGAGGACGTCATCGCCTATATCGCAACCTTGCAGGCGCCCTGAGTGGGCCCTCAAGCCGCGGTTAGTGCTCGAGGCCAGCGGAAAAGTCCGTCCGGCATTCATTTTCCGATGGGTCGTTAGCTAGAGCAGCTCCTCGAGGACCGGGATGAGGGGGGCGTCCGCGGGCGGCATGGGGTAGTTGCGCAGATCGGCTGGCCGCACCCACTTGAGGCGCTGTCCCTCGCGGGAGCGGGCGATGCCGCGCCAGACCCGGCAGACGTAAAGCGGCATCAGGAGATGGAAGCGCTCGTAGCGATGCGAGGCGAAGGCGAGCGGGGCCAGGCAGCTCGTCGCCGTGTCGATGCCGAGTTCCTCGCGCAGCTCGCGCACGAGAGCGGCCTCGGGCGCTTCGCCGGCCTGGAGCTTGCCGCCGGGAAACTCCCAGAGTCCGGCCATGCTTTTGCCGGGCGGGCGCTCGGCGAGGAGCACGCGGCCGTCGCTGTCGACGAGGGCGGCCGCCACCACCAGCACGAGCGGGAGCGGTTCGGAGGGCGGCTCGTCCGCGTCGGCGCAGCCGCTCATGGCGCGGGCTCAGCTGCGATAGCTGCCATTGATGTCGACGTAGCCGTGGGTGAGGTCGCAGCTCCACACCGTGGCGCGGGCGCGCCCGACGCCGAGATCGACCGCGATACGGATCTCGCGGCCCGCCATGTGGCGCGCGACCGGCGCCTCGTCGTAATCCTCGACCGGGCCCCCCTTCTCGGCGATGCGCACGCCGCCGACCGCGATCACGAGACGGTCGCGCTCCGCCCGCTCGCCGGCCTTGCCCACGGCCATGACGATGCGGCCCCAATTGGCGTCCCCGGCCGCAATGGCGGTCTTGACGAGGGGCGAGTTGCCGATGGCGAGACCTACTCTCCGAGCGGCGCGCGCCGAGACGGCACCGCTCACCTCGATGGTGACGAACTTCTCCGCCCCCTCGCCGTCGCGCACGATCTGCTGGGCGAGCTCGACCATGACCTCCTCCAGCGCGCGTCGGAAATCCTTGAGCCTAGGATCGCGCGCGCGCGTAACGCGCTTGTGCGCGGCCTTGGCGGTCGCGACGAGAAGGGCGGTGTCGCTCGTCGAAGTGTCCCCGTCGACGGTGATCGAGTTGAAGGAGCGCTCGTTGCTCGCCGCCAAGAGCTCTTGCAGGACGGGTGCCGGGAGTGCGGCGTCGGTGAAGACATAGGCGAGCATCGTCGCCATGTCGGGTGCGATCATGCCCGAACCTTTGGCGAAGCCGTTGATGGTCACCGCAGCCCCGTCGATCGCGGCCCGTCGCGTGGCCCCCTTGGGGAAGGTGTCGGTGGTCATGATCGCCCGGGCGGCCTGCAGCCAGCCGCCCGGCGACAGCGACGCTACGGCGGCGGGCAGTGCTGCCACGATCTTCTCGCCCGCCGGCGGCTCGCCGATGACGCCCGTCGAGGAGATGAAGACCTCGCGCGCACGACAGCCGACGAGCCGCGCCATGGCATGGGCGGTCTCCTCGACCACGACGCGACCGCGGCGCCCGGTGAAGGTGTTGGAATTGCCGGAATTGACCACGAGGGCGCGCGCCTTGCCGCCCTTGAGGCAGGCCCGGCACCATTCGACCGGAGCACCGGCCGTGAGCGAGCGGGTCAAGACCCCTGCTATCGCCGTGCCGGGATCGAGTACCGCGACCATGAGGTCGCTGCGCTCCTTGTAGCGGATGCCGCAGACGGCGGCGGCGAGCCGGACCCCCTGGATCGGGGGCAGAGCGGGAAATTCCTTGGGCGCCAGCGGAGAGCGCTCGGGCATGCTGTCCTCCTCGCGTGAGCTCGTGCAGAGGCCCGCCGTGCGGCGCCTGCGCGCGGACCGCAAGACGGCCTAGTCCTTCTTCGGCTCGGGACTTCCCTTCTTGTCCTTCTCGTCGCCTTCGGTCTTGGGCGAGCCGTCCGGATTGAAGCGCGCGATCTTGGCCTTGCTGCGCAGGTCGGCGACGATTCCTTGGATCATCTCGCGGCTCGCCTCGCGCTCGAGTTCCTCCTTGGCCTCCTCGAAGCTGGGCGGGCTCGACTGCCGCACCGCCTCGACCTTGATCACGTGCCAGCCGAATTGGGTCTTGACCGGCGTCTCGGTGTACTGACCGGGCTTGAGCGCGAAGGCG
>DATJAC010000040.1:0-7392 GCA_035516655.1 Alphaproteobacteria bacterium | reverse complement strand
TCAAGGCGGAATAGCGCGCCCGTTCTCGCCCCTTCGGGCGTCACCCCCTCGCAGGGGGAGGCAGGGAGGGGAATGCTAAATCGCCCCGGCCGGCGCCTGGCAGATCACGTTGAGGAGCGCTTGGCGGCGCTCGCGCGTGATGGCGTCGAGGGCGCGCTTGAGGGCGGCGGGGAGCTCGGCCGGGTCCTCGACGCGCTCGCCGTAGCCGCCGGCCGCGGCGCAGACTTCCTCGAAGGCGGGCAGCTCCTCGAGGGCGATGAAGGGCGGATGGTTGCTCTTCGCCGCGGCACCGTCGGGGTACATGCCGAGGGTGGCACGGCGCACCGCGTTCCACATCGAGTTGTTGAAGACGACGGGGAGGATGGGCAGCTTGTGGAGCCGCGAGGCGTGGTGGCCGGCGACCGGGTTGGCGAAGAGATAGGCGCCGTCGCCCAGGGTCGCGATCACGAGCCGCTCCGGGCTCGCGAGCTTGGCGCCGAGGGCGGCCCCCAGGCCCCAGCCGAGACCCGAGGCCGAGCTCGAGCCGAAGAAGCTGCCCGGGCGGCGAAAGCCGCAATGCTCCTGCATGAGCGTGTATTCGTTGACGACGATCGCGTCCTCGCCCTTGACCTCTGCGATGCAGTGGCTGAGCCAGGCGGGATGGATCGGCCGCACCGCCCGCATCTTGTCGCGCAGCCCGCGCCACTCTCCCGCGAGTGCCGCGCGCAGCACCTGGACGCGGGCGCGGCGCGCTTCCACACGATTGGGATCGGTCCTGCTCGCGATGAGGCCCGCGAGCTCGTGAAGGGCCGGCGCCGCGCTCCCCGCGATCGCGAGGTCGCAGAGAAAGCCGCGGATGGGATAGCGCTCGAAGAGCGGGTCGAGGCCGAGATGGATGACCCTCGCGTGGGCCGGTGGCGAGACGCGGCTCGGGATCCAGGGCACGTCCGATTCGAGCACCAGGACCGCGTCGGCCTGGGCGACGAGGGACGCGGGATTGAAGCCCAGCTGCATCGGATGATCGCAGGGGAGCGAGAGATGGCGCGGGCTGAACTGCACGACCGGGATGGCGAAGCGCTCCGCGAGGGCGGCCAAGGCGGGTACTGCGGCGGGGTCGCGTCCCGCACTCGTGGTGACGATGAGCGGATTCTCCGCCGCGGCCAGGATGCCGGAGGCCTCGACGAGGGCGGTCTCGTTCGCACGCGGATCGGCGGATGCCACTCTCCGGGTGGGCTGCTCGTAGCGAATCTCCTCGAGGGGGGCCGCGAGCACCTCGCGCGGTAGGGAGAGATAGACCGGCCCCGCGGGCCCGCTCCGCGCCAGTGCCAAGGCGCGGTCGACGACCGTCTCGAGCTGCGCCGCGTTCCTCAACTCATAATCCCATTTGACGATCTCGCGCAGCATGCCGGCCTGGTCGTACATCTCCTGGCCCCAATGGATATAGGCGTCGCGCGCACCCTTGAGGCCCTCCTCGGTGAGCGGGGTACGGCCGGCGGTGAAGAGGATCGGCACGTTCTCCCGTGCCGCGTTGAGGGCCCCGCAGATGGCATTCGCCGTGCCTACGCTCACATGGACCATGACGGCCGGGACCTTGCCCGAGACCATGGCGTAGCCGTGCGCCATCGACATCGCCAGGTTCTCGTGCACGGCGATCATGGGCTTGGGGGCGGGCCGGCCGGCCGCTTCGGCACTCGCGAGGGCCTCGATGATGGGGGCGAAGTCGGTACCCGCGTTGGCGAAGAAATACTCGACCCCGCGCTCGGCGAGGAGGGCGAGGTACGCCTCCGCCACGGTCGCGACTTTGAGTGCCTTCTGAGCCATGTCGTTCCCCTCGAACTTGCGCGAACGTCGCTTGTCCCCCGCCTCAATCGGCGAGGACGACGGCCTGGGCGAGGTCGAGCGTTACCTCGATCTCGCTCCCCACGGGCGCCCGCTCGATCACCTCGCTCCCCGGAATGCGCAGCTGGAGCAGGCCGAGGGCCCCGCCGTCGACTCTCAGAAGCGTATGGGTGCCCTGGTAGACGTGGGTCACCACCCGCACCTTCACGCAAGCCTGCCCCGGCGAGCTTGCGTCCGCAATCGCCATCTGCTCGGGGCGCACGAAAAGATTGACCCTGCGGCCGTCCCAGACCGCGAGCTCCGGCCGCCGCGGCACCGCGAGGCTCAGGCCCGGTGCGAGCTCGAAGACGGCATCGCCGCCCGTGAGCGTGCAGCGTGCCGGCGGCAGGCGATTGATCTCGCCCACGAAGGAGGCGACGAAGCCGTTCGCCGGATGACGATAGAGCTCGATCGGCGCCGAGACTTGCTGGATCTCGCCGCGGTTCATCACCACGATGCGGTCGGAGAGGCTGAGCGCCTCGCCTTGATCGTGGGTCACGAACACCGTCGTGAGCCCGGTCTTGGCGTGGAGCTCCTTGAGCTCGATCTGCATCTCGGCGCGCAGGTTCTTGTCGAGCGCCGAGAGCGGCTCGTCGAGCAGCAAGACCTTGGGCCGGATGACGATGGCACGCGCGAGCGCCACGCGCTGCTGCTGCCCGCCCGAGAGCTGGCGCACGCGGCGGCCCTCGAGGCCGGTGAGCTTGACCATCTCGAGGGCACGGGCCACCTCGGCCGCGACGGCGCCTTTGGCTAAGCGGCGCATCTTGAGACCGAAGGCCACGTTCTCGAAGACGTCCATGTGGGGGAAGAGGGCGTAGCTCTGGAACACCATGCCGGTGTCGCGCAGGTAAGGCGGAACGGCGGTCACGGGTTTGCCGTCGATTCGGATCTCGCCCGAGCTCGGAACCTCGAAGCCGGCGATCATGTTGAGGATCGTCGTCTTGCCGCAGCCGCTCGGGCCGAGGAGGGTCAGGACCTCGCCGCGGCGGATCGCGAGGTCGAACTCTTGGACGGCAACGACCGGCCCGAAGCTCTTGCTCACGCGCCGGAGCTCGACCGCGGAGGCGGCTCTGTCCTGTTGCTCAGTGCGCATCGATCGCGAGGATGCGGCGCAGGCCGAGATAGCGGTTGGCCAGGAGCATGAGGAGCGTGGTGGCGATGATGAGGAGGGCCGAGATCGCGGCGATGGTCGGGTCGCTGTATTCGCGGATGTAGCCGTACATGGCGACCGGCAGGGTCTGGGTGCGCGCCTCGGTCACGTAGAGCGAGGCGGTGAACTCGGTGAGCGAGAGGATGGCCGCGATCAGCCAGCCGCCCGCCATGCCGGGAAGGAGGAGGGGCAGGGTGACCCGCGCCAACACGCGGCCGGGCGAGGCGCCGAGGTTGGCGGCGGCCCGCTCGAGACGGGGATCGATGTTCTTGAGGCTCACATAGACGCTGCGCACCACGAAGGGCAGCACGAGCAGCACGTGCGCCGCGATCACGATCGCGTAGCTGCGGGTGAGGCCGAGCTCAGCCCCCAACAAAAGAAAGCCGAAGCCGGTGGTGAAATGCGGCACGATGAGCGGGGAGGAGAGGACCGCCTCGAGGGCGGCACGTCCCCGGAAGCTGTAGCGGTCGACGAGATAGGCGAAGGCCGAGCCGACCGCAAGTGCCGCCGTCGAGGCGAAGGTCGTGACGATGAGGCCGTTTGCGAAGCCGTTGCGGAAGTCGGGATAGGAGAGGGCGCGCGCATACCAGCGCAAGGAGAGCCCCGCGGGCGGAAACTCGAGCAGCTCGGAGGGGCTGAAGGAGGTCATCACCACGACGAGCGCGGGGATCGTCATATAGAGGAGGATGAGGCCGACCGGCCCCCAGAAAAGCGCCGCCCTCAGCCTGGCTGCAAAGATCGGGCTCACCGCGGCGACACCTTGGCCTCGAGCCGCTTTGCCGCGGGCTGCAGCAGGGCGAGCGAGCCCACCGCGAGTACCAAGGCCACGAGGCTCAAGGCGGCCGCAAAGGGAAAATTGAAGGAGGAGAGCCCCTGAAGATAGACGAGGTTCGAGATCATCAGCACCTTGCCGCCGCCGATGAGCTGCGGGGTCGAGAAGGCGCTCATGGTCCAGGCGAAGATGACGATGACGCCGGAGACGATGCCTGGCATGGTGAGCGGCAGGGTCACCCTCCAGAAGACCGTCGCCGGCCGCGCGCCGAGATTGGCGGCCGCGCGCTCGCAGTCGTTATCGACGTGGCTGATCGCGGTCGCGAGGAGCACGATCATCACCGGCATCGAGAACTGCACCAAGGCGACGACCACGCCGAAGCGGGTGTACAACATCGCGAGCGGTGCGGCGATGACGCCCAGCCCCTCGAGCAGGCTGTTGACGAAACCGTCGGAGCCGAGCACGAGGATCCAGGCATAGGTGCGCACGATCTCGCCGGTGAAGAGCGGGGTGAGCGCCAGCACGACGAGAAGCGTGCGCACCCAGTCCCGCCGCGCACGCACGAGCGCATAGGCGACCGGATAGCTCAAAAGGAGGGTGAAGACAGTGGTCAGCAGGCTGATCGTGAAGGTATCGAGCAGCACCCAGAGATAAATGGGGCGCCAGAGCCGCGCGAAATTTTCGAGCGTGAAGGCCCCAGGATCGAGCGAGCCGGGGATGAAGCTGCGGAAGCTGTACTGCAAGACCAAAGCGAGCGCGGCGAGGAAGAGCCCCGCCGCCAAGAGGGCCGGCAGCAGAAACGCGAGGAAGAAGGGACGTTGGCGCATCGACGATTCCGCAGCCGGCACATTCCCTCACCCCCTCCCTCTCCCGCAAAACGGGAGAGGGAGGGACCCATTGGGAAGCAATGGGAGGGTGAGGGAGAGAGCGCCCCCTCAATGCATCATGTTCTCGGTGAACCAGTCCTTCCATTCCGGCAGGAGCTTGGCGCGCGTCTCGTCGTCGATGACGATCGCCTCGGTTTTCCACTGCTCGGGGGTGGTGAAAACGCCGGGCAGTTTCGCGAGCGCCGGGTCGAGCTTGGCCTTCATGTTCATGGGTCCGCAGCGATAGATCTCGCAGAGCTTCGCCTGGACCGCGGGATCGAGGGCGGTATCGACGAACTTGTAGGCGGCCTCGAGATGCTTGCTGCCGCTGTTGATGCCGATCGCGTCGATGCCGACGACGGCGCCCTCCTTGGGGATGGTGATCTTGATCGGGATCTTCTGCTCGATCTGGTGGAAGGCGTTGATCGAGAGCAGCACCTGGACCGGCGTCTCGCCCGATTTCATGAGATCCTGGCTCGTCGCATCCGACTGGTAGAAGGCCTTGATGTTGGGCTTGAGCTTCTCGAGGAGCGGAATGCCGGCCTTCCAGTCCTTGGCACTGCCGCCGGAGAGGAGGGCCGCCACCACGATGATGTGGCTCGGGTCGAAATCGGGCAGGCCGAGCTTGCCCTTGAGCTCGGGCGCCCACAAATCCCTCCACGACTTGATGTCGTAACCGGCGGGCATGAGGTCGGTGCGGAACGCCGGCGTGTAGACGTAGGAGTAGAGCCCGATGTGATAGGGGCTGCGGATGGCGACCGGAAAGAGGTCCTTGGCGTTCGGAAGCTTGCTCATGTCGAGCTTCTCGAAGAGCCCGGCGGAAAGATAGAGGTAGCCCACGTGGCTGGTGGTGAAGGTGACGTCGGATTCCGGGTGGCCCTTGTTGACCTTGGCTTTGGCCAAGCGGTCCAAGGTGCCGCCGGTGATGAACTCGACCGGCATCCCCGTGCGCTTGGTGAATTCCGCGGCGATCGCCTGATTGGCGCCGTCGCGGAAGTTCCCGCCCCAGATGTCGACGACGAGCTTCTCTTGCGCCTTGAGCGGAGAGGCCGAGAGTGCAGCCGCCGCCACGGCCGTTGCCGCCAACCATTTCATGCCGTTCATGCTTTCCTCCGTTCGTGAGAAGTCGTTTTGTCGCTTTCTTCTTGCCACGTCGACACGCGCGCGGCCACGATACCGGTCGCCCGGCACGCGCGCAATCGGAGATGAGCGCATGAGCGGCCGCGGCAAGGGAAAGGAAGTCGCATGACGGCGCTGGCGCAATCGCAACCGTCGGCAGCGTGGCGCGAGCTCGTGGCGAGCCGCCGCTCCATCCGGCGCTACGAGCCGATGCCCGTGCCGGCCGAGACGATTGAGCGGCTCCTCGAAGCCGCGCGCTGGGCGCCCTCGGCGCACAACCGCCAGCCCTGGCGCTTCGCCCTCCTGGAGACGCCCCCTTGGAAGGAGCGCCTCGCCCGCGCCATGGGCGAGCGCCTGCGCGCCGATCGGAGTGCCGACGGCGACGCGCGCGAGGCGATCGAGGCCGACGTGGCGCGCTCCTATGCGCGCATCACCGGCGCGCCCCTCGCCATCGTCGTGGCCCTCGACATGGCGGAGATGGACCGCTACGCCGACGCGGGACGGGCGCGCGCCGAATATCTGATGGCGGTGCAAAGCACGGCCATGGCGACGCAGAACCTGCTGCTCGCCGCCCACGCGGAAGGCCTCGGCGCTTGTTGGATGTGCGCCCCCCTCTTCTGTCCGGATACCGTGGCGAAGGCACTCGGCCTGCCGGAAGCGTGGGAGCCGCAAGCGCTCGTGACCCTCGGCAGGCCGGCGAGTGCAGGCAAGCCCGCCCTGCGCAAGCCGATCGCGGAGGCACTCTGGCGGCCGCCCGCGCCTTAGAGCAGGTTCCGTCACGTTGAAACAGCCGGCTGTCATTGCGAGGCGCGCGAAGCGCAACGAAGCAATCCAGATCGTGTTTCATGCCAGGCATGCTGGATTGCTTCGCTGCGCTCGCAATGACGACTATTTTCAGTCGAGACGGCGTTCGGCGCCGGGACCTTGGGAATAGGAATGAGCGACGCCGCAAATCTCAGCGCCGCCCCGCGATGCGACGCAGGGCGCGCCTGATGCGCCGCCACACGACCGAGAGAAGGAGTGCCCCGGCACGGAGCTCGCCCGCCGGTGCCGGCGGGGTCTCGCCGCGGGCGGCGGCGGCGATGCGGGCATCGAGGTTCCTCGCGAATTCGGCGCTGAGCCGCTCGGCGAGATCGTTGACGATGGCCCCGCGGCTGAATTGGGCGAGGGGGCCCGCGAGCGAGAAGCCGAGCTTCACCTCGACGCGGGTGCCGCCCTCGGGCAGGGCTGCAAGGGCGAAGTCGATCTCGCCCAGCACCTCGGAGCGGCTCGCACTGTCGCGCCCGCCGCCGCGCACCGTACCCCGATGCATCACCTCGTCCCAGGCGACCTCGCCCTCGCCGGCGAAGGAGGCGCTGATCGGTCCGAGCTTGATCCTGAGAACACCTTGCACGCGGTTGTCCTTGACCGGGCCCGTGAGGGCCGCACCGGGGAGGCAGGCGGCGAGGAGCTCGACGTCCTTGAAGCCCTGCCACACGCGCTCGAGCGGCTCCCGCAAGGTGAAGGATTGCGTGATGAGCGTGCCGGGGCGGCTCTCGCCGCCGCCTAGCGGCCGCACGGAGCGCGGCAGCTCAAGTGCCGCTTTCGGTGCCGCACCGGCGCCGGCAGGGGTCAGCGCCACCGTGGGC
>DATJAC010000039.1:0-2380 GCA_035516655.1 Alphaproteobacteria bacterium | reverse complement strand
GCCGCATCGCCCTGCCGCCGGATCTCCCGCCCATGGCGTCCGGGCTCTTCGGCTACATGGGTTACGACATGGTGCGCCAGATGGAGCGCCTGCCCGACAAGAACCCCGACGTACTCGGCGTCCCGGACGCGATCTTCCTGCGCCCGACCGCGGTCGCGGTCTTCGACAGTCTCGAGGACAGCGTGACCCTCATCACCCCGGCCTGGCCCGAGCCCGGGGTATCGGCCGAGCGCGCCTACGATCTCGCGGGCGAGCGGCTGGCCGATCTCGTCGCCGAGTTCGAGCGCAGCGTGAGCTATCGGCGCGAGACGGGCCAGGGCCCGGCCTTCCACGACGAGCCGCGCTCCAACATGACGCGCGAGGAGTTCCACGGCCTGGTCGAGCGGGCCAAGGAATACATCCGTGCCGGCGACGTGTTCCAGGTGGTACCCTCGCAGCGCTTCGCGGTCCCCTTCCGCCTGCCCCCGCTCGCCCTCTACCGCGCCTTGCGCCGCTTGAACCCCTCCCCCTTCCTCTTCTTCCTCGACTTCGGCGGCTTCGCCATCGTGGGCTCGAGTCCGGAAATCCTGGTGCGCCTGCGCGACGGCATCGTCACCATCCGCCCCATCGCCGGCACGCGCCCGCGCGGACGGGATGCCGCCGAGGACAAGGCCTTGGGCGAGGAGCTGCTCGCCGACCCCAAGGAGCTCGCCGAGCACCTCATGCTGCTCGACCTGGCGCGCAACGACGTGGGCCGGGTCGCCGAGATCGGCACCGTCACGGTCAACGAGAAGATGGCGATCGAGCATTATTCGCACGTCATGCACATCGTCTCCAACGTCGAGGGCAGGCTCAAGCCCGAGCACGACGCGATCGACACCCTCATCGCCGGCTTCCCCGCCGGGACCGTCTCGGGTGCGCCCAAGATCCGCGCCATGGAGATCATCGACGAGCTCGAGAGCGAGCGCCGCGGCATCTACGCGGGGGCCGTCGGCTATTTCGCGGCGAACGGGGCGATGGATACCTGCATCGCCCTCAGGACGGCACTCGTGAAGGACGGCACCATGTACGTCCAGGCAGGTGGGGGCATCGTCGCCGACAGCGACCCCGAGACCGAGTACCAAGAGACCCTCAACAAGGCCCGCGCCCTCATCCGCGCCGCCGAGGAGGCGGTGCGCTTCGCGAGCAAGGGGTGAGGCGCTATCTGCGAACGACCCTGGCCGCGGGCCTGCTCGTCGCGGCCGGCAGCGTGCAGGCGGCGGAGAGGCAACCCTGCAAGGACGATCCGCGCGTGCTCGAGCGCTGCTTCACGGTCCACGGCCGGCTCACGGTCCATGCCAATATGCGGCCCTACCTCTGGCCGGTCGGCACGAAGCGCCTCCTCGGCATCGCCGATCCCGACGGCGCCATCATCATGCCTCCGGAGCTCGAGGCCGCCTTCGCCTCTGACCTGAACAGGGAGGCGTTCGGCGATTTCACGGTCTGTCCCTTCACGCGCGAGGCGGCCGGACACCTTCGCCTCGTCTGCATTGAAAGCGTCTCCCGCCTTGTCCTGCGCGAGCGGGCGCATTAGGCGCCGACGCCCTGCCCCACTCACGAGCGCGCCTGGTCGAGTCCGGCCGCGATCAGCGCGCGCATCACCGCCGAGAGCGGCACGAGGGCTAGGCCCTCGCTCTCCGCCTCCCGCGTCCAACGCTCGAGCACGTCGAGGGTCGCGTCGCGCGGATGGCCGATCGCGATCGCGTAGCCGTCGCGGCGTGCCGTGCGCGCGACCTCGGCCAGGCGCGCGGCGATCGCCTCCCGGCTGTCGACGTTGTCGAGGAAGACGTCGCGCTCGAGCGTGGGCAGGCCGAGCTCGCGCGCGAGCTTGGCCCCCACAGTCGCCGGCGTGGTGCGGGAATCGAGGAAGAGCAGGCCGCGCGCCTTGAGGGCCTCGAGCACGCTGCGCATGGCTTGCGCATCCTGCGTGAACTTGCTGCCCATGTGATTGTTGATCCCGACGTAGCCCGCGAAGCGCGAAAGGTTCCAATCGAGCCGGCGCAGGATCTCCGCACTGCTGTCGCCGACCCGGAGCGCATTGGGGCCGGGATCGACGTTTCCGTTCTCGGGCTCCATGGGCACATGGACGATGATCTCATGGCCGCGCTCCTTCGCCTCCTGGACCTGCTTCGCCACCTCCTGCGCATAGGGCAGGAAGGACATCGTCACCATGGGAGGGAGCCGCATCGCCCGCTCGGTGCGTTTGCGGTCGACCCCCGCATCGTCGATGACGAGGGCGACCATGGGGCGGCCGCGGATCTCGGGCATGGCCCGCGCATTCTTGAGCCACGCCGGCTGCGGGCCCAGGGCGGGCTTGAGCGCCAAATGCGCGAGGGCGGCCAGAAGGATCGGCTTGCGCTCG
>DATJAC010000038.1:0-2224 GCA_035516655.1 Alphaproteobacteria bacterium | reverse complement strand
CGTAACCCTCGCCCCCTCAAGGGGGAGAGAGTAGGGTGAGGGGATGCTTCAGCCGGCGAGCAGCGAGCGGTGGCTCTCGAGGAAATCGGCGAAGGCTTGGGCGAAGCCGTCGAGCTCGGGCTCGCCGTGGACGAGCGAGAGGCTGATGAAGCCGCGGCGGGCGAAATAATAGCCGCGCGCCAGCATGTCGAGATGGAAGAGGGCGCGCAGGCCCGCGGGCGTCTCCTCCGCATCCTCGGGCCGCTCGATCGGGCGGCTTTGGAAATGCACCGCCAGGATCGAGCCGACCCCGGTCACCTGCACCGGCAGGCGGGCGGCGCGGCCGAGTGCCATGAGCCGCTCGCGCAAGCGGTCGCCGGCCGCGTTGAGGCGCTCGGCCTCGGCGGGGGTATAGACTTGCGAGAGCCCCGCGACCCCCGCCGCCATGGTCAGCACGTTGTTGTTGAAGGTCCCGGCATGGCCGATGTAGCCGGTCTTGTGCGGGTCATAGATCGCCATGAGATCGGCGCGCCCGCCGAAGGCGCCGAAGGTGAGCCCGCCGCCGATGTACTTGCCGAAGGTGGTGAGATCGGGGGTGATGCCGAGCTTTTTCTGGAGACCCCCCGAGGACAGGCGCGAGGTCATCACCTCGTCGAAGATGAGCAGGATGCCGTGCCGGGTGGCGGCCTCGCGCAAGGCCGCGAGAAAGGCGGGCTTGCCTGCGATCCCGCCCCCGCTCCCCATCATCGGCTCGACGATGATGGCGGCAAGCTCCTTCGCGTGGCGCTCGATGAGGGCGAGCGTGGTCTCGGCATCGTTGTAGCGCCCGAGGATGACCGGGAAGGGGACGTTGACGGGCGAGCCGCCATGCCCGAAGGCGAGCACGCCGCCATGGTAGGCGCCGTCGAAGACGAGAATGTGGCTCCGTCCGGTGACCGCGCGCGCGGTCGCGAGCGCCATGAGATTGCCCTCGGTCCCGGAGTTGGTGAAGCGCACGCGCTCGCAGGAGGGAAAGCGAGCGCAGACCAGGGCGGCGAGCTCGGCCTCGTAGGCGTTGGGTCCGCCGAGCGCTATGCCGCCGTCGAGTGCCTGCTTGGCGGCGGCGATGATGACGGGATTGGAATGACCATAGAGCCCGGCGGTGAACTCGCCCAGGAAGTCGACGTAGACGTGGCCGTCGAGATCGGTGATGCGGCAACCCTCGCCACGCACGAGGGCGACGGGGAAGGGGGTATAGAAGAGCACCGTGCGGGTGTTGCCGCCCGGCATGACGGCCTCGGCCTGGGCCTGACGGTGCCTACTCTTGGGGTTGGCGGCCGTGAAGCGCTCCTCGGCCTCGGCCAAGGCCGCCTCGAGGCTCAGATTGGCGCGCGGCCGCTTGAGGCCGGCCTCGCTCACGGCTACATCTCTCCGAGATAGGTTTTCTTCAGCATCTCGTTCTCGAGCAGGCTCTTGGCGCTGCCGGAGAGCACCACCTCGCCCGTCTGCAGCACGTAGCCGCGGTGGGCGATCGAGAGCGCCATGCTGGCGTTCTGCTCGACCACGAAGATGGTCGTACCCTGCTTGTTGATCGACTGGATGATCTCGAACACCTGGTCGACGAAGGCGGGCGAGAGGCCCATCGAGGGCTCGTCCATGCACAAGAGGCGCGGGCGCGCCATCAGGGCGCGGCCCATGGCGACCATCTGCTGCTCCCCGCCCGAGAGCGTGCCGGCCTGCTGCTTGAGCCGCTCCTTCACGCGGGGAAAGAGCTGGTAGATCTTCTCGAGGTCCTCGGCGATACCGTCCGCGTCGTTGCGCGTGAAGGCACCCATCTCGAGGTTCTCGAGCACGGTCATGCGCGGGAACAGGCGCCGCGCCTCGGGCACGGGTGCGATCCCGCGCTTCACCCGCTCCGAGGTGGAGACGTTGTTGATCACCTGGCCTTCGAAAACGACGGTGCCGGCGCGCGGCTTGACGATGCCGAGCACGGTCTTCATCGTCGTCGATTTGCCGCAGGCGTTGCCGCCGAGCAGGCAGACGATCTCGCCCTGCTTGATGTCGTAGTTGACGCGCTTGAGGACGTGAAGCTCGCCGTAATAGGTGTCGACGTCGTGGAACTCAAGCATGGACGGCCTTGCGCCCGAGATAGGCCTCGAGCACCTCCGGCTGCGCGTGGACCTGCTCGGCGGTCCCCTCGGCGATCTTCTCGCCGTGGTCGAGCACGAGGATCTTGTCGGCGAGGGTGTTGACCACGTTGAGCTTG
>DATJAC010000037.1:0-15881 GCA_035516655.1 Alphaproteobacteria bacterium | reverse complement strand
CTTGCGCTGGCCCCACTATGGATTCCGGATCGCGCAAATCCTTGTTGCACAAGGATTTGCTTGTCCGGAATGACAAACCGAAAATGAATGTCGATTGAACTCACTCCCGGAAGTTCACGAACTGGAGCGGCTGCTCCAGCTTGAGGCCGCGGATATGGGCGATGGCGGCCTGCAGCTCGTCGCGCTTCTTCCCACTCACGCGCAGCTCGTCGCCCTGGATCGAGACCTGGAGCTTGAGCTTGCTGTCCTTGAGCTCCTTGACGAGGCGCTTCGCCAACTCCCGATCAACCCCTTGCTTGACCAGGATCGTTTGCCTGAGCGAATCGCCCGCCGCCCGCTCGGGCTCCTTGAACTCGAGGGCTGCGGGATCGACCTTGCGCCTGACGAGATGGCCCTTGAGCAGCTCGTGCATCTGCTTGAGCTTCAAGGCGTCGTCGGCGTGAAGCGTGAGGGTCGCCGCGTCGCGCTCGATCCTGCACTTCGAGTCCTTGAAGTCGAAGCGCGTGGCGATCTCGCGCGCGATATTGGCCAGCGCATTGTCGACCTCGCTGAGATCGGTCTTGGACACGATGTCGAAGCTCGGCATGCCCGCCTCCTACACTGGGGCCGCTTAGTGCCCGAGGCACTGGTTGAGGAGATCGAGGGCCGCCGCCGCGAAGGCGCGCATGTTGGCGAGCCGCTCGGCGTTCCCGGTCTCGAGCGTCGAGGCGCGCTCGTGCGGACCCGCAACCGCCAGGCACGCGTGTCCCGCGGCATCGCCGTAGCGGTTCCCGCTTGGCCCCGTCGCCCCCGTCTCGGCCAGGCCCCAGTTGGCACCCAGGCGCGCGCGCGCCGTGCGCGCGAGGAGGAGCGCATAGGGTTCGGTCGCGGGTCGCATGCCGGGGGGGAGCGCCCGCGGCAGGCCGAGGAGCGCTTCGCGCGAGGCATAGGTATAGACCACCCCGCCCCCGAGGAAGTAGGCCGAGGCACCCGGGACCGCGAGCAGGGCCGCCGAGATCAGCCCGCCCGCCGACGACTCGGCGACGGCCAAGGTCTCGCGGCGCTCCTTGAGGAGGGCGGCGGCCTTTTCCGCAAGCGGTAGGAGATCCTGCATGGCGCTTTTGACCTCGCGGCACTCGGGCCTGGGGAGAGGAGGAGTGTGTTGGCACCGCCGCGCCAGCGCAAGGGGGCCTCTCGCCTCGCCGGCTGCCGGCCGGACACGAAAGCCCTTGCGGGCTTTGGCCGAAACATCGTAAAGATAGCCCACGCCTTGATTTTCAAGAGTTTTTTACGCAAATCGGGGCGTTGAACGTGAGGATTGCCGAGCAGTCCCAAGAGCCTAGGCCAAGGTGAGCCGAGCGACGCGAATGGACCGGAGTCGAGCCAGAGATCCAGCTCTTGGCGTGCCGCAGTCGGCACGGCGTCCTCGGCGTGCGATCGGCCTCCTTTCCCGCCGGCTCCTCCGTGCTGGCGCGGCACTTCGACTTACCCGCCCCTGAGTGGCGTCCCGGATTCGCTCCGGGGGCTCAGGGGGAAGAGATCGGAGTGCGCTTGCATCATGTTCAGAGCGGAGGGCCCAGGCCGTGACCAGTAGCTCGCATCGCGTCGTCGTATTCGATACCACGCTCCGGGACGGCGAGCAGTCGCCCGGCTGCTCGATGAATCTCGAGGAGAAGCTGCGCGTAGCACTGCTCCTCGAGGAGATGCAGGTCGACGTCATCGAGGCCGGCTTCCCCATCGCGTCGAACGGCGATTTCGAGGCCGTGCGCGAGGTGGCCAAGGTGGTCAAGACCTCGAGCGTCGCCGGGCTCGCGCGCGCCGCCCGGCGCGACATCGACCGCGCTTGGGAGGCCCTCCAGGGTGCGGCCCGTCCGCGCCTCCACACCTTCCTCTCCACGAGCCCGCTCCACATGAAATACAAGCTCCAGATGGAGCCGGCCCAGGTGCACGAGGCGGTGGTCGACAGCGTGAGCTACGCGCGGCGTCTCTGCGGCGACGTCGAATGGTCGCCCGAGGACGGCTCGCGCACGGAGCACGACTTCCTCTGCCGCTGCGTGGAGAGTGCGATCAAGGCGGGGGCGGGTACCATCAACATCCCGGATACGGTCGGCTATGCCGTGCCCGAGGAGTTCGCGGCCCTCATCGCCATGCTGATGAACCGCGTGCCCAACATCGACAAGGCGATCATCTCGGTGCATTGCCACAACGACCTCGGCCTGGCCGTCGCCAACTCGCTCGCCGCGGTGCGGGCGGGCGCGCGGCAGGTCGAGTGCACCATCAACGGCATCGGAGAGCGGGCCGGCAACGCCTCACTCGAGGAAATCGTGATGGCGCTCCGCACGCGCCACGACGCGATGCCCTACACGACCGGGATCAAGACCGAGCTCATTACCAAGGCCTCGCGCCTGGTCTCGACCATCACCGGCTTCCAGGTCCAGCCCAACAAGGCGATCGTGGGGGCGAACGCCTTCGCGCACGAGTCGGGCATCCACCAGGACGGCGTGCTCAAGAACGCGCAGACTTACGAGATCATGACGCCGGAGTCGGTGGGCTTGAACCGCTCGACCCTGGTCATGGGCAAGCATTCCGGCCGCCATGCCTTCCGCGAGAAGCTCAAGGAGCTCGGCTTCGAGCTCGGCGACAACATGCTCCAGGAGGCGTTCCGCCGTTTCAAGGATCTGGCCGACAAGAAGAAGGACGTCTTCGACGAGGACATCATCGCGCTCGTGGACGACGAGGTCGGACGCAGCAAGGACCGCGTCAAGTTCGTGTCGCTGCAGGTGATCTGCGGCTCCAAGGGTCCGCAGACGGCGGATCTCGAGCTCGAGATCGACGGCTCCGTGAAGCTCGCCCATGCGAGCGGGGACGGCCCCGTCGATGCGACCTTCAACTGCATCAAGAAGCTCGTTCCCCACACGGCGCGTCTGCAGCTCTACCAGGTGCATGCGGTGACTGGTGGTACCGACGCGCAGGCCGAGGTGACCGTCCGTCTCGAGGAGTCGGGCAAGACGGTCAACGGGCAGGGGGCCGACACCGATACGCTCGTGGCCTCGTGTCGGGCTTACGTCCACGCGCTCAACAAGCTCCTGCTCAAGCGGGAGAAGACGGAACCCGCGGCCCTCTCGGCCTGACGGCCCAGGCGCAAGCCACCCCGCAAGCGCCGTCGCGAGGGCGGCTCATGCCCGGCGCAGCAATGGAAGTTCGAGGAAGTGATCCGTATGTTCTCAAGAATCCTGGGCATGCTCTCCGCCGACATGGCAATCGATCTCGGCACGGCGAACACGCTCGTCTACGTCAAGGGGCAGGGCATCGTGCTCAACGAGCCCTCGGTCGTGGCGATCGCGGAGGTCAAGGGCAAGAAGCAGGTGTTGGCCGTCGGCGACGAGGCCAAGATGATGCTCGGCCGCACGCCGGGCAACATCACCGCGATCCGCCCCTTGCGCGACGGCGTCATCGCCGACTTCGAGGTCGCGGAGGAGATGATCAAGCATTTCATCCGCAAGGTGCACAACCGCCGCAGCTTCGCGAGTCCGCAGGTCATCGTCTGCGTGCCGTCGGGCTCGACGGCAGTCGAGCGCCGCGCCATTCAGGAGTCGGCGGAGGCAGCGGGCGCGCGCCGCGTCTTCCTCATCGAGGAGCCGATGGCGGCCGCGATCGGGGCGGGGCTCCCGGTCACCGAGCCGACGGGCTCGATGGTCGTCGACATCGGCGGCGGGACGACCGAGGTGGCGGTCCTCTCGCTCGGCGGCATCGTCTACTCGCGCTCGGTGCGGGTGGGCGGGGACAAGATGGACGAGGCCATCATCGCCTATATCCGGCGCAACCATAATCTCCTCGTCGGCGAGGGCAGTGCGGAGCGCATCAAGAAGGAGATCGGCTCGGCCTGCGGGCCGGTCGAGGGCGACGGCAGCCTGATGCAAATCAAGGGCCGCGATCTGATGAACGGCGTGCCCAAGGAGATCCTCATCAGCGAGCGGCAGATCGCGGAGAGCCTGGCCGAGCCGGTGAGTGCGATCATCGAGGCGGTCAAGGTGGCCCTCGAGCACACCGCCCCCGAGCTCGCCGCCGATATCGTCGACAAGGGCATCGTGCTCACGGGCGGGGGGGCCCTCTTGGGCAATCTCGACCACGTGCTGCGCCATGCGACCGGCCTGCCGGTCTCGATCGCGGACGATCCGCTCTCCTGCGTGGCCCTCGGCACGGGACGCTGCCTCGAGGAGATGAAGACGCTGAAGAACGTGCTCATCTCGCCCTATTAGTGTTATATTTCGGCGGGCGAAGGGGGGGCCGCCGACGCGCCGCACCTCCTGCAGGACCAGGGCACTCGGCGAAGGGCGAGGGACGTGAAGCCGCGCGGCAGTCCGATCATGCGCTATGCCGCACCGCTCAAGGCGGCGGCGCAGCGCTTTGCCTTCCTCATGCTGATCGCGGGTGCCGTGGGGCTCATCATCCTCGGCAAGGCCGACGCCATCCTGGTCGAACGCCTGCGCGTCGCGGTGAGCGACGCCTTCGCTCCCATCCTCGCCGCCCTCGCCCGGCCGATCGCGACCGTCGATAACGCGATCGACGAGGTGCGCGCCCTCGTCGCTCTGCGCGCCGAGAACGAGCGCCTGCGGCAGGACAATGCCGAGCTCAGGAATTGGGAGCAGGTGGCGCGGGAGCTCGGGGCCCAGAACAGGGCGTTGAGCGCGGCGCTGAAGTTCGTGCCGCGCGGCGAGGAGCGCAGCATCACGGGACGCGTGATCGCGGATTCGGGCGGGGCCTTCGTGCGCAGCCTTCTGATCGATGCCGGTGCGCGCGACGGCGTCGCCAAGGGTCAGGCGGTGGTGGTGGGCCAGGGGCTCATCGGACGCATCGCCGAGGTGGGCGAGGTTTCGGCCCGCGCCCTCCTCATCACCGACCTCAATTCGCGCATACCCGTCGTCGTCGAGACGACGCGCGACCACGCCATCCTCGCGGGCGACAATACCGACCTGCCGCGGCTTCTCTATCTCCCGCCCAACCTGGCCCTCCAGCCGGGCACGCGGATCGTCACCTCGGGCGACGGCGGGGCGTTCCCGCCTGGCCTGCCGATCGGCACGATCGCGTCGGTCGGGGAGGGCGGGCCGCGCGTGCAGCCCTTCGCCAATTGGAGCCGGGTCGAATACGTCCGCATCATCGATTACGGGCTCAAGGGCATCCTGGGTCCGCTCGAGCCCGCACCCGCGCAGCCGCGCGGCAAGCACGCGGTGCATCAATGATGTCGGGGCTGGCCTTTCAGCTCGATCGCGCGGCGCGCAGGCTCTTTCCCTTCGCCTTCTCGGTCCTCCTTGTCGTCCTGAGCGTGGTCCCGCTTCCGGTACCGGGCTACGGGCTGGTGGTGCCCTCCTTCGCGCTCATGGCGGTGTATTACTGGGCGATCCATCGGCCGGATCTCCTGCCCGCTCCCGCGGTCTTCGCCTTGGGCCTGCTCGAGGACATCCTGAGCGGAGCGCCGACCGGCCTCAACACGCTCGTCCTCCTCCTCGTCTACGGCGCCATGCGCAACCAGCGCCGGCCGTTCCTCGGCAAGCCTTTCGCGGTCATGTGGTTCGGCTTCCTCGTGGTGGCCCCTGCCGCGATCTTCGCCCACTGGCTCTTCGCCTCCGCCCTCGCCGGCAGGATCATTCCGGCGCACACGGCCTTCGTCCAGCTACTCCTGACCCTTGCCTTCTATCCCTGGCTGACCTGGCTCTTCGCCGCCGGCCAGCGCGCCTTCCTGCGGCAGAGCTGATCCCCATGCAGCTCGATCAGTTTCAGAGCAAGCAATTCGGCCGCCGTGCCGCGATCATCGTGGGCGGCCAGGTCGTCCTGCTCTCCGCCCTCGTCGCGCGCATGTACTATCTCCAGGTCCTGCAGTCGGAGAAGTACCAGACCCTCGCCGAGGACAACCGCATCAATCTGCGCCTCCTGCCGCCGCCGCGGGGGCGCATCCTCGATCGCTTCGGCGTGCCCGTGGCGCTCAACCGGCAGAACTACCGAGTCGTGATCGTGCCGGAGGACGCGGGCGACCTCGCAGCGACGCTCGACCGGCTCGCCCGGGTCATTCCGCTGGCGGACGCCGAACGCCGCCGCGTCCTCCGCGATGCCGAGCGCAAGCGCGCCTTCGTCCCGATCACGGTGCGGGAGAACCTCTCCTGGGAGGAGTTCGCTCGGGTCGAGGTCAACACCCCCGACCTCTCGGGCGTGCGCACCGAGGTCGGCCGCAGCCGCTTCTACCCCTACGGCCCCACCTTCGCGCATATGGTCGGATATGTGGCGGTCGCCTCCGACAAGGAGCTCGACGGCGATCCGCTGCTCGAGCTGCCGGACTTCCGCATCGGCAAGGCCGGCGTGGAGAAGGTCTACGATTTGGCGCTGCGCGGCTCGGCCGGCACCAGCCAGGTCGAGGTGAACGCGCGCGGCCGGGTCATCCGCGAGCTCGCGCGCGACGAGGGCGACCCGGGCAAGGACGTGACGCTCAGCGTCGATTTCGGGCTGCAGCAATTCCTCACGCAGCGCATCGCCAATGAGCGCAGCGCCGCCGCCGTGCTCATGGACCCGCACACGGGCGAGGTGCTGGCCATGGCCTCGACCCCCAGCTTCGAGCCCAACGAGTTCAACGAGGGCCTGTCCTCGACGCGCTGGCAGGCGCTCACCGGCGATCCGCTCTCCCCGCTTACCAACAAGACGATCGGCGGGACCTTCCCGCCGGGCTCGACTTTCAAGGTGGCGGTGGCGCTTGCCGCCCTCGAATCGGGGGCCGCCACGCCGAGCACGACGGTCAACTGCCCGGGCTACCTCGAGCTCGGCGACACGCGCTTTCATTGCTGGAAGCCCTCGGGACACGGCCTGCTCGACATGCACGGCGGCATCAAGAACTCCTGCGACGTCTACTTCTACGAGACGGCACGCCGCACCGGGGTCGACCGCATCGCCGATATGGCGCGCCGTCTCGGCATGGGCCAGCTCACCGGCATCGATCTCACCGGCGAGCGGCCCGGCCTCATCCCGACCAGGGCCTGGAAGCGGGCAACCCTGGGTCAGGCCTGGACGCAGGGCGAAACGCTCGTCACCGGCATCGGACAGGGCTTCGTGCTGACCACCCCGCTCCAGTTGGCCCTCATGCTCTCGCGCGTCGTCAACGGCGGCAAGGCCGTGGTACCCCGGATCGTGCGCAAGCCGCCCGAGGGCGACCTCATCCAGGCCAGCCTCGCCGAGGGCGAGCCGCCGCCGTCGCTCGGCATTTCCGACGCCTCGCTCCAGGTGCTCCTGAGCGGGATGAATGCGGTGGTCAACGAGGGCGGCACCGCGCACGGCGCGCGCATCACCCAGCCCGGCATGGAGATGGGCGGCAAATCGGGCACCTCCCAGGTGCGCCGCATCACCAATGCCGAGCGCGAGCACAAGCGGCGCGGGCCCGAGGATCGGCCCTGGCGCGAGCGCGACAACGCCCTCTTCATCGCCTACGCGCCCGTCCAGGCGCCGCGCTACGTCTGCTCGATCGTGATCGAGCACTCGGGTGCGGGCGGCTCGGCCGCGGCCGCCCCCATCGCGCACGATCTCCTCATCGAGGCGCAGACGCGCGACCCGCTCTCGGGCAAGCCGCACGAGCCCGTGGCCGGACGCGTCAAACCGGAAGTGCCGAGCTGATGGCGAGTCTCGGCCGCATGCGCGGCGAGGTCCGCATGTCGCTTGCCGAGAAGCTCTGGCAGGTGAATTGGAGCATGGTGCTCCTGGTCACCCTCCTCTGCGGCATCGGCTTCTCCATGCTTTATTCGGCCGCCAACGGGAGCTGGGATCCCTGGGCCATGCGCCAGCTCGTCCGCTTCGGCATCGGCCTCCTCCTCATGATCGGTGCCGCCCTCGTCGACATCCGCCACTGGATGCGTCTCGCCTATCCCATCTATTTCGCGGCCCTCGCCCTCTTGGCTGCCGTCGACGTGGTGGGAGCCGACGCGATGGGGGCGCAACGCTGGCTCGATCTCAAGGTCATCCAGCTGCAGCCCTCCGAAATCATGAAAGTGGCGCTGGTGCTCGCGCTTGCGCGCTACTTCCACGGCATCGGCCCCGAGCAGATCGGCCGCATCACGGTCATCTTGGCGCCCCTTCTCCTGGTGGTGGCGCCCGTACTCTTGGTCCTGAAGCAGCCCGACCTCGGAACTGCGATCGTGCTCCTGGCAAGCGGAGGGGCGCTCTTTTTCCTCGCCGGCGTGCGGCTCTGGAAATTCGCGGCCGTGCTGGTGCTGGGGCTTTCGGCCGTCCCGCTCGGCTGGCATTTCCTCCACGGCTACCAGAAGGCGCGCATCCTCACCTTCCTCGACCCGGAGCGCGATCCGCTCGGCACCGGCTATCACATCCTGCAATCCAAGATCGCCCTCGGCTCGGGCGGCATCTTGGGCAAGGGCTTCCTCGAGGGCACGCAGAGCCACCTCAACTTCCTGCCCGAGAAGGCGACCGACTTCGTCTTCACCATGCTGGCGGAGGAGTTCGGCATCATCGGGGGCTTGGCCCTGCTGAGCCTCTACGTGCTCCTCATCATCTACGGCATCGCGGTGGCGTTGAGTGCGCGCAACCAGTTCGGCCGCCTCGTCGCCATGGGGATCACCATCACCTTCTTTCTCTATGTCTTCGTCAATATCGCCATGGTGATGGGGCTCATCCCGGTCGTCGGCGTGCCGCTCCCGCTCGTCTCCTACGGCGGGACCGCGTTGCTCTCCATCCTCTTCGCCCTCGGCCTGGTGCTCAGCGTCTACGTCCACCGCGACGTGCGCATCGGCCGGCGCGGGGTCGAGGGCGGGCTGTGAAACGAGCCGTTTCGGCTGCGGCGGGCTCAGCCTATCGACAAGAGCGAAGGCCTTTGCTATACCCCCTGCCTCCCGTCCCGGGGGGCGCATAGCTCAGTTGGTAGAGCAGCTGACTCTTAATCAGCGGGTCCCAGGTTCGAGTCCTGGTGCGCCCACCATTGTCATGGCGATAACCATGGAGTGCCGGTGCCGACCCGCGCCCGGCAAGACGCCCGTGAAACGGCGTCGTCCCGTCACTCCGTGCGCTCGCCGCCGCAACAACCGGAGCCGCTGAAGGCGGCCCCGGTCGATTGCTGGCGACATCGTCGTGGTCCCGGGCCCGGGATGGCGCGCCCTCCGTCGGTGCGCGCGTTCCGGTCCCCTTTGAGTTCGACGCCGAAGGCCGAGACCCTCGGCCTCGGCATCACGCTGCGGCGTCCTCCACCAGGGCACTCATCGGCTGGCCGAGCGGGCGTCCCACGTCGCCCAAGTCGGCGCGCAGGAAGGTGGCCATCGTATGGCGGCGCGGGGCCGTCAAGAGCATGAACTCGTGGAGCGGCAGCTCGCCGTCCGGTTGGATCTGGTCCGTCGGCCGCGTCCGCCATACCCCGAGCTCGGCCCCCGCGAAGCCGTAGATGTCGTAAGTGTAGGTGCGGGCGACCGGCCGTTCCGCCAAGCCGATGAGCCAGCTCCAACGCCAATGCACGGCGGCCCAGAGGTGAAGAAGACGCATGAGCGGCGACACGGCGGCAAAATTGGCTTGATCGCGATCGACACAGAGCGAGAGCGAGACCACCACCGGACAGGCCTCGATCAGACGCGCCGTGGGAGCGGTGACGACGCAGCGCTCGCGCTCCCGTGCCATGCTCGGCACGTCGTCGTAGTAGAAACGCAGCGAGGTCAGCTCCTCCGCCAGCGTCGTCTCGATCCATTTGAGACGCACGCCGGCACACCCCACCGGATTGTCGCCTCGGTAGAGGAACAAGGCGAAGGAGTTCGTCTCGTTCATGCCGAGCTGATAGACGGGGTTCGAGAGTTGGAAGAGATGCATGCGGTCCTTGCGCGCCTCCTGGAAGCGGACAAGGTGAGCGAAGTCGTGGGTGGCCCGCGGTTCCAAATCCATGTGCTCGAGCGCGCGCACGAGCGGCGGAACCAAAGTGCGGGAGGCCATTCTGTGTATGTCTCTGTCGATTCCCTGTCTGGTGAAGCGGAAGTATTGCTGATAATGGTCCATGGCTTCTCAACCGTCGTTTGCTAATGGGATCTCCCTGATTATCTCGGCGGTTGTGAGGACCAGTTGCGCGCCGCTGCGATCCGCGGGGTCCGCGAGGGCAAGGCGCACATATTCATAGCCACGACCATCCATCGACACGACATTGTGATAGTAGGTTCCGTCCGGTTCCCCAACCGCGCCGAGAACGTGAAGGCGCACCATCTCGGCGTAGCGGAGGTCCGCGCGCTCGCGCAGGTTCTTGCCCATGACCGTGGAACCATGGACTCCGAGGTGCGATCCCACCCACAGGGACGTCACGTTGTCGCCCTCGACACGGAGCAAAGCCGAGGAATCGAGGAGGCCCAAGCGCGCGGCGATTTGCGGTAGCCGTCCCGGCTGACGCCTGGTCAGACGCGTGGCCCCGAGCAGGGCGCCAATGCGCTTGCTCTTGATGTCGTCGAGAGGAAGGCGCTCGGTCCGCCATTTGAAATCTCTACGGCGAGGCCCCATGCTCGGCAGTGTTTCGAGCGCCGCGATCGCGGAGGCGACGCTCGGATGCGTCGCTTCGATCCACTGGTCGTCGACCTCTACGCGACGTTGCACCGACGCGATGGCACCCTGTTCGGAAAGCAGCCACTCGTAAGCGCGGGTTGCCGCGACACTATCGACGGCGAGGTCGTTATATGCCAGCACCACCGTCCGGTCCGCCCGCAACGTAATGGCAATCCAGCCCAGATTGCGCATCACGTAGGCGGCCTGGTCGGTGGGATTGAGCTTCGACAGACCGAGGCTGCGCCGCGCATACTCGGCATGTCCTGCCGGGGCATGCTCGACGTCGCCGACGTCGGTGGCCCAAAACCATCGATCTCCCATCGCCTCGCCGGCAAGCTTCGCCATCATGCGCTCAAGGAACTTGGGAAGCGCGCCGTCGAGATTCTTTTCCGAAGTACCCTGCCGCGCCCGCTCGGCCAGGTCGTGCCGGCCTGACCGGCGCAGAACGAGCTCGAGCACCTCGGGATAGCTGCCTGCAAGCCTCACAAGATCGTACCATGCCTTTGGGCAACTTCCATGGCGATAACGCCCGATGGTCGTCGGGTGCCTGTCGGTGATCGGCGCCAGTCGTTTGTTCGCACCATAGCCATTGGCAATGGAGCGCAGGATATTCGA
This sequence comes from Alphaproteobacteria bacterium, assembly GCA_035516655.1. Classification (GTDB taxonomy): domain Bacteria; phylum Pseudomonadota; class Alphaproteobacteria; order JACZXZ01; family JACZXZ01; genus DASPPM01. The sequence continues at coordinate 4,739 of DATJAC010000037.1, read as the reverse complement.
CATCTCGCCGGCGAAATCATCCGGCGGCGTGGCGCCGCCATCGCCCCGATTTTGCGCCACTGTTGCGCGTTTTTGCTTCAATTGCGTGTTGGCCATCGTACGCCTCCTGGCCGGTCCCTCGCCGGCGTCTGCCCGACAGCTAAAATGATGGGTAATAGTACGAGGTTATGGCCGAGTATGTACAATGCATTTTTGCTTTTCGCTCAATCGTGAGCCCGGCCATTTCTTGGCCGGCTGGCTGGTAGGGTGCGGGTGGAGCTGGAATTTGCCTGCGACTACCGCGTTTTGGCCGCCCTCACGCCGCCTCTCGGGCCGACATGTCGGGCTTTTAGGGGGCGAATACGGGAAATGCGCGGGTTGTGTATTCAACGGGATCCTCCTCTACTGAGGGATCCATCAACTGCTACTCCGCGGACGGTCCCTCGCCCGCCAGGCGGACCTTCTTGCTGCGCTCGTTGGTCTGGGCTGAATGCTGGACCACCTCGATCCGCAACGGCACCTTGAACTTGGCGAGCCGCTCCAAGCAATAGAGCCGCAGCCGCTGAGCCGCCGCGGCGGCGTCTTCTCCCTGCGACAGCGATACGCGCGCGCAAACCGCCTGACCGAGCAAGGGATGGCGCCGGCCAAATACGGTCGCCTCAACGACTCCTTCCGCACCGAGCAGCACGTTCTCGACCTCGGCCGGGAAGACCTTCTGGCCGCCCACGTTGAGGACCTCGGAGGTGCGGCCGAGAAACCGGACCATGCCGTCGCGCATTTCGACCATGTCCCCGGTATTCATCCAACCGTCCGCGTCGATGGGGCTCGGCGCATTGAGGTAGCCGACCATGTTCGACTCCGACCGGATATGCAGCACATTGTCCACGATCCGGGTCTCGAACCCGTGCCCGCCGACGCGCAGCCAAAGGGACTGCCGTTCCGGAGATTGCGAATGCAGGACCCCGAGCTCCGAAAGGCCGTAGGTCTGCTTTAGTTCGACATGCGGCAAAGCTGCGCCGATCCACTCGAGCGTTGCCTCCGGCATCGGCTCCGCTCCATAAGTGATGAGCCGCAACGACGACAGGTCGTGGAGGCGCCAGGTACCGGACGCACGCAGCATGTTGAGAAAGGTCGGCGTCGTCGGCAAGAGTGCGGCGCGTGCCGACGCAACGGCTCCGCACACGATATCGGGTGTGCGTTGCCGCACGCAAATGCCGACTCCGCCATGCGCCAAGCACGCCATGAGCGTGTTGATGCCGCCGAAATGGTCGATCGTCAGGAACAAAATTGTGCGCCAACCAGGACGCTTAGCGGCGAACTTGCCGAGCACCCGGTCGAAGTCGTGCAGGATTCCTTTCGGTCGCCCGCTGGAACCGGAGGTGAATACGATCAGCCCGGGGTGGCCCGTGGCACGGAAATGCTCGATGAGCTCATTTTGAGCGGGAGCGCCGAGCGGCTCGACGGACGCTCCGGCGCGATCAAGGCTGTCGCTGAACCGGATCAGCCACTGGGCGCCCGAAATCGCCAACAACTCGAGTATCTCTCGTTCTGCGGCCTGGGTCAGGGGAAGCGAGATTCCTCCAAGGCGCATAAGCGCCAGCATGAGCGCTATGGTGTCCGGGGCATAATCGCCGGTGAACGCGCATACCGTGCCCGCGCCGATGCCTCGCTCCAGCAGATCTTGCTCCCACGCCGCGACGCGGGACAGGAGACCGTCGAAGCTGACTTCCGCGCCGTCGCGAAAAAGCGCCGGCTCGTCCGCGCGCGCCGTCATCCGCTCGAAGAGCATTCGAACATGTGATGCGCTATCGAGGTTCAACCGCGCCTTTCAGAGAATGCTTGGGCCGCTTCCCTTAGGTACCGACCCGCTCCTCGAGGTAGCTCACAATCTTGTCCACGGAACCGAACTTATCGAGCTCCTTGTCCGCGATGGCGATCTTGTAGTGGTCCTCAACAGCCATCAGGACATTAGTGTAATCAAGCGAATCAAGGCCGCTATCGAGGAGGGCGCGGCTATGATCGCTGAGATCGGGATGATGGGGCCGACACGCCTTGAAGATCAATCTCACGACGTTATCGCGAATTGTCGTCATGCAACCGCCACCTCCTCGTCGCGCTCGCGCCAATATTCCAGCCGTCCAAGCACGGGAAATCCACAAACCGACATTCGCCGGATGACCAGGATCGCGACGAGATGATGAGCCAATTCGCCCTTACGGACAAGCCGATCCGTGGGCGCTGACCGCCCCAAGCCCGAATGGTTCATTTGCGCGGCCCCCAACGATTGCCCGCCCTTGCGAGGTCCCTCCCGCGGAAGCGCCGTTTCCGGCCCCTGCGGCGATTTCCTCCTCCAATCGGGGAAGGCAGGCGTGTTAGAACCGGATGCGAGCCGTAAGCACCCGCATGCGCGCATGACGACCGCGCGGCGACTCGCGGAGGGGACGGCCCGCGGCAGGGGCTCGAGGAACGGGGGATGGAGCTGGCGCATTCGGAGACTTTCGCGGACCAGCACCCCCTCGAGCTGCGGGCGCTTCTTCTTGATGCTCTCCCTGGCCTGGCGCTTGCGGCCCTGCTGCTCGCAAGCTTTCTTTTCCTCGTCCATCCCGCTGTGCTGCGGGGCGATCTCCTCGATCCCGACAGCTACATGCACGTCGTGCGCTTGCGGAGCATCCTCGCCGACGGCAGCTGGCACGGCGGCTTCCTTGCCCGCGACAATGCGCCCTATGGCATGGTGCTCCACTGGACGAAGGCCTACGATCTCGTCTTCCTCGCCCTCGCCGCACCGCTCGCCGCCGTCGCCGGATGGCCCGCGGCCCTCGCACTCGTGGCCCCCGTCCTCGGCCCGCTTTCCCTTCTCGCCCTGGTCGTGACGGCGGTGTGGGCAGTGCGTCCGGTCACGGACGCGGGCGAGCGGCGTTTCCTTGGCATGGTGCTGGCGGTGACGCCGCTTGCCGTCAATTACGGCTTGGTCGGAACTGCGACCTACCATGTTCCGATCGTGGTCGCCTGGACCCTTTTCATGGGCTTGGCACTGCGCAGCGTGATGCCGCCGCACGCCCTCGCCCACGGCATTGGCGCGGGGCTTGCCGCGGCATTCGCCCTCTGGCTCACCGTCGAGTGCATCCTTGTGGTCGGCCTGGGTGCCGCGCTGATGGCGCTCGCCTGGATCCGCAGCGGCGGCGGTCTGCGCCGTGCCAACCTGGGCTTTGCCGCGACCCTTGCCCTTGCCCTCGCGGCACTTCTCGCCTGCGATCCGCCCTACGCCGGCTGGCTCGACCCGGCCCTCGAGCGGCTTTCCATCGTCTATGTCGTTTTTGCGCTCCTGCTCGCACTTGTCGCGGCAGCGCTTGCGCTGGCGCCGCAAAGGTCCGCGGCATGGCGCGCGCGTCTCGCTGTCGGGGCGGGCGGTGCCGTGCTCTCGCTCGCCTGCCTCGCGACCCTCTTCCCGATGCTGCTCTCGCCGGTGCATGCCGTATTCGGCGACGAGCTCGTCGCCCAGTTCTGGAGCAGGATCCAGGAAGGGAAACCGGTCTACGCCAGTCCGAGCCGCGCTGTCCTCTTCATGGCGGGGCCGGCCATGGGCCTCCTTGCGGCCCTCGTCTTCGCGTGGCGGGAGCGGACGGCGGCACCTCGTCTCGGCTGGGCGTCCGTGGCCCTCATGCTTGCGCTCTTGAGCCTGCCCGGCCTCCTCCATTCCAGCTTCGCGATCCATCCCGAGGTACTCGCAGCCCTGCCCATCGCCGTGCTCGCGCTCCGCGTCGGCGCCTTGATAGATCGTCACGCGCCGCCGACGCCGTTACGGCTTCTCGCGCGCGCGTTCGCGATGACGCTTCTTCTTATCGGCCCGATCATGCTCGCGGGCGCAATGTCGCTTGCGGAGAGCTCGCCGGCCCCGCCACCGCCCGACTGCCGGGTGCGGCGCGTCGCCGCCGCACTCAACGATCCGACCTTCATGCACGGCAGCGATTTCATCGTCATGACGGCCCCCGACCAAGCCCCCGAGGTCCTCTACTGGACCACCGACCGGGTCGTGGCTGGCCCCTATCACTTGAACGTCCAGGGTCTCCACGACGTCTTTGCCTTCATGACCGGCACGGACGAAGGGCGGGCCTACGCCATCCTGGCGCGCCGCGGGGTCGCCTACGTCCTGACGTGCAACTGGCCCGTCAAGGCGCGCGCGGGCGTCAAGCCGGACGATGAAACGCTCGAGGATCGCCTGGCGCTGGGCGAGGCGCCGGCATGGCTGGCGCCCGTGCCCTGGCCGGCCGGGACGAAGAGCGACTTGCGGCTCTTCCGCGTGAACGCGGCGGCCGCACCGCGCTGAGCGAGAGCACGGGCGCAACAAGGAAGGAACGTCGCACCCGCATGACGCAGCATCAGGCCGATGGCGCGGGAGGGCCGCCGAGACTGGCGCTCCGGGGGATCACCAAGCGTTTCCCCGAATGCCTCGCCAACGATCATATCGATCTCGACGTGCTGCCGGGAGAGATCCATGCGCTCCTCGGCGAGAACGGTGCGGGCAAGAGCACGCTCGTCAAGATCATCTATGGCGTCGTCCGTGCCGACGAGGGCACACTCTTCTGGGAGGGGGCGGCCGTCGAGATCGCAAGCCCCGCCGTGGCCAGGCGCCTCGGCATCGGCATGGTGTTCCAGCATTTCACCCTCTTCGAATCGCTGACCGTGGCCGAGAACATCGCCCTCGGCCTCGACGCGCGCGAGACGCGGGGGCTCGCCGAGCGCATTCGCGGCACCGCACGCGA
>DATJAC010000036.1:0-7502 GCA_035516655.1 Alphaproteobacteria bacterium | reverse complement strand
GGCCCCACCTGCAGCCGCATCCTCGCCGAGCTCGGTGCCGAGGTCATCAAGGTCGAGTTGGCCCCCCACGGCGACCGCGGCCGCATAGCCGGTCTCAAGCCGCGCGACCCGGCGCTGAGCTCGAGCTCGCAGAGCACCTATTACTTCCAGCACAATCACTCGAAGCAGAGCCTCGCCCTCGACGTGAAGCACCCGCGCGGCCTGGCATTGCTCAAGGCCATGGTGCCCAAGGTCGACGTGCTGGTCGAGAATTTCGCCCCCGGCGTGGTGGCGCGCATGGGCCTCGCCTACGCCGAGCTCGAGCGCCTCCATCCCGGCCTCGTCATGTGCTCGATCTCGATGGCCGGGCAGGAAGGACCGCTGAGCGCCAAGCCCGGCTACGACTACATGGCCCAGGCCTACGCCGGCATCACCGGCCTGATCGGCGAGCCGGATCGCGGGCCGGCGCAGTTTCCGCTCGCCATGGGCGATTCCGCGACCGGCGTCGCCGCCGCCATGGCGGTCGGTTTCGCCCTTCTCCATCGCGAGCGCACGGGCCAGGGGCAGTATATCGACAGCACCCTCATCGATACCTATTTCCAGATGCACGAGGTCAACGTGCCGAGAGTCTCCCTGCGCGGTCCCGGCCCCGGCCTCAAGCGCAGCGGCTCGCTCCACCCCGACGGCGGCCCGACCGGCGTCTTCCGCTGCCGCGGCGAGGACTTCATCTCGATCATGGTCATGCCGCATCAATGGCTGCAGATGGTCAAGGCCATGGGCATGCCCGAGCTCGCCAAGGACCCGCGTTTCGCCAACCCGCGCGCGCGGCGCGACAACAACGAGGCCCTCAAGACCGTCATCGAGGCGTGGCTCGCCCGCTTTCCCTCGCGCGACGCCGCGATCGAGGCACTCGAGCAGGAGCGCGTGCCCTGCGCTCCCGTGCTGGCGCTCGAGGAGGCGATGGCTCATCCGCATTTGCGCGGACGCGGCACGGTGCGGCGCGTGAAGGACCGCCTCATCGGCGAGTTCGACATTCCGGGCATGCCCGTCAAGTTCTCGCGTTGGCCGGAGCGGCGCGATTTGCGCGCTGCCCTTCTGGGCGAGCACAACGAGGAGGTGCTGCGGGCACTCCTCGGCTTGTCCTCGGCCGAGATCGCGGCACTCTATGCGGAGAACGTCCTCGTCCGCGATCCGGCCCTGAGCGGGATCGACTCTCCCGCGGCGGGCGTCAGCGGCCGCGCACGATGAAATCGGAGTTGCGGATGTCGGGCTTGCCGTAGCGCAAAGGCCCGCCCTCGAGGGTCTCGACCCTTCCGCCCGCGGCCAGGACGACCGCGTGGCCGGCGGCGGTGTCCCATTCCATGGTCGGCCCCAGGCGCGGATAGAAATCGGCCTCGCCCGCGGCGATCAGGCAGAACTTGAGCGCACTGCCGGCAGTGGCACGGCCTTTGATACGCTCGCCCGTGCGCGCGAGGTAGCCCTCGAGGAAGGCCGCGAGCCTTGCCTCGTCGACATGAAAGCGGCTGGTCAGCATGACGAGACCGTCCGGTGCGGGCATCCGCGCCGCGATTGGGCGGGTTCGGCCGGATTTCGCGCGCTGGGTTGCCGTTCCAGGGACGGTGGCGGCGTAGGTCTCGCCCGGAACGGGGAGATGCACGACGCCGAGCACGGGAGCGCCGTGCTCGACAAGCGCTATGTTGACGGTGAACTCGCCGATCCCTGCGGTGAATTCCTTCGTCCCGTCGAGGGGATCGACGAGCCAGAACCGCGGGCCGTGCGCTGGCGTCTTTCCGGCCGCGCAATCCTCCTCCGACAGGATCGGAATGTCGGGCGTGAGTACGGCGAGACGCGCCAGGATGATCGCCTCGGCCTCGCGGTCGGCGGCCGTTACCGGGCTCGCGTCCGCCTTGCGCTCGACCGTGCAGCCGGCGCGATAGAGTGCCATGATGCGCTCGCCCGCCGTCGCGGCGAGGCGCACGACTTCGGCGAGGAGGAGGGCGCGCTCCAAGGCCGGCACACCTCGCTCTAGCCGCCCCAGGCGGAGGAGTCGTCGACCACGGTGGCGAAGCGGTCGGCGAGGCCGGCGAGCTCGACCCGGTGCAGCGTCTCCGCGGCGACGACCCCGCCCCGGCCGTCCGGCAGATCGCGCGTGGCGACCGCGTTGGCGACGACGGTGCAGCGGTAGCCCAAGTCGAGGGCCGCGCGCACGGTCGAGCTCACGCACATATGCGTCATGAAGCCGACCACGATGAGCTCCTTCTTGCCGAGCGCCTTGAGGCGGGCATCGAGGTCGGTGCCGGCAAAAGCATTCGGCTTGCCCTTGATCACGGTGGTCTCGCGGCCTTGCGGGCGCACCGGATCGACGATCTCGGAGCCCGGCCCCGCAGGGTCGAAGGCACCGCCGGCGGTCGGGGCATGATGCGCCACGTGGATGATCGGCGTGCCCTTCTTGCGCGCAAGGGCCAGCACGCGCCCGGCCTCCTCGAGGGCCGGCCGCACCCCCGGCAGCGGCAGCTTGCCGTCGACGTATTCGCGTTGGCAGTCGATGAGGATGAGGGCGGCGTCCTCGAGCCGGCTCGGCGTCGCGGCGACGCCGGCCATTTGCAGCAAGGTCTTGGGTTGGCTCATGGAGTCTTACTCGTTGCAGGCATATGCCGGCACTTTGGGGAGAAAGGCACGCGATGTAAAGGCCCGTTGCTGCTGTACGCGCCGGCGCCGCCGGGCGGCCGGCGCCGCCGGGCGGCCGGTGCCGCCCAGATCAGTGCCGCGGCGCGCCCGGCTCGGCGACGGAGGTGCTGGTGAAGCGCTGGAACGCGAGGTAGCGGGACCAATGAGTCTCGGGCAGGCCGGCCTTGAGCTTGAGCTGGGCGAGGAAGTCGCGCGGCTCGGCGAGATGCTCCCACACTTGCGGCAGGAAGATCGCCTTGCAGCTGCCCTCGCTCAGGATCAGCCCGTCGCGTCCCGGCACGAGCTCGGCGATGAGCGCTTCCTCGCTTTCGACCGCGAGGGGGGCCGGCGGGGAGAGCAGCGAGAGGGCGATGGCAACATGCTCGAGCTCGGCCAGGGCCAAGGGCTCGAAACGCATGTCCTTGACCGCGGCGGCGGCGGCGTTGTCGATCACGTCTTCGACGAGCGGGCGCCAGGCGACGGGGGTGCCGACGCAGCCGCGCAGCCGCCCTTCCAGGCTGAGCGTCACGAAAGCGGCACGCCGGGCCCGGAGCTCGTGCGGCTGGCCGCTGAGGGGGTAGGCCATCGTGGTCCCCTCCGCGAGGTGCCAGGCGATGCTTCGGCGCGCCAAGGCGAGGAGCGAGGCGCCGTGGCGCGCGAGGAGGGCGGCATCGTGGCCCACCGCTCCGGCGTCGGACAGGGAGGGCTCAGGCAAAGACATAGGCGCCATAGCCGACAACCTCGCTCTTGGGCCCCGTCGTATCGCCCGAGTTGCGCAGATCGATCGTCCGCACCCTGAGGCCGCGCCTGCGGGCGACGCGCAAGAGGCCCGAGATCGGTACCCGGCCGCAGGCATCGTCCCAGCCGATGCGGTCCTCATCGAGCGCCTCGATGGCGGCGGAGGTGGCCGCGTCCATGCGGCGGGCGGTTTCGTAGTCGTGATAATGGCTCAAGTCCGAGCTGATGACGACGAGGGTGTCGGGCCCCTCCCACAGCATCTCGATGACTTGGGCCACTTCCGCCGCACTGGCCTCGCCGACCACGAGGGGGACGATGGGGACGCTGCCGAGGCAGGCAATGATGAAGGGCAGCTGCACCTCGAGGCAGTGCTCGAGCCGGTGCGGTTCGTCGTTCACCGTGACCTGGGGGAGGGCCGCGATGCGCGCGATCGCCTCGCGATCGACGGGAAGGCGGCCAAGGGGGGTGTCGAAGGCGTCCACGCCCGATGCGGCCAGGCCGCGGATGGCCACGCGATGCGCCGGCCCGAGCAACAGCACGCGGCGCAGGCGGCCCTTGAGCGGGCGCAGCCGGGCATAGGCCGAAGCCGCGACCGGGGCGGAATAGACGAAGCCCGCATGGGGCACCACGACGGCCTTGGGAACGGCCGCGGACGCCGCATCGCCGGCCTCGGCGTCGGCGAGATACTCCGCGACCGCCCGCGCGAGGTGCTGCGGGTCGTCCGGATAGAAGAGGCCGGCCACGGCCGGTGCGCGCACGCTCATCGTCGTCTTCCTCGTTCGGGCCGCCTGGCGAGTCGCATTGCGCAAGCGCAAGCCCCTCCCCATATAAGCGTCATACCGCGGACATCAATTGATATAGTGACCCCTGGGCGCTGGCGCGAGTGGTGGGCCGGGCACCAGGGCCACATTATAGACAGATGAGCGAAATTATAGACATGAGCGAGGACCAAGCGGCAAAGGAGGCGATCGCGGGCATCGAGGGGCGCTACTGGCACCCGCTTGCCGACGGGCGCATCCAGTGCGACCTCTGCCCGCGCGCCTGCAAGCTCAAGGAGGGGCAGCGCGGTCTCTGCTTCGTGCGCGCGCGGCAAAGCGACGCCATCGTCTTGACGAGCTACGGCCGCTCCTCGGGTTATTGCATCGATCCCATCGAGAAGAAGCCGCTCAACCATTTCCTGCCCGGCACCCCGGTGCTCTCCTTCGGCACGGCCGGCTGCAACCTCGCCTGCCGCTTCTGCCAGAACTGGGACATCTCCAAGTCGCGCGAGATGGATACGCTGGCGGACGCCGCTTCGCCCGCTGCGATCGCCCGTGCCGCCTCGGCGCTTGCCTGCCGCTCGGTCGCCTTCACCTACAACGACCCCGTCATCTTCCACGAATACGCGATCGACGTGGCGGACGCCTGCCGCGCGCTTGGCATCAAGTCCGTCGCCGTGACAGCTGGTTACCAGTGTGCGGCACCGCGCGCCGAGTTCTACCGGCACATGGACGCGGCGAACGTCGACCTCAAGGCCTTCAGCGAGGATTTCTACAAGCGCATCTGCTCGGGCGAACTCGCGGCCGTGCTCGAGACCCTGGTCTATCTCAAGCATGAGACCAAGGTGTGGCTCGAGATCACCAACCTGATGATCCCGGGCGAGAACGACTCGCCGGCGGAAACCGAGGCGATGTGCCGCTGGATCGCGGCTGAGCTCGGCGCCGACGTGCCGCTCCACTTCACCGCCTTCCACCCCGATTGGAAGATGCGCGGCATCCCGCCGACCCCGCCCGCGACCGTTTCCCGCGCGCGCCGCATCGCCCTCGACTGCGGCCTGCGCTACGTCTATACGGGCAACGTGCATGATCGTGCCGGCGGGAGCACCTATTGCCACGGCTGCGGCGGGCTCCTCATCGAGCGCGACTGGTACGAGCTGGGCGCCTGGAATTTGACGGCCGAGGGCCGCTGTGCCGCCTGCGGAGAGCGCTGTGCCGGAGAGTTCGAGCTGCGGCCCGGTCGCTGGGGTGCCAAACGGCAGCCGGTACGGCTTGCGGGGCTCGGCCTCTGATCCTCCGCTCGCCTTGGTAGGAGAGGCATCAGCAGCATAGACAGGGTGTGAGCAATGACAGATGCGGACAAGATCGTGGCAGCAATCTTTACCGCTTCGACGTGCGGCGGCAAAGGGTCGACCTACGACCAGTATCTCGAGGTCTACGACGTTTTCCTCGGCATGATGGCGAAGCACTCGCAAGCCGCCAGCGATAAGCGGCAGGGCATCTCCAAAAAGACCTTTTAGATCGAGAGAGACTGCCGCTCGTGCGGTGAAATTCGCGCCATGTGCGGACGCTATTCGCTCACCACGCCGGCCGAGGCGATGCGGCGTCTTTTCGGCTTCGCGGGCCCGCTGCCCAATCTGCCGGCGCGCTACAACATTGCCCCTACCCAACAAGTGCCCATCGTGCGGCTCGACCGCGAGGCTGCGCGGGAGCTCGCGAGCGTGCGCTGGGGCCTGATCCCGTTCTGGGCCAAGGATGCCACGATCGGCAACCGGCTGATCAACGCGCGCGCCGAGGGCTTGGCGGAGAAGCCCTCCTTTCGCGCCGCGTTCCGCGCGCGGCGCTGCCTGGTGCCGGCCGACGGCTTTTACGAGTGGCAGGCCACCCCCCGCGGCAAGCGGCCCTACCGCATCGGGCTTACGGGTGGGTCCCCCGAGGCCCTTCCGCTCTTCGCCTTCGCCGGCCTGTGGGAGCATTGGGCGAAGGCGGCGGACGGTGTGGCGATCGAGTCCTGCACCATCGTCACGACCGAGGCGAACGAGCTCCTCCGCCCCATCCACGAGCGCATGCCCGTGATCCTCGCGGCCGAGGACCATGCGGCCTGGCTCGATCCGGCGACCCCGACCGGGGCCGCCCTCGCCCTCCTCAAGCCCTATCCGGCGGCGGCGATGCTGGCCTATCCCGTCTCGACCCGGGTCAACAGCGTGCGCTTCGACGATGCCCTCTGCATCGCGCCCGATCTGGCCGAGCCGAGCCTGCTCTGAGCGGCCCGCGCGGGCCGCTCCCGCCGCGCGGGCCGCTCCCGCCGCGCGGACCGCACCCGCCGCGCGGGCCGGTCTCAATTAAATCACGGATATTTGACCCGCCGGAGCGAACTATCGGGCGCGATGCCGCGTATTAGGTCTATTGGGCCAATGGGCCAAGCGGCGGCGGCAGGAAAGGTCAGGAATGACGGCTTCATATTCGACTTCATCGCACGGCGCGGATTATCGCTTCATGCAGAGCTCGATGGCAGCACCCCTCCTCACGCGCGAGCGCGAGCTCGAGCTCATCGCGCGCTGGCGCAGGGAAGGGGACCAGACGGCCCTCGACGAGCTCGTCACCAGCCACATGCGTCTTGTGATCGGCCTGGCCGTGCGCTTCCGCGGCTATGGCCTGCCGCTCCCCGATCTCATCCAGGAAGGCAGCCTCGGTCTCATGCAGGCGGCCGGGCGCTTCGATGCAGCGCGCAACACGCGCTTCTCCACTTACGCGAGCTGGTGGGTCCGTGCCGCCATCCAGGACTTCGTCTTGCGCAATTGGTCGATCGTGCGCACGGGCACGACGGCCGCACAGAAGACGCTCTTCTTCAATCTACGGCGCCTGAGCGCACGCCTGGGCCATAGCGGAGACGGCCATCTCGGCCACGAGACGACCCTCGCGGTTGCGGCGGCGCTCGATGTCGCCCCCCACGAGGTGTCCGCCATGGAAATGCGGCTCCAGGGGCGCGATGTTTCGGTCAATGCGCCCCACGGCGGCCCCGACACGGCGGAATGGCAGGACTTCCTTGCCGACGGCCGGCCGTCGCCTGAGGAAAGCGTGGGCGAGACGCGCGATGCCGCGGTGCGAGGACGCATGCTCGCGCGCGCCCTTGCCGAGCTCTCGGAACGCGAGCGCCACATCATCCGCGAGCGCCATCTCAAGGAGGAGGAGATCACGCTCGAGGCCCTCGGCCTCACGCTTGGGGTGAGCAAGGAGCGGGTCCGCCAGATCGAGCACAAGGCGCTCGAGAAGCTCAAGCGCTCCATGCGCACGCGCGATGCGGTTGTGTCAGCACCCTCGGCGAATTAGGCGCGCAGCCCCGCGATAAATCGTCGCCTCCCG